>DAIDGW010000192.1 GCA_027452245.1 Acidobacteriaceae bacterium
CTCAGCTTTGCCGAACGCGAGCGCTTGTCGCGGGAAATCCTGGACGAGATCTTCGGTCTGGGACCGCTCGAACCGCTGCTGAAAGACCACACGATCTCCGACATCCTGGTGAACCGCTACGACCGGGTTTATGTGGAACGCGCGGGCAAACTGGAACGAACCGCGCTGTCGTTCAAAGACAATACTCACCTGATGCAGATCATCGAGCGCATCGTCTCGCGGGTGGGACGGCGCGTGGACGAATCGTCGCCCATGGTGGATGCGCGTCTGGCAGATGGTTCGCGCGTGAACGCCATCATACCTCCGCTGGCAATTGACGGGCCGTGCCTGTCGATCCGGCGGTTCGGCCGGGACCCGATCACGGCGCGCCAGATGATCGAGAACCAGACGCTGACCGAGCCGATGCTGGAACTGCTTTCAGCCATGGTGAAAGGCAGGTTGAACATCCTGGTGTCGGGAGGAACCGGCGCAGGAAAGACGACCTTGCTGAACGTGCTCTCCGGATATATCCCCAACTCCGACCGCATCGTTACGATCGAAGATGCCGCCGAATTGCAGCTCAAGCAGGAGCACGTGGTGCGCCTGGAGACACGGCCTCCGAACATTGAAGGAAAGGGAGCGGTGCGGCAGCGGCAGTTAGTAATCAACAGTTTGCGTATGCGTCCCGACCGCATCGTAGTGGGCGAAGTCCGCGGTGAAGAGGCTTTTGACATGTTGCAGGCCATGAACACCGGCCATGAAGGGTCGCTGACGACGGTGCACGCCAATTCTCCGCGCGACGCGCTGGCGCGCGTGGAGAACATGGTGTCGATGGCGAACCTGAACATTCCCGAGCGGGCGGTGCGGCAGCAGATTGCTGCGGCCATTCATGCGGTGGTGCAGATCGCCCGTCTGTCCGACGGAACCCGCAAAGTGATCACGGTTTCGGAAATCACGGGGATGGATGGGGATTCGGCGACCCTGCAGGACATTTTCGAATTTGATCGAACCGGAATTGACGAGAATGGCAAAGTACGGGGAGCGTTTCGCGCCACCGGTCTCCGGCCTACGTTTGCCGAACGGCTGGCCACGGCGGGAGCGCGGCTGCGGCCGGCATTATTCGAAACCAGGACCGAAGTCTAATGGCAACTCTCATCGCATTCGTCGTTTTCGTCGTGGTCGCAGTGGCGGCATTCGCCATCGGCACGCTGCTCAATCAGCGCAGCGCACGCGCGCGCCTGATTAAAGAACGCCTGGCCAACGTCCAAAAACCCACCGAGCGTGCCCCGGAAGAAGAACTGGCGCTGCTGCGCGACGAACAACTCAGCAACATTCCCGCGCTCGATACGCTATTGCGTCGTTACGAGCGGGTGACGGCCATCCAGAAAATCATGGCCCAGGGCGGATTGAAGATGCGCGCCGGAAATTTTCTGGGCTTGTGCGTCTTCACCGGCGTCGGATTGGGCGTGATGAGCTTCATTGTCAGCAAGGGCAATCCCGCGATCGCCTGGGCAGCGATGCTGCTGGGCTTCATGCTTCCCTATTTTTATATTTCCTACCGGCGCACCAAACGCTTCGAAAAGTTCGAGGAACTGTTTCCCGAAGCGATCGACACTCTGGCCCGAGCGGTCCGCGCCGGACATGCCTTCACCACCGCACTGGAAATGATTTCTGACGAAATTTCCGAGCCGGTGGCGGGAGAATTCCGCAAGCTGTATGAAGAACAGAAATTCGGCATGCCGGTGCGCGATGCGCTCATGAACCTGACGGACCGCATGCCGCTGGTGGACGTGAAGTTTTTCGTGACCGCCGTCATGCTGCAACGCGAAACCGGCGGCAATCTGGCGGAGATTCTCGACAACCTTTCCTATGTGATCCGCGAACGCTTTAAGATCCAGCGGCAGGTGCGGGTTTACACGGCTCAGGGGAGGCTTACCATGGCGCTGCTGATGGGTTTGCCCCCGGTGATTGTGACGGCCATGGTGTTGCTGGATCCAGCGTTCATTCATCCTTTGTTTTCGGATCCCATCGGGCACACATTACTGGTGGTGGGGATCACCTTACAGACGATTGGCTATTTTGTGATCCGGAAGATCATCCGGATTCAGGTGTAACTATGCTGCCCACAATACTTGCGGTAATCGTATTTCTGACGGTGGTTGCGGCGGTGTTCACCTTCGGCGCAGCCCTGATCACGCCGAACTCGACATTAGGGGCGCGGCTGCGCGCATTGGGCGGTCCGCAGCGTCAGGTCGAGCAAAAGCCGGCATTGAAAGAGCGCATCGAGCAGGCGCTCGATCCCATTGGCAAGGCGCTTCCCCTCTCTCCGGCAGACGTCTCCCGCACGCGCGGATGGATGATTCAAGCCGGCCTGCGGGATGCGTCGCATGTCAACTACTACTTCGGATTGCGTTTGCTGATGGGTGCGGTTGCGTTTGCCGGAGTCGCCCTCTTCGTGGGACTAAACAATCCGATGCTGCTGATCGGGATTCCAGCGCTGGGATTTTTGCTGCCGCGATTTTTCCTGAAGCGAATGATTCGCGACCGCCAGCAGCGCATCCGCCTGGGCCTGCCGGACGCGCTCGATCTCACCGTAATCTGCGTCGAAGCCGGACTCGCCCTCGATCAGGCGCTATTGCGGGTGGGGCAGGATTTGCACCATGCTCATCCCGATCTCAGCGACGAATTCCACCTGGTGAACCTGGAGATGCGTGCGGGCAAGCCTCGCGCTGAAGCGCTGCGCAACCTGGTCGATCGCACCGGCGTAGATGACATTCGCGCTCTCGTTGGTACACTGATACAGACGGACCGCTTCGGTACCAGTATCGCTCAAGCGCTGCGCGTCCATTCCGATTCCCTCCGCACGGAACGGCGGCAGCGAGCCGAAGAACAGGCCGCCAAAACAACCATCAAGATGGTTCCTCCCCTGGTGCTCTTTGTTCTGCCGTCGATTATTTTCGTGACCATCGGTCCGGCCGTGATCCAGTTGATCCGGCAACTGGGACCGGGAAGCGGCAAATAGGTCGAAGAAAAGCACAGCCGTATTCGGGGTAGAATCGTGACACATCAGACTCTCGCCGGCCGGGCATTCAACCATACCCGCCAAGTGTGTGTAGCCAGCCAGGTCAGGCTTGCGGATACGCACTGGTCGCGGCTTCGGGGATTAATGGGGACCTCCCGCAGTGACTTCGGTAATGGATCGGGACTCTGGATCGTTCCCTGCCGGGGCGTTCATACTTTGGGCATGCGTTTTTCCATCGACGTTCTGTACCTCGACCGGCATAGCGCTGTGATTCATATTGAACAAGGCCTGCGGCCCTGGCGCTTTGCCCCGGTGAAACTGCGGGCGGCTTCGGTGCTGGAACTTCCGAGTGAAACGGTGGCCGGAACCGGGACGCAACTGGGCGATAAGATCGAAATTTCGTAGAGCTTCAGCAGGAATCTGGATGGCGGAAGTCCTTCAACTCGACGATGCGGCTGAGACCCGGCCGGCGCACGACGCTCCCAAGCTGCTGGTGGAGTGGTCGTCGCGCTGGGACGAGTTCCGCACCTCGATTCGCCCGGCGCTGGCGCGTTCGACCGCGCGACTGGCGGGCGAAGCTCCCTATGGCCTGTTTCCTTATAGGAAGATGGTCGGGGCGCTGATCCTCGAAGCGTTTTTGATGTTCGTAGTGATTGTGGTTCCGGGAAAGATTGCGGAGATGCGGCCGTATGTGGCGCCAGCGCCGGCGGGACACGATGTGATTTATTACTCGGGCGATGAACTGCCGCGCACCGAAGATCTGGGCGGCTCGCAGGCAGGCGGTTCGGGTCGTTCCGGGGGGCAGGAGGCACATCACCGGACGCAGACAATTCGGGTCGCACGGGGTGGCTCGCTGGTTGAAAAAGTTGTGGATGCGCCGAACCTCAAGCTACCGGCCTCGACCGATGCCGTCGCGAACCTGCTGGCGGTCAATCCCATCATCGGGCCACCGCCGTCGGAGGGCATGCGCTCTTCGCGGCGCGCGCCAAACATGGCGGCGAATATTGTGGCTCCTGCACCGAGCGTCACAGGCGAGTATACGCGGGACGGCTTGACGCTGACCTCTATAGTGCCGCCGGCGCCAACGGTTTCTGGCGATGCGCGCGGCGCCGCACCCACGCTGAGCACGACCATTGTCGCCCCGGCACCGAGCGTTACGCGTGATCGGGTGCTGGTCGCTCCGAGGCTGAATTCGTCAATCATTGCGCCTGCTCCCAGAGTGACCGACGAGCACACGCTAGTGGCACCGCGACTCGATGCCGCGGTAGTGGCCCCCGCTCCAAGCGTCTCGGGCGAGCATCGGGCGGTAGCGCCGCGGCTGGACTCTTCGGTGATTGCTCCCGCGCCCACGGTGAGCGGGGCGCGTGAGCGGGTGACGCCGGGAATAAACACCTCGGTGATCGCGCCTGCCCCGGCTGATGTGCGCGACCCATTCTCACCTTCCCCGGTGCAGATGGCGACTTCGGTCGTGCCACCCCCACCAGTTTCCTCGCCAGAGCGCGTCTCCGCGCGCAATTCCAAGCTCGCGCTTCCGGCGCCTTCGGTGATCGCACCGCCGCCCTCGGCGAATTCGGCGGACATGCGCCGCCTGAGCAGCGGCGCCTCGCAAGTCGCGAGCAGTGTCGTTCCACCGCCGCCCTCGCAGCCCAGCGGCGGATCGTTCATGAGCAGCCTGATCGGAAAAATCTTTGGACCGTCCGTGGTTCCACCTCCGCCATCGGCGCCATCGCAGATTTCCAGCGGAGCCGGACGATCGTTGAATGCCAATGTAGTTCCGCCGCCGCCGAGTGTTGGAACATCGAGCAACACGTCAAATGGCCGTGGATCGCGCGCAGCCGGACCAGAGTTGAGTCAGAGCGTCGTTCCACCCCCGCCGACTTCCGCAGCGGGATCGTCGCGGCGTTCGTATCGCGCGGCCAATCCGTCGGTGATTGCGCCGCCGCCCGCGGCAGATACGGGCGCTTCCGCCGGAGACCGCCACCAACGAATTCAGCTGGCCAACAATGTCGTGCCGCCTCCACCCTCAGTAGGCGGAGGCACAAGCCTCGAAGGAACGGGTCGCGGCACGAACGGAGCGGGGTTCGGTGGAGCCATGAGCAGCGGATCGGTTCTGGCCCCACCGGCAGGCGGCAGCGGTTCAGGAGCAGGAGTCGTAGTCTCAAGCCAGCCGGGATCGAAGGTGGGTAATCCGGGCAGCAGTTCAGGTTCATTGGCAATGTCGCCTGCGGGTGGCGATCGCGTCGGGATTGGCGGGAACGGCGGCGGGAAAAGCATTGGACACGGAAACGGCCCGGGCAGCGGAATGGCAGGCGAAAGTACGGGCGCGGGCAATGCTGGAGCCGGACACGGTTCCGATCCCAGTGCACACGGCGGGATTTCTCCCACCACGGGATCTGGTGGTGCGGGCAATGGAACCACGGGAGTTCCACCGGTTCCCGGAGTATCCATCAACGGCGGCAGCACGATTGTCACCCTGCCGAGCTTTGGCTCCGACAGCGGCGGTGGCGCCTCGGGTGCTCCCGGACGCTCTTCGGTGAAAGCGCAGCAGGGACCGGCCATCACGATTGTGGCTACGTCGCGCTCGGGCGGCGCATTCAACTTTTACGGAAAGCTCCCCGGCGACAACTACACGGTGTACCTCGATAGCTCGATTGGAACGGTGGTGATGCAATTCGCCGATCCGGTATCGGCCAGCCGTTCGTATCCGGAAACCCTGACCGGGCCGCAAGGGCTGCGGACCGATCTGCCCGCCGGAATTCCTCGTGCCCGCATGGTGGTGCAGTGCGTGCTGGATGCATCGGGAAATCTGAAAAACTTTCGCGTGCTTGAGCCCGGACCAGCCGCAATGACGGCGAAGGTGATGGCCACGCTTCCCAACTGGAAATTCCGTCCGGCGATGCGGGGAAATCAGCCCATCGAAGTGAATGCGATTCTCGGGTTTGGCATCGATACGAACGACCGCTTCTAGCCCTTAGGATCTCGGCGCGCTCTGCACCAACACAACCGCGACGTCATCGCTGTAGATTGTCCGCCATCCGGGGGCGATGGCCGCCACGGTGGCCATCGGCGAGGCTTTCGGAAGAATGAGGCAGCCAGCGTGGCTCTGGTCCAGAAACTCTTGCCAGCCCGGTTCCGCGTGCAGGAACTTCAGGTACGACTTTAATTCTTCGGCACCATAGAAATCGTGGCGATCATCGAGCACAACTTTGCGGGTGGGATAGAGTCGGTAAATGAAATATCCCCCCCAGAAATCCGGGCCGAGAATTGGCCCCGGAAGTTCGTGCATCTGGGCGTAATCGACAGCCGCGGCGGGAAATCGGTGCGGATCAAAATGCGCATCCACTAGCTGATCGTTGCGAATCTTGCCTTGATGGAGAACGATCACCAGCGACGCGATGACGGCGGCGAGAATCCAGAGATGCCCCCGTGCTCCGGATTCGACGGCGCTCATGCGGGAAAAGAAACCTTCTCGCCGCGGAACGCCCAGCAGCCGAGGATGACGCTGAATTCGAGCTTCCGAGAGCAGCGGCCCTGCAACGAAGATCAGCAGGATGGAAGATGCCGGAATGTTTCTCGTCGCGTAGAGCCCGGAATAGATGGCGAAGATCACAAGCAGGAAATCTATTGTCCGCAATTGGCGGACGCGGACGGCGACGGCAAGAAAGGCGATCAGGATCAGCCAGGCGAAGCACTTTTGCGCGATGCCGTGAAAGTTGGGAGACTGAAATTCCTGAATGTGATCCATCAAGAATCTGTCGGAGAGGTAAGCGCGGATATGGGTCAGCAATTTTGGCCCGTACGGATTCACGAGCGTAGCCGCCGCACACACGAGGGTCGCCCAAAGCAAGCGCCAGAAGCGATCTGGTTCGCCGGAGGCGCTCCACAGCCAGAGAGCGTCCATCAGATAAATGCCCAGAAGAACGAAAGCGATGAGAAATCCGCCGTGCAGGTTTACCCAGAGAACCATCACGAACGGCAGAATCCAGATTGCTCGAGATGCTCTTCCCTGCCGCGATTCAGAATCAGATTCAAGTACCCAGAGCCAAAGCAGGCACATGAACCAGCTCACGACGTGTGGGCGCGCGAGAAAATGCACCATCGAAGCCGATGCTGCGAGCAGGACGAGAGGTAACGCGACCCACAGCTTCGTTCCTTGGCGTAGAAGCAGTTTAAACGTACCGGCGAAAACCGCAGCGATCAAAACGGCGTTAAACCAAACCACTCCGTTCAGCCCCGCAATCCGATCAAGTTCTCCGACAATGGCGTCGTAGAGCCACTCCCATGCGAACCACGGTTTGCCTCGCATGATCGCGGCGAACGGATCGGTTCGCGGAATGTGGTGGGTGCGAAGAATGATTTGCCCGGTGCGGACGTGCCAGCCGATTCCGGCATCGTTCAGGAGCTTTGTTGACAACGAGGTGAAGAGCAGGACCCCCATCAGAGCGATGAAAATAATGTCGGTTACCGAAGGCATCAGCAGGCGGTTCCCTGTCCTCTGATAGGCATGCGGCGCAAGCCCGGTCAAACTTCTGGAATCGTCTGCCATCGGGCTGAATCTTATAGAGGGAATCGATGAACAGCAAGGCTCAGCCCCGGGTGGTCATTGTGGGCGCAGGCTTTGGCGGCCTGAATGCCGCACTAACACTGGCCAAAGCGCCGGTTCGGGTCACCCTGATGGATCGCAAGAACCATCACACATTCCAGCCTTTGTTGTATCAGGTGGCGACGGCCGGACTTTCTCCCGGAGAGATCGCCGCGCCCATCCGGGCCATCGTCGGAAAGCGCAAAAACATCGAAGTGCTGATGGCGGAAGTTACGGGTTTCGACTTAGAGCACCGTGTGGTGCAGTCGGTGGAATTGTCGGTCTCTTACGATTACCTGATTGTCGCAGCCGGAGCACGACATTCGTATTTCGGACATCCGGAGTGGGAGCCATACGCTCCCGGGCTCAAGACTATTGAAGATGCCACGGAAATCCGGCGGCGCATTCTGCTGGCTTTCGAACTGGCCGAGAAGCAAGCTGCCGCGGGACGCGGCCAGGAACCGCTGAACTTTATCGTGGTGGGCGGAGGGCCGACCGGGGTGGAGCTTGCGGGAACGCTGGCTGAGATCAGCCGGCACGCGTTAAAGCATGAATTCCGCTCCATTGATCCAAGCCGCGCGCACATCCTGCTGCTCGAAGGCGGGCCACGTATTCTGCCGGCCTATCCGGAAGATCTTTCGCGCAGCGCGCAAAAGCAACTGGAACATCTGGGCGTGGAAGTGCGCACGTCGAGCCTGGTCACGAAGCTGGAGCCAGGAGCGGTCGACATCAATTCACAACGGATCAATGCTTCGGTAGTGCTATGGGCGGCGGGAGTAGCAGCATCGCCGCTGGGCAAGCAACTCGGAGTGCAAGTTGATCGAGCAGGCAGGGTTCCGGTGCAGCCCGATCTGAGCTTACCCGGACATCCCGACGTTTTCGTTATCGGTGATCTCGCCGCGCTGAACGATGAGCATGGGGACATGCTGCCCGGAGTTGCCCCGGTGGCGATTCAGCAAGGCGAATTCGCGGCCAAGCTGATTCGCGAAGAAGTCAGCGCACAAGCGCGTGCGCAGTCCTATTCACGTCCGGCGTTTCATTATTGGGACAAGGGCAGCCTGGCGACGATCGGGCGGAACGCCGGAGTGGCGCAATTCGGCAAATGGCACGTCTCGGGATATCTCGCGTGGCTGATGTGGTTGTTTGTCCACATCTTCTTCCTGATCGGCTTCGAGAATCGCGTGCTCGTGTTTATCCAGTGGGCATGGTCGTATATCACTTACGAACGGGGAGCGCGACTGATCACCGGCAGCACCGAGCTGCCAGGATGGAGCGGCCTGCGCCACGAGCCTCCCATCGAAGCCGAAGAGCGAGCCGCCAGCGAAATTCATGCCGTGACCCGCAAAATCGGATAAGAGTATCCTTGAATCGACGGCGCGTTCTGCCGCGAGTGCATATGAAGATGGCTGCGGTTGCGCGGATCCTTTCCTGGTTGGTTGTACTCTGCCTGCTTTCCATCGGCTCTTATGCCCAAGTCCTCAAAGTCGTCCTCGACAATACGATTCAACCCGTGACTGCGGAGTATCTTTCGCGGGCAATGGAGAAAGCCGCCCGCAACAACGATCAGGCGGTGCTCATCGAGATGAATACACCCGGGGGACTGGTCGATTCCACGCGCGAGATCATCGAGAAGATCACGACCTCGAAGGTGCCGGTGGTTATCTACGTCGCTCCCAGCGGAAGCCGGGCGGGATCGGCAGGCTTCTTCATTCTGGAATCGGCGGACGTGGCGGCGATGGCCCCGGGCACCAATGCCGGCGCTTCGCATCCGGTGGTGCTTGGCGGCGGCAAGATCGATAACGTGATGAAGGAGAAGATGGAAAACGATGCGGCCGCGCTCATGCGCTCGGTGGCCGCCCACCGCGGACGGAACGTCGAAGTCGCCGAAAGCACGGTGCGTGCCTCCAAATCGTTTACCGATCAGGAAGCGCTTTCGCAGCACCTGATCGACTATATTGCGACCAACCAGGAGAATCTCTTTGCGCAAATGGAGGGTAAGAGCCTCAAGCGCTTCGACGGGCAGACGGTCACGCTGAATCTGGTCGGGCAAAAAGTCGTTCCTTTTGGAATGACGCTGAAGGAACAGATCCTGTCGTACCTGCTCGATCCGAATGTAGCCTTCATTCTGCTCGCGATTGGCGCGCTGGCGCTGTATGCGGAATTCAACCATCCGGGAGCGGTTGTGCCCGGAACCGTCGGCGTAGTCTTCATCCTTCTGGCTGTATTCGCTTTGAATCTGTTGCCGACGCGCTTCGCGGCGCTGGGCCTCATACTCGGCGCATTCGCGCTGTTCGCGGCCGAGGCGAAATTTGCCACGCATGGCGTGCTCACTGTCGGCGGCATTGTCCTGCTCACGCTCGGCGGCCTGTTGCTGGTCGATGCTCCGATTCCGGAAATGCGCGTCCACCTGGTGACTGCGTTGTCGGTGAGCATTCCGCTCGGACTGATCACCGCATTTCTCATGAGCGTGGCGCTGCGCGCCCGCAGAAATAAAGTGGTCACCGGCGCACAGGGATTGATCGGCGAAATGGGTACCGCGCAAACCACGCTAGCACCGCAGGGAAAAGTCTTTATCCACGGTGAGCTTTGGGATGCGATGTCCAAGGTCGAGATTTCGGCCGGAAGTAGCGTCATTGTCCGTCAGGTGGACGGACTCACACTGCAAGTCGAAGCGGTGACGGCGACCCGGCCGCCGAGTCCGGCGCACGCGGTGCTTTAGCCGCCAGTTTCTACCGGGAAACGCATCAAAGCAGGCAATGACGAGAGTGCGCGAATTCCGCGACGCTTGGGTCCGGCTGCTATACAATCCGCGATAAGAGCGTTTGTCGAGCGCTCCGGGGCATGGAGGCGTCATGGAAGGGCTGGGCATTGGCTTTGGCACAATTGCGTTTGTCGTTGTCGCACTTTACCTGCTGAGTTCCATCAAAATTCTGGCCGAGTACGAGCGCGGAGTTATCTTCCGCCTGGGCCGGCTGTTGGACGTTGCCAAGGGTCCCGGTGTGATCCTGGTATTTGCGCCCATCGATCGTATGGTGCGCGTTTCTCTGCGGCAGGAAGCGCTCGAAGTTCCGCCACAAGACATCATTACCCGCGACAACGTGACACTGAAGGTGAACGCCGTTATCTTCCTGCGTGTGATTGAGCCGCGGAAAGCGGTCGTGGAAGTTTCCAATTACGTTTACCAGACATCGCAGTTCGCGCAGACGACGCTGCGTTCGGTGCTGGGCGAACAGGAACTCGACGAACTGCTGGCGCACCGGGACAAGATCAATCTGCGCCTGCAGAGCATTCTCGATCAGCACACCGCGCCCTGGGGCGTGAAGGTGGTCAATGTGGAGGTGAAGCAGGTGGATTTGCCGGAGTCCATGCTGCGCGCCATGGCGAAGCAGGCCGAGGCGGAGCGCGAGAAGCGCTCGAAGATCATTCACGCGGAAGGCGAATTCTCGGCGGCACAGCGGCTCGTCGATGCATCGCGTCTACTGGCCGAGGAACCGGTCAGCGTCCAACTGCGTTATCTGCAGACCCTGACCGAGATAGGTGTAGAGAAGAACACGACCGTCATCTTTCCGGTGCCGGTGGACTTTTTCCCGGGAATCCAGAAATTAATCGCGAAAGCGGGCGGCGACGGCGCAGCCGCACCATCGTCAGCGACCACCCCCGCCAAAACGGCGTAGATCGAGGACCATCACTATGGCTTCGTCGGAAGATACAGAGATCACACTGGGAACGGGCAAGCTGCTGTTCCTGTTTTTCAGCCTGGTCGCCATTTGCGCGCTATTTTTCGGGCTGGGATATTCGCTCGGGCGCAAAACCGAATCGCCGATCATGACGGCTAATGCCGCAGGCTCTCCGGCCGCGGCCGCTACGAAGCCGGACACGACTGCCGCCAGCGCCAGCCAGCAGCCGCCCATGACGTTCTACAAAGCAGTGGAGCAGAAGGATCCAAATCCGGAACTGACGCCGGCGACCGACAAGACACAGGATGCCACCGTCGCGGCATCCGCAACACAAACCACCGCCCCGGCACAGCCAACGGCTCCGGCGGCCAACGTCACACTCCCGACGGCGGCTTACTTCGTGCAGGTTGCTGCCGTGAGCAAGGAAGAAGACGCGAACGCATTGGTCGATGCGCTCAAGAAGAAGGACTACCCGGCATTCATTGCGAACGCCGGTGCGGACAAGCTGTTCCACGTGCAGGTGGGACCGTTCAACGACATCAAGGATGCGGAGTCCATGCGCTCGCGCCTGATCAGCGATGGATACAATCCAATCCTGAAAAGATAATTGGGTGATTGGCAATTGGGTGATTAGGTAATTGTCGAGGTGCTGAGTTCTCATTTCTGACTTGGCGTTTTCAATCGCCAAATTACGAGATTATCCAATTACTAAATCTGTTTTATGTCTTCTGATCCCTCTCTCGACCGCGCTCTTCACGCCATCAACGACCCGACGCGGCGGCGTATTCTGGCTGCATTGAAGCAGCCTGCTAGGAGCAAGGCTTCGTCGCAGGTGCGTCCAGCGATGCCGGGATCGACGTCCTCCGGGCTCTGCGCAGGAGACATTGAAGAGCAGATCAAGCTCTCCCAGCCAACGGTCTCGCACCACATGGCGATTCTTACCCGGGCAGGACTGGTGGATGCGGTCAGGCAGGGACAATGGCGCTGGTATCGTCGGAACGAAAAGGCGATAGGCCGGCTACTGGCGGCGCTGAAGAAAAATCTTTAAGAGAATCGTTAACCGGCGGAGGCAGCAACAGCCTGTTCCTTCTGCAACAACTTGCGCGCCTGCGTAATCAGGTCGGCAACTTCGAAGGGTTTGACCAAATAAGGGATGCCGCTCTCCTGCAGGAACGACCGGCTGTCTCCCTGCTCGATACCGTTGGAGAATGTGAAAAGCACGCGCTTCTCCATGCCGGGACAATTTTCTTTGATCCAGTTGTAACCGTCCTGCGCGCTCCAGTCACCCTGCATTCTGCCATTCATGATAACGGCGTCGAACGGCTCCGAGAGCAGACGCGTTTTTACGTCCTGGCTCTTGCGCGCCGTAACTACATTGGCTCCGGCACCCGCCAGCACGTCGCGTTCGAATTCGAGGACGGCCTCCTCTTCCTCGACCAGCAGGATGCGTCCGTCGATTGCGCCGTCACGCTTCTTCGGAGCGGCGGCAGCCGGTTCCGGTTCAGGAACAACGGCCTGCGCCGAACGCGGCAGCCTGACTTCAAGAATCGCGCCCGCCGACTTGCCGTTTTGCGCGGTGATATCGCCACCGTGTTCCTTCACGATTCCGTAGCAGATGCTTAAGCCCAGCCCGGTTCCCTTCCCCACACTCTTCGTCGTATAGAAGGGATCAAAAATGCGTTTCGGATCTTTCAGACCCGGACCGTCGTCGGCGAATTGGGTGCACACCTGGCCATTGTCCATGTACATGCGGATTTTCAGCTTGCCGGGATGCCCGGTCTCGAGAATCGCATCCACCGCGTTATTGATGATGTTCAGGAAGACCTGCTCAATCTGGTGAGGATCCGCGACCACCATGGCAGCTTCGGCAAGAACGTCTTTTTCCAGCTCGATGTGGTTGATCTTCAGGTCGTAGTCGCGCAGCGTCAGCGTTTCTTCGAGCACATTACGAAGATCGACTTCATTGCGTTGCGGCGTACGCTGCCGCGCAAACGACAGCAGGTTTTGCACCACGCGATGGGTGCGCTGCGCCTGCTTGAAGAGCTTGCCGACATAGTCCTGGGCACGTTCGTTCAGGCCTTCGCTTTCGAGCAATTGCGCGTATCCGAGAATAGCGGTCAGTGGGTTATTCAGTTCGTGCGCCACCCCAGCAATCAACTGGCCGACGGCCGACATCTTCTCGCTCTGCAGCAGTTGTTCCTGCGTCTTGCGCAGGTCTTCGTAGGCACGGCAGGTTTCTTCATAGAGCCGGACTTTTTCGATCGTCGTAGCCAACTGCCTGCTGATGGCGACCAGCAGGTTTTCTTCGTTGCTGGAACATTCGTAACCCAGGTGGCTGCACAGCCCCATGATGCCGATCGGACTGTCCTTGCCCCAGAAGAGCACCCAGATCCACGAACGGTCCGCATCCGAGCGGACGAACTCGGCGACATTCGGCGGCAAGTGCGGCAGATATTCGGCCGAGATCACCTCCGTTCGCGAGCGCATAACCAGGTTGCCAAATCCATCCGGAAAAGCAATTTCTGCGGGACGCGACTTGTCCCGGCTCCGTGGTCCCCAGGCGGCGCGGCGACGATAGGTGGGCGCGTCCGTGTCGGACAGATAGACGGATCCACTCTCGGCCCCAAACAACGACACCACTTGCCGTAAGGTAAGGTTCAGAATTTCATCGAGGTCAAACGATTGCGTTGCCACCACGGCCATCGCGTTCAGGGCATTCAGTTCGCGATTGCGGCGGCGCATCTCGTCTTCGGCGCGGCGTTTTTCGGTCACGTCGAGGACGAATCCCTGGTAGCGCTCGATATTCCCCGCAGCATCGCGCGTAGCGAAGCTGCTTTCCGCAGCCAGCAGCAGCGCTCCATCTTTGCGGCGCAGGGTCACATCAAAATTGCGCACGTAATTGTGCGCTTCCATTTCTTTGCGGAAGACATCGCGCTGATTAGCATCGACGCAGATATCGGAATCCAGGCTCAACGCCAGCACTTCCTCGCGCTTGCTGTAGCCCAGCATGTTTACCAGCGCATCGTTGCAGTCGAGAATGCGCCCGCTGGGCGTGGCCAAGTACACGCCTTCCTGCACTTGCTCGAATAGCAGCCGATATTTTTCTTCCGCCGAGCGGCGATCGGTGATGTCGCGGATGACGTGAATGGTGCCCTTGCGGTCGCCTCCCTGCTCGGAGTACGACGAGGTTGAAACTACGCTAAATCCGCCGAAGCAGGGGTCGGCGCCCTCGGTGAATTCCTCGTCTCCGTTCGCCGCGCAGTAGGGACACCCCTTCCACTCCCCGGAGCCATGGGGCAATACCGAGTCGCAGCTGTTGCCCAGAACATCGGCAGTCGATTTTCCCAGATGCTCGAGCAGAACCTGATTGGCCTTGAGGATGCGGAAATCGGAATCGTGCGCCAGGATGATGTCGCGGATGGAATCGAACGTATTCATCCACTGCCGCTGCGAGCGCAAGACCTGCTCCAGCAGCCGGAAGTTTTCTACTGCAATCGCCAGCTGGCGAGCGCAATCCTGCAGGAACCGCAATTCGTCCTCGGTCCACTTGATGGCAAACGAGCGTCCTAAGAGCAATATGCCGACCGGCGATTTCCGGCCCGTGACCGGGAGCATGACCACCTGCCGAATCTTTGCAGCCTGGAGACACTCAAGATTTTCGCTCGTCGCCTCTTCGGCCGTCACGACCTGTGGATCACCGGCGTCAAGGAATCGGTTCACTTCGTCTGTCACCTGAGCAAAACCGGCGTCGCGCACGAAGTCCGGAGAAACACCGACCGCATGGGTCGCGACCAGATTGCCGCCTTCCATCAGCCGGAACCATGACGCCCGTACTCCGGTGAGCCGCTTCAATTCCTTCAGGGCCGTTTGCACCATGCTGCCGTACTGCTGTGCGTTGACAACCCCTGTAGTCAGCGCCTGGGTTACCGCCAGTCGCCGGGTACTCATCCGCGCCTCATCAAAGATAATCAGCAGCAAACTGATGCCCAGAATCATCTCCGCGCCGACGAATGCCGGTTGCGGCAAGCGGTCGGTAAATCCAGGCCACGGCAGATGCAAAAACAGTAGGCTGAACGCAAACGCCCAGGAACTGATTTCCAGACGTCCCCGGCGAGCCCGCAGCAGCACCAAGGCGGAAGTCAGCAACACGATGCGATATCCGACCTCAAGCGCAAAGCGCAGAGGAACGGAGTCGGCAAAGAGGAGCAACCGGACTGCAGCGAATAGCGCCAGTACTGCGGTAATGACCGCCGCAGGAAGCAGCAGGTCTTTACTGCGCGTATAGAGAAAGACGCCGATGCTGAATAGCCCGACGGCGACCATGAGTGCGCTCTGTTGAGCAACAGGAACGTAGGCCGCAGGAATTTTCGGGGCGAAGAAGCTGCCTAACAACTGCGCCAGAACGAAAACGGTCCAGCCCAGCGTCCAGGTTTGCGCGTAGCGTTCGCGATTGGTGCGCAGAGCGAGCAGGAATACGCCCAGCAGCACCAGCAAGCCCAGTTCGGTCGCAGTCGGCTTGCTGAAGCCAAGTTGTACTGCCGTATTCCAGACGGAAGCGAGGGAAACGCTCATGGCGCTTTGGGACGTAGCTACACCCGTCCTCTGAATATCATGGTCGGCAGCTTTCTCGATGGAGTTTCGGGACCTGAGTGATTACTTTCGGCACCTCGCCGTTTCGTTACAATCGCCGTTAGACTTCTGGGGATCCCATGCCTGACCGCATCCTTGTTGTCGACGACGAAGAGGCCATTCGGGAGATCGTTGCCTCCATGCTCTCCAGCGCCGGATATGCCTGCAAACAGGCAGGTTCGGGTATGGAGGCGCTGGCAACCCTGAACTCCGGCGAGGAGTTCGAACTGATGCTGTCCGACCTGATGATGGCCGATCTGGACGGCATCGGACTGCTGGAACGAACCAAGGAGAAGTATCCCGATATGCCCGTGGTCATGGTGACCGCGGTGCACGATATTTCCGTGGCCCTGGCCGCTATCCGCAATGGCGCCTACGACTACCTGCTCAAGCCGTTCGAGCGCGAACAACTTCTGGCCACGGTCAGCCGCGCCCTCGAGAATCGCCGCCTCAAGCTGGAAAATCGCACGTATCAGATGAATCTGGAGTCCCTGGTCGAAGCGCGCACCGAGCAGTTGCAGGCCGCCATGTCCAGCCTGGAACGCTCCTACGACATCACGCTGGAGGCGCTGGGCGACGCGCTCGACCTCAAAGATGCCGAGACCGAAGGGCACTCCAAGCGCGTGACCGCCTTCACCATTGCCATTGCCCGCGCCATGGGATTGCCGCGCGAGCAGATCGCCGTCATCGCCCGTGGAGCTTTCCTGCACGATATCGGAAAGATGGCCATCCCCGATGCTATTTTGCGCAAGCCCGACAAGCTCACTGCGGAAGAAACGACGATCATGAAGGAGCACGCCTACCGCGGCTACCAGATGCTGCGAAAGATTCCCTTCCTCGCGGAGGCCTCCGAAATCGTCTACGCCCACCAGGAACGCTTCGATGGAACTGGCTATCCACGTGGACTCAAGGGTAAAGAGATTCCCCTGGGGGCGCGCATCTTTTCCATCGCCGACACACTCGACGCCATTACTTCAGACCGCCCGTATCGCGCAGCGCAGCCGCTTTCCGCCGCGCGCGCCGAAATTCAAAAATGGTCGGGACGCCAGTTCGATCCCGAAGTGGTCAGTATATTTCTCGAAATGCCTGACAAGATTTGGGAAGACCTGCGTAAAGATATCGACGCTCAGATTTATCGGGTGGCCTATTCCAGCGGCAGCCGTTAGTCGCGGTAATGCCGCCCGTTTGTGCAACGGCTTGGGCTGATTCGGAAAGTATGGGCTTTCGTTTCTTGCACTGCGGTAGCAAGCGGGAACGCAAGCTGAAGATCTTTCCGCCCATCACCTGAATACGACCATGCTGTCGCTTTCGCGCCAATCCCGCTGGTGGATCGGCGCTGCAGCCGTTTTGGTTGCGGTGCTTGCGCTCGCGTGCGCCTTCCTGCCTCGCGGCCTTCCTCTGACGGCGTGCAGCGATATCATCACGGCGCTGTTGATGTTCTCCACCCTGCTGGCTTTCGCATTGAATGCATCTTCCGCGGGCGGGCGCACCCGCTGGTTCTGGATCCTTCAGGCCGCCGGTTGGGCGCTTTGGCTCAGCGACCAGGGGGTCTGGATCGCCTACGACCTCGTTCTTCGAGTGCCGATGTCGCCCATGCATCCGGCCGACATTCTGCTGTTTATGGCGGAAGTTCCCATGCTGGCCGGAATCCTGTTGCGTCCGCATTTGCAGCCTAACGAACGCAGCACGCGCCTGGGGACGCTCGACTTCCTGCTGCTGCTGGTCTGGTGGATCTATCTGTACATCTTCTTCATCATCTCGTGGCAGTACATTCACCCGAGCCGGCCGGCTTACGACTTCAACTACGACTGGCTGTTCGGAGCAGAATCGCTGGTCTTGATCTCGGTGTCGTTCGTTTTGTTGCGGCAAGGTTCGGGCCGATGGAAGCGCTTCTATGCCGGGTATCTCACCGTCGTCATTCTCAATGCGCTGGCCTTTTACCTCTTGAATTACGCCATCGAGATCGACACCTATTTCACCGGCAGCTGGTACGACATCCCGTATGCCGCTTCGTTTGTGGCATTCAGCGCCGTCGCGCTTTCGGGACGGGGATTGGCGTCATCGTCTCAGCCTTCGAAGGACGACACCTATGCGGCCAGCATGGCAACATTGGCAATGATGGCGGTGCTCTCATTGCCGGTCATGGCCATCATTGCCCTGTTCGATCAAGGCATCCCGGCGGAGGTCCGCCACTTCCGCATCCTGGTGACACTGGCAACGATGTTTGCCATGGCTTTCCTCACCTACCTGAAACAGCATCGCCTGAACCATGAGTTGAAGCTGAGCAACACGATTCTCGAAGAAGCCTCACTGACCGATCCGCTGACGGGAGTGCGCAATCGCCGCTATTTTTCCCTCAGCATCGGAGCCGATGTCAGCCAGGCGCTGCGGTCGCATGCCGATGATCCGCAAACGCGCACCGGCGACTTGATCTTCTACCTGATCGACGCCGACAACTTCAAAGAAGTGAACGACTATTACGGACACGAAGCGGGCGACCTCGTACTGCGCGAGATGACCCGCCGCATCAGTTCATCGATCCGGCACTCCGACGTATTGGTGCGCTGGGGCGGAGAAGAATTTCTGATTATCTCTCGCTACACCGACCGTCGCGATGCCGAAACCCTGGCATCCCGTGTGCTCGCAGCCGTCGCTTCCGCGCCATTCCAGCTTTCTACGGGGGAGTCGATTCATCGCACCTGCTCGATCGGCTGGGCTTCCTTCCCGTGGATGCTGTGCGATCCGAATGCCATCCACTACGAAGACGTTCTGTCCATTGCCGACCGGGCACTGAGTGTGGCCAAACGCGCAGGCAAGAATCGCGCCGTGGGACTCGCGCCTGGATCCGGTCCTATACCCTTACAGCAGACGGGAAGGGTCCCTGTTGAACGCTATTCGGTGGATGCTTCCACGATCATGGGACCAGCCTGAAATGGCGCCGCGGTCTTAGTCCCATGATCGAAGATTCCTCCACCTCGGGTTTTAGAGGCAGCACTTTCCCTTCCTGATCTCATCCAACTACTTACATGCAATCTCAAGCCCCGAGGGACTTTATGTCCAGCTTCCGTCTGCGGCGTTGGCGGATGGCCGCCGCCATCCTTTCTCTCGTATGCTGTTCATCTGCAGTGGTTTGCGCGCAAGAGCAAGCAGCTCCGCCGGAGGCGACTCCCAATGCTGTGCCGCAAGGAACCGTGGCGCTGATCCAACTTACCGATAAACTCGACACCCGCACCGCCAAGGCGGGTGAACGTTTCCACGCCAAACTAGCTGAAGACCTCTCGACTCCCGGCGGGGCCGTGATTCCCATGGGCGAAAAGCTCAAAGGCCATATCAGCGCAGTCGAACCCGGACTTCACACCCGCCTGTTGTTAAGTTTCGACGAAATCGACACCGGACATGGATGGGTTCCGCTGATTGCGACCGTCACCGGCGTCCCCGGGGAACACGGCTTGCAACAGATGGGAGACGAAGGCGAGATTGGCCGCAAGGGGCTGACGAAAGAGCAGATTGCTGAAGCGGTCATCGTGGGCGCCGAAGAAGGAGCTGCCCAGGGCGTGCACAATGGTGACAAGCGCGCTGCCGCTTCGGGTGCAGGAAACGGCGCCGCCAACAGCGCCTACGATGCTGTCGAGTCGGGACACGATCTGATTCTTCTGAAGGGAACTGCGCTGGAAATCCGCCTGGATCGCAACTTAGTCCTGCCGCGCCGGTAGCTGGCTGCGCAGTGTCAATCGTAGGTTTTGATCCAGAGCAGGCCGGTCTTGCGCAGCGAAGGATCTGGCGATCCATGCGAAGTGTTGCGACTTGTTGCGGCGCGACACCGCGCGCCTGGGTCGCTCATTTTCACAAAATGGCTTGTGCCCCAGCTACACCTTCCCTGCTTTCGCGATTGCCTTCCGCACGTTTCCTTTGGTCTGTTGCAGTGCTGACATGGCGACGGTCCGGCTTACTCCGGCAGCCAGCATCACAACCGCAACGGGAGTACGGTTCCCGGCCACCCGCAATGCCCCGCTCGACGCGACTTCATCGGCGCCGGTAGCTTGCTCGATGATCGTGACCGCGCGCTGCCGCAGCTTTTCATTTTTGGGAGCCACATTCACCATGAGATTTCCATAGACGTAGCCCAGACGCGTCATCGCCGCAGTTGAAATCATATTCAGCACCATTTTGTGCGCAGTCCCTGCCTTCATGCGCGAGGATCCGGCCAGCACCTCGGGTCCGACCTCGGTCACAATCGCGAATCCCGCAGCTTTCTCCAGCGGCGATTTTCGATTGCAGGTCAGGGCCACCGTATGGGCTCCACGCCGCCGTGCTTCGGCCACCGCAGCCATCGTAAACGGCGTGCGGCCGCTCGAGGCAATTCCGATGACCACGTCGTTCTTCGTGGGTCTGCGCTTGGCCATCTCGGCTCGTCCCAGCGCTTCGTCATCTTCCTTCGCTTCTTGCGGAGTCGCCAGCGCTTGGTTTCCTCCAGCAATCACGAACTGAATCGTCCCGGGCTTCAAGTTGAACGTGGGAGTGGCCTCGCTGGCATCGAGCGCCGCAACGCGCCCGCTGGTGCCGGCGCCCACATAGATCAGGCGCCCACCACGCGCAATGGCGGAGGCAACCCGATCAATGGTGCGCGCTATCTGCGGCAGCGCCTTCTCGACGGCCTTCGCCACCGTGGCATCTTCGGCGTTAATTGCCTGGGCAATTTCCAGAGCAGATTTGCAATCGAGATCGGTTGCCGTCGGATGGGACTGCTCGGTACGAAGTTCGCGCAGATCGGATCTTCCTTGTTTCGGAGTCAATGAATGAGTTCGCCTTTCAGAAAAGAATCGAGAGAGTGAATGCACATTGTACCGGGTGCTTTGAATGGAGTCAGTGACTGGAATCAATACTCTCCATTACCGCGTCATGGAACGCGGGCCGCAACTGTTTGATTGCCTGATTCGAACAATCGGGCCAAGTGCGATTGGTCAGCAAGGTAATCGAAATCTCACGCTCGGAATCGATCCACAACGATGTTCCCGTGTATCCCAAATGCCCGAACGAGCGCGGGCCAAAATATCTTCCCGACTGTGACGGAGCCGAGGGCGTATCCCATCCCAAGGCGCGAGAGGTGCCAGGTGGGTGCGATTGCCTCCGCGTGAACAGAGCCACGGTTTCGCGGCCCACAATCGGCGCTCCGCCGGCGATCATTGCCTGCGCAAATCGCGCCACATCTTCGGCGGTCGCGAACAATCCGGCGTGCCCGGCGACTCCGCCCAGCACAAACGCGTTTTCGTCCTGCACATATCCCTGCACGATCTGGCGGCGAAACGTGCTGCGCTTCCCCGACGCAGCACCGGCCGGAAGCTCGCGTTCATCGGCCGTGGCGGGGATCTGCCCACGCAAGTCTGTCGCGGGATTAAATGCCGTTCGCGTCATAGACAGAGGGCCGAAGATTTCTCGTTGGCAGAAGTTGGCCAGCGGCTCTCCGGCAATACGCTCCAGCGCGGCTCCCAGCAGAATGAATCCGATGTCGCTGTATTCGGCGCGCGTTTCCGGATCGGCAGCCAGCGGCAAGCGAGTAGCAGCATTCATCAATTCTTCCGCCGAATTTGCTTGCAGGAAGAGCTTTTCGTAGGCCGGAAGTCCCGACGAGTGTGCCAGCAGCATCCGAAATGTAATGCTGGATCGCCGCCGATCATTCGTCTCTGCGACGAACTCCGGCAGAACTCCCGCAAGCGGGGCCTCCAGATCAAGCAAGCCGCGCTCGTGGAGAATCATGGCCGCAGTGGTGGTTGCAACGGCCTTACTCACTGAAGCCAGATCGAACAGCGTCTCGGATGTGACTTTAGCCCCACCTCGCAGCAGGTTTTCTGGCAAACCGCGGCCTTCTGAATACACCAGGCTGCCAAACGCCTTGCGGGCAACCAGTCGCCCTTTGTGCGTCACTGCGATGGAAGCCGCCGGAAAGATGCGATCCTGAATCGCGTTTTCCAGAATCGAAAACGCGCGGCGGAATCTCTCGTCCTGGGATTCGAAATCGTGAATTAAATACACGCAGCCTTGGCTGTTCTGGGATTTGACCTGAGCGGTTTATAACAGAATTTTATGCCGGCGGGCAAAGCCGCGACCACCCACCCGGTAGTGCATTTCACGCGCGTTCCTTGAGTCTTGCGGCCGCGATGTGTACAGTCAGATTATCTTTCCATTCATTTTAATTCGCGATTTTGGAGTTTGCATTTGCTGATTCCATTTCGAGTTCTGATCTCTCGCTTCCTGGTCGGCCTTCTTCTTGCTCCTGTCACGATCGCCGCCGACACAACCCCGAAACCTGCGCCGCCCGCCGCCGCGCCCAATCGCTTGGCCGTCGTCGATTCCATCATTCGCGACGCGATCGCGAACAACAACATCCCCGGGGCCGTGCTCGTCATCGGCCATAACGGAAAAGTTGTCTATCGCAAAGCCTACGGATATCGCGCGCTTGAACCTCGCCGCGAGCCGATGACTCTCGACACGGTTTTCGATCTTGCCTCGCTGACCAAGGTGATCGCCACCACCACGGCCGTGATGCAGTTGGTGCAGGCAGGCAAGATTCGCCTGAATGACCCGGTGGCGAAATATCTTCCTGAGTTCGCACAGAATGGCAAGCAGGACATCACGATCCGCCAACTCCTGACCCACTACTCCGGCCTCCCTCCCGATCTCGACCTGAGCGCGCCGTGGGAAGGCAAAGATACCGGATACAAAATGGCTTTCGCCGAAACCCTGCAGGAAGCGCCGGGCTCGGCATTCGTCTACAGCGACATTAATTTCATCATGCTCGGAGCGCTGGTGGAGCGCGTCTCCGGTGAACCGCTCGAAGTCTATTGCCAGCGCAATGTTTTTACGCCGCTCCATATGATGCACACACGTTTTCTTCCGCCCGCATCATGGCGCGCACAAATTGCTCCCACTCAGTACGACGAGAACAATCACATGCTGCGCGGAGTCGTGCATGACCCTACTTCGCGCCGCATGGGCGGAGTCGCCGGGCACGCCGGATTATTTTCCACAGCAGATGATCTCGCGAAATTCGCGCAAGCCCTGCTGAACGGCGGCGAAGGCATTCTTTCTCCGCTAATGATTGAAAAGATGACCAGCCCCGAAACTCCGCCCAACGCGTCCGTGCTGCGCGGCTTTGGCTGGGACATCGATTCCCCATTTTCGTCCAACCGCGGCGATCTCTTTCCCATCGGCTCTTACGGCCACACTGGATTTACCGGCACATCGATCTGGATCGATCCCACGACAGACACCTACATCATCCTGCTGACGAATTCGGTACATCCCCGGGGCCAGGGCAATGCGATCGGCCTGCGCACAAAACTTGCCACCGCCGTGGCTGCGGCCCTGCCTCTCACGCCCAGCGAAAAAGAGGCGCTGCGCTGGAAAGCTATCACCGGATACAACGAAGCTTTCAGCGCCGAGCGCCGCATGAGTGCGCGCAATGGCTCGGTCAAAACCGGCATCGACGTGCTCGAAGAACACAACTTCGACACTCTCACCGCGCCCGATCACCGCAGGCGCATCGGCATTCTCACCAACCAGACCGGCCTCGATTCCCAGGGACGCCGCACCATCGATGTGCTCGCCAAAGCTCCTGCGCTCTCGCTCGATGCCATCTTCAGCCCGGAGCACGGCGTCACCGGAAAGCTCGACACCACCAGCATCAACAATACCGTCGACGCGGCCACGGGGATTCCCGTTTACAGCGTTTACGGAGGCAGCGATGCCGCGCGCCATCCACCGCTCGACGTGGTGAAGCAGCTCGAAGCCGTGGTCGTCGACATTCAAGACGCCGGCGTGCGCTACTACACCTACGAAACTACGCTGGGATATTTTCTCGAAGCCGCCGCCAAGACTGGCACAGAGATCATCGTCCTTGACCGTCCCGACCCGGTCACGGGGGCGTTCGTACAAGGTCCGGTCGCCGACGGCGGACGCCAGAGCTTTACAGGCTATTGGACAACTCCGGTGCGCCACGGCATGACGCTCGGCGAACTGGCAAAGATGTTCAATGCCGAGCGCGGCATTCACGCGAAACTGACCGTCGTTCCCATGGATGGCTGGCAGCGCGGAGACTGGTTCGACTCCACCGGTCTCGAATGGGTGAATCCCTCGCCCAACCTGCGCAGCGTCACCGAAGCCGCGCTCTACACTGGCGTGGCATTGATTGAAGGCACGAACATCTCGGTCGGACGCGGCACCGACACCCCGTTTGAACTGGTCGGAGCCCCGTGGATCAAAGCCCGCGACTTCGCCGCTTATCTGAACGCGCGTGGACTCGCCGGACTGCGCTTCGTTCCGACGTCATTTACTCCCTCATCAGGCATCTACAGCGGCGAGCTTTGCCGGGGAGTGAATATCGTGCTCATCGACCGCAATGCGCTCGATGGGCCGGAACTCGGCATTGAGTTGGCATCGGCGCTGCAGAAGCTCTATCCCAACGATTACAAGATCGACCACATGATCAACATTCTGGCGAACCAGGCAGCGTTCAATGCCATCGTTGCCGGAGAAGATCCCCGCCGCATCGAGCAGGATTGGGAAGATGGTCTGGCGCAGTTCGGGAAAATCCGCGAGAGATATTTGATCTACAAGTAGCCCAAGCCGCGTCATCCCTCGCAAGGCGAAGGGAGGGACTACTTCCGCTCGCCGACCAGTCCGGCGCCGACATACACGCGTTAGATTCGGCGGGTGATTATGGGTTCGTCCCTGTATCCTGATCGAGCACCTTCACCGTACGGCAGAACCGCCATGAACAAGCGCCGCAATCTGCTCTCTCTCTTACTGCTCTTCACGCTGATCTCCGTGGCAGTGGAAGCCTCCCGGCATCACCGCTCCAACCGGGCGAGTCAGGGAACTCCGGGAGTGTTCGACTATTATCTGCTGACGCTTTCCTGGTCGCCGGAATTTTGCTACTCGCATCCGCAGAAGCCGGAGTGCCAGTCGGGCCGTCATGGCTTCGTCGTACACGGACTCTGGCCGCAGTATGTACAGGGTTATCCCGAAAACTGTTCAACCGCACCGGGCCTGGCAAACCCTGGAGAGATGGCAGACATCATGCCCGACGCCGGACTTGTGACCCACGAATGGAGCACGCACGGCACTTGCACCGGTCTCGACGCCAACGCATACTTCAAACTCTTGCGCCAGGCCTTCCAGTCGGTGAAAATTCCGCAGCGCTTCGTCGCGCCCAACGAGAACGATTCCATTCCCCCGCAGCAAGTGAAAAGCGAATTTCTGCGGGAGAATCCGAAATTTTCTGCGAATGAGATGACGGTCAGTTGCGGCAACAACTATCTCACCGCTGTTTCCTTCTGCCTGACCAAAGACCTGCACCCCACGGCCTGCCAGAATCTGCGAGACTGCCGAGCGAATGTGATAAGAGTCCCGCGGGTGAGGTAAGGCTGTTTTCTTTTCGGAACTCGGAAGCGAGAAATCGGCAGATGGTCGGCGCAGCCATCGCCATCTATTCGGGAGCCGGGTGCCTCTAGCCCTGAAGTTTTTGGCTGCCCCCCAGGGATTCGAACCCCGATATGCTGATCCAGAGTCAGCTGTCCTGCCGTTGAACGAGGGGGCAGCAAGCGTGCACGACAGTCCGCGGGACGCGGACTGTTTTGATTCTATGGGTCGCGCCAAAGTGCGTCAACCGTCGCGCCTTCTCCGCTCTCCGCCGCACGCACACTGTGTATCGCTCTGCAAAACTCTTACAATGCGGACATGCGAACCTGGGACGTCATCGTAATTGGCGGCGGCATCATCGGGCTGTCGCTGGCCCTCGCCTTGCGCAAACGCGGCGCGAAAGTCCTGGTCGTCGAGCGCGGCGAACCTGGCCGCGAAGCCTCCTACGCTGCCGGAGGCATGCTGGTCGAGGCCTCCGCCGAAACTCCCGCCGTCCTGCAGCCGCTGGTCACTGCCAGCGCGGGCATGCATCCGGAATTTGCCCGTGAGTTGCAGGTGGAATCGGGAATTGATCCGGATATGCGCGATTTTGGCGCAATCGTCTTCCCCGCTGCGGATCCCAGTCATGCTCCGGGTTCCGCTCTTCCTGCTCCGCTTTCGGAATTGGAGCCAGCGCTGGCCGCTAACAATCGTCCCGCATTTTTCCTGAGCGAGCGCAGTGTCGATCCCCGCGCCCTGACCCATGCCGCCTACGGCGCATGCAGGCATTTAGGCGTGGATTTCTCCTCCGGCGATGAGGTCACAGAAGTCCTGAGTTCCAATGGACACGCTTCCGGCGCACGCACGGTGAAGACCTCCTTTCATGCTGAGAAAATCGTGAATTGCGCCGGAGCCTGGGCGGGACAAATCCCACCGTCCCGCTTCCCTACTCGTCCAGTCAAAGGCCAGATGCTGTGCCTCGCTGCACCCTCGCGGTCGTTCCTGAAGCACGTGATCCGCACCCCCGACGTCTACATCATTCCGCGCAGCGATGGACGCATTCTTGTGGGCGCGAGCGTCGAAGAAGCCGGATTCGACAAGCGCACCGATCCCGAGGTCATGAAGAATTTCCATCGCCACGCTCTCGACCTGATTCCCACTCTGCACGACGCCAAAATCCTGGAAGATTGGGCCGGCCTGCGTCCCGGGACCCCCGATGCCTTGCCCATTCTGGGAGCAACCGACACCCCAGGATATTTTGTGGCCACCGGGCATTTCCGCGACGGCATCTTGCTGGCTCCCGTTACGGCGCAAATCATGGCCGATGTCATTAGCGGCAGGGACTGCGGCTTCGACCTAGCGCCCTTTCTCGCGTCGCGTTTCTGGCTCGGGGGTGGCGGCCCTCCCGTCCGCTAATCCCGGCAGCATTCTCTCCGCCTCGGCGGTATACTGGTGCGTTTTGTGTGCGCCACGATCAGCCTCGTGGTTGTGCGAGAAAGGATGAATGTATGGCCTCTTCTGCAGTCGAATTTGCCCGCAGTAATCAGCCGCGGTTCCTCAATGAATTGAAAGATCTGCTTCGCATTCCCAGCATCAGCACTCTGGAAGAACATAAGCCCGACATCAAACGAGCCGCCGAGTTCGTCGCCAATGAACTGCGACGCATCGGCATGGAAAATGTCGAGATCATTCCGACCCAGGGACATCCCCTGATTTATGCCGATTGGCTGCACGCCGCGGACAAGCCGACCGTCCTGATGTACGCCCACTATGATGTGCAGCCCGCCGAGCCGCTCGATGAGTGGCACACGCCTCCGTTCGAACCCACCGAACGCAACAACAACATCTACGCGCGCGGCGCCGTGGACGACAAGGGCCAGCTCTGGATGGAAGTCAAGGCCCTCGAAGCGCTCATGCAGAGCGGGGGCGGCAAGCTTCCCATCAACGTCAAGGTCATCTTCGAAGGCGAAGAAGAAGTCGGCGGCGAAGCCATCGCCGATTACGTCCGCAAGCAGAAGGCCAAGCTGAAATCCGATTTCGCGCTGGTCTGCGACACCGAACTGTTCGCACCCGATCTGCCAACCCTGTGTGTAGGATTGCGCGGCTTGGTCTACACCGAAATCGAGGCCTACGGAGCCAAGACCGACCTGCACTCCGGCATGTATGGCGGAGCGGCGCCGAACCCCTTCTTTGCTCTCATCGAGATCATCAGCAAGCTGAAAGATGCCAAAGGAAAAATTCTGATCCCCGGCTTCTACTCCAAGGTGAAAGCTCCCACCAAAGACGAACTGAAGGCCTGGAAAAAGCTGCCGTTTAAAGAAGAGGAATATCGCAAGAAGGAAGTCGGATCGAAAGTCTTGACCGGCGAACCCGGATTCTCCGTCCTCTATCGCACCTGGGCGCGTCCCACGCTCGAGGTCCACGGCATGCCCGGAGGGTTCATCGCTCTTGGCGCAAAGACCGTCATTCCCGCAAAGGCTGCGGCCAAAGTTTCCATGCGCCTTGTGCCAAACCAGGATCCCGATGACATCCTGAAGCGCTACACCGCGTATGTGAAGAAACTCACGCCCAAAGGCATTGAGACCAAGATCAAGGTCTGGAGCAAAGGGCCGGCCTGTGTCGTCGGCACCGACAATCACTACATCAAGGCCGCCACCCAGGCCTTGCACGACACTTTCAAGAAAGATACGGTATTTATCCGCAGCGGCGGATCGATTCCGATCGTCACCGACTTCCAGGACGTGCTGAAAATCCCCAGCGTCATGATGGGATTCGGCCTGCCCGACGACAACCTGCACGCTCCTAACGAGAAGTTCCACATCCCGAACTTCTATCGCGGCATCGAGACCATCTGCCTGTTCTTCGAAAAACTGGCAGAGAAATAGCAGCTGGCTGAACATCCGGCGGAGCAACCGGCAACGGTCTGCTCCGCTTTTCTTTTCCCCGCTGGAGCCTTTTGGCCTATTGACAACTCTCCATTCCGGTGGTCTGCTGTGAAACTATTAGAACCTATTCGGAATAAATAGAAACATCATTTCGCAATCGTTCGCAACAGTTGACCCCGCACACCCTGCACCGCCCTGGTGCACGACCGGGTAAGGAGGAGAAATGAAACTCTCAAGGTACTCAGAAAAATTGGGCTGCATCTCCCAATTTGCCTTCACCATGCTGCTCGTTCTGCTCCCCGCATTCGCATTCGCGCAGGTGAGCGTCACTATCTCTCCCAGCCAGGTCACATTGGCGACGCTGGCCACACAGTCCTTCACGGCCACGGTCAGAGGTTCCACCAATATCGCAGTCACGTGGCAAGTCAACGGGGTCAGCGGCGGAAACTCCGCCAACGGGCTCATCTCCACCACCGAACTCGGAACCTCCAACGAAGCCATCTTCCTCGGCCCGGCAAAAGTGCCGTGTCCGGCTTCGGTATCCGTGACCGCGGTTTCTCAGGCCGATCCCACCAAATCCGCTACCGCGACCGTCACCCTTCAGTTGCCGTCGCGCTCCGGAGTCACGCATTACGTTTCCACCAGTGGCAGCGACAAAAATCCCGGCACGCTCAAAGCGCCATGGCGGACCATCCAGCACGCCGCTGACAAAGTACAACCGGGCGACACAGTTGAGGTCGAAGGCGGCACCTACAACGAGATCGTCACCATGAAATCCTCCGGCAACGCCAGCCAGGGATACATCACCTTCACCAACTATCCCGGCCAGAAACCTGTTCTGGATGGAACCGGACTGAGCGTGGGCCGCGGAGAAAGGGGACTGTTCAGCCTGGAAGGCGCGTTCAGCTACATCATCATCCAGGGATTCGAAATCCGGAACTTCAAGAGCTCCACCAAGGGCGAGGTTCCGGTCGGCATTGATTTCGAAGGCTCCGGCAGCAACATCGAGATCCTCGACAACCACATCCACAACATCGCGCAGACTCTCAAGACCTGCAATGCCTCCAACGCGCTGGCCATCGCGATTTACGGGACGCAAGCGCCTGCGGCCATCAGCAACCTGACCCTCAGCGGAAATGAAATCGATCACAACACGACCGGATGCAGCGAAAACGTTTCTTTCGACGGCAACGTGCAATACTTCGTCGAAACCAACAATCTCGTGCACGACGGCGACAACATCGGGCTCGACAATATCGGATTCGAAGGCGTCTCGCCCAATCCAGCCTACGACCAGGCCCGCGACGGCTGGGTGTTCCAAAATACGATTTATAAGATCAGTTCGACTACCAACCCCGTCTACCAGGATCAGGTTGGCGCCGATGCCTATTACTGCGACGGCTGCACGCGCATCATCGTCGAGCGCAACCTCATCCACGATTCCGATCTGAGCGAGATGGCCAGCGAGCACTCCGGCCACGTTTCGAGCTACGTGATGTTCCGCAACAACATCATTTATCACTCGCTGTATGTCGGACTGTCGATCGGCGGTTACTCCAAGACCGTGGGAGGTACCGACCACTGCGTCATCGTCAACAACTCGCTTTGGGATGACGGCACCGACGGCAGCAGCGGCTTGGGAGAATTTCAAATTCAGTTCCATGCCACCAACAACACCGTCGAGAACAACATCTTCGACGGCTACACGCTCACCTCGAAGTACCTCGTCTACGACTACACTTCGAGCGAGCCCAGCCCGGCCACGCTCAACTACAACGATTACTACAACAGCGTGGGCGCGACGGGCAGCCTATGGGACTGGCAGGCGAAGGCGATCACCGGCTATTCCAACTACAAGACGAAGTCCGGCCAGGATGCCCAGTCGCCTTTTGCCGACCCGCTCTACGTCAACATCACAACTACTCCGTACAACTTCGATCTGGCGTCAGGATCTCCGGCAATCAATACGGGGACGAACCTGGGCGTCAACACGGTCGGCGTCCTGGACTACGCCGGCAATCCGCGTGTGAACTCGAATGGTCAAATCAATATGGGAGCGTACGAACAGTAAGTCTTAGGGAGGCCGGTGAACCCGGCCTCCCCTCTCTTTTTCTCCGGCCCCGCTCCTTGACCAGTGCTTCCAGTTGTGACAACATCGTGAAACTCGGGCGCCAGGGTTCCGGTGCGCGATACCCGGTGCCTGACGTGGGTTCAGGCCCGAAGCAAGTTCCTTCCCCTGATTACGATCCGTTCTACGCACGTGGAGGCATTTGTGTCGATCCTGTCTGCCCGTTCTGTCGGTGTCTGTTTCCTCTCAGTGTCACTCTGGGCCGCTCCGTCTTGGGGACAAGCGACGAAGGCAACAGCCCGGCCGCTGGTAAGTACTCCGGCAAGCTCGCTCGACCAGGGAGCCGCTTCCAATCCGCTGAAGATTGCGCAGTTGAAGTGGTATATCGCGGCTTCGTCGCTGCATTTTTCCGCCGGCAATCAGCCCTATGGCTTGTGCTTTGACGGGGCCAATATCTGGGCCGCCGATTTCGGCAGCGATACGGTCACCAAGATCCGGGCGAACGACGGCGGACTACTCGGCACCTTCACGGTCGGACATGCGCCTTACGGCGTGACCTTCGACGGGGCTAATGTGTGGGTATCGAACCAGGACGATGCGACTGTTTCGAAGCTGCGCGCCAGCGATGGCACGGTGCTGGGTACGTTTGCCGTGGGGCGCGGCCCTTCATGGATGGCCTTCGATGGGCAGAATCTCTGGGTCACGAATGGCGTCGATAACACGGTAACCAAGCTGCGTGTGAGCGATGGCAAAACGCTGGGGACTTTTGCGGTGGGGGTATCCCCTATCGCGGCGGCGTTCGACGGCACGAACATTTGGGTCACAAACTACGGAGATGGCACCGTCACGGAGCTGCGGGCCTCCGATGGTGCCAAGGTGCAGACAATTGCGACGGGCTCAGGACCACTTGGAATAGCTTTCGATGGTAAGAGTATGTGGGTGGTGAACGCGGGTGGCAACGGGTCCGGCACAGTGAGCGAAATCCAGGTGAGCGACGGCACTATTCTTGGTACATTTGCAGCTCCGGACGGCCCTTATGGCATCGCTTTCGACGGGGCGTACTTATGGTTATCAGGGGCGCTGTACACGCAAGTTATTCGCGCTTCGGACGGCGCCCTTGTCGCCCAGTGGCATATACCGCCGACCGTGGGTGTGGCGTTCGACGGAGCACATGTCTGGATAACTAACATCAACCAGAACACGGTAACCAAGTATTGATGACAAGAGTTGCCCGCGATCAGCGGCAACCACCAACCGAATCGGAGGGAGCAATGGTGAGGATAGGTGTCATCGCGTCCTTTCTTTTAGTCGTGCTTTCTTGCGGTCACTTCTGTTTTGCTCAGGACAATGGTGCCTTCGTGAACGTTACCTCGTGGCAACAGGATGACCCTCCTATCTGCGCCGGCTGTTTCTATCGGACAGGGCAGAATCTTAAGGAAGGCGCCCTTACGACTTCCATCTCCGGGTACAACTTCGGGCAATTCTGCAGCTATAACGTCGACGGGCAAATTTATGGCCAGCCCCTCGTTGTCACTAGTGTGAAATTCAACGGTGGCGCTGCTCAAACGGTCGTGTACGTTGCGACACAGAACGACAGCGTTTACGCATTCGCCGGGACGCCGTCAGCCCCGTCCGGGTCGCCGCCGCAGTGCACGCTGCTGCAAAAGGTGAGCCTCCTAGGTTCAGGAGAAACACCGGTACTATGCCAGAATGTGGGAGGGCAGAACTGCGCGACCATCGCTCCGGTCATCGGTGTCATCGGGACACCAGCAATTCGCCTGACCGGCGTTAACCCAGCCACTGGAACCCTCTACGCAGTCGCCGAAACACAGTACGTGAACGGCTCAACTACCACCTACTATCATCGCTTGTATGCCCTCGACATCACCACGTTGAGTGTAAGTTTCGAGAGCCAACCTATTGCTCCGGCGGGCTTATGCTCGTACCCAAAACCGTTTTCTCAGTTTCATATTCAGCGCCCTGCCCTGCTCTACGCAGGCGATAAGTACCTATACGTCGCCTTCTCAATGATGGACGGAGGCGGCTCCCCGCTACCGAACGGGATGATCTTCGGCTATAACACAGCCAATCTGAGTGCCGCGCCACTCTGCTTACAGATGTCTTCTGGCGCTACCCTGGCCGACGGAGCTGGCATTTGGCAAGATGGCGCCGGTCCCGCATTCGGCCCGGACAGCACCGGAACCGACTACACCTATTTCAACACGGCAAATGGTGTCTACGACGGGTCGTCCAATTGGGGGGACAGTTTCATTAAGATGTACAACAATCCGAATGGCGGCGGCTCGGGCATTCCAGCGCTGCAGGTCGCAGGATCATATACGCCCGTCGATCAGTTGGACCGCTCTAGCGCAACTTGCGGAACCTCGGGGGACATCGACTTTGGCTCGGGTGGCGTAGCCCTCGTTCCCGAGATCGACATCACCTGGCCATACCTTGCGGTAAGCGGAGATAAAGAAGGCGGGATGTGGTTTTTTGATCGGTCGAACCCGAAAGGCTACAACGGCGATGGTTCGTGCTCCGGCACTAGTGGCGGCGGTACCGGCGACGACAACGTTCAGACGTATCCCATAAATGGCAGCGGCTTGTCGCTGAGTGGGCCGATCATTCACAACAATCCTGCTTACTGGAAGGGCGGCAGCACAGTTGAGAGTTGGCTATTCATGGGCTCGCAGCACACCGGCACCAACACTGGCGAGCTACTACGATACCAGCTCTGCACGCAAGGCAAGCCGATTCACAACTCGACCAGTCCCGCATGTAGTACCGCAAGCGCATATGCCTATGCGGTTTCAGGAACGCCACTGCAGTTCCCGTACGGCGTCACTCCCACCATCTCAGCGAACGGTAGCTCTGCCAACGACGCCCTGCTTTGGGCCATATGGAGCGACGGGAGTGTTGTCCCCGCCAACCAGCAGTTTAGCTACAACGGCACTACATTTCCCGTGGCCCAGAACGGTCGGCTCTACGCCTTCGATGCGGACAGCGTCTCTGATAACAACATGAAGAAGCTGTACAGCAGCCTTGACTGCAAGCCGGGCGGATCGGCTGCGGACGCGATCAATCCCGCAACCAAATTTTCAGTTCCAGCAATTGCTAACGGGTATCTCTATTTAGGAACGCAGGGGCCTGCTTGCTACGACGCAAACTTCCCAGCGTCCGGTGTGAATAGCTGCTACAACAGCGGAACGTTTTATATCTTCGGATCATTCTCGTCATCGCGCACGTGCAATTAGGCAAACCTGCCATTCCGGGGGGCTTTCATCGTTTCTTCATTGCAGGGAAGCGGCCTGTGCGCTACCCTGATTCTGCTCTCGCGGTCTTCCCACCTCTTTTCCGTCTCCAGTACAATTACGGGCAGTTGCTGCAATGTCTGTGCAATACAACGCGGTCGTGCGTAAGGTCATACAAGATATAGTGTTATATTGCTTGACCCCGGCCCGATTCGACCGTTACAGTAGCTTCAATTTGTGCCCGCCCTGTCCAGCCCCGGGTGGAAAACGGTTCGGCATCGCAAGTCGATGCAGCGTTTTCGCCGACGGAGGAATCCGTCTGGTAAACAGTACTCGCAAGCGGCTGTTCACGCGGCCGCTCGCGGAGAATGCCCAGCTGCCCATTTTAAGGAGTTTGCATTGCTCAAACTGAAGAAGCTCCAGATTCTCGGGTTCAAATCGTTCTGCGACCGCACCGAGCTCAAGTTTCATGGCGACGGCGTGGCAGCCATCATCGGACCGAATGGCTGTGGAAAATCGAACATCGCCGATGCGATTTCGTGGGTGCTGGGCGAGCAATCGGCCAAAACGCTGCGCGGATCGCGCATGGAAGACGTCATCTTCGCCGGAACCCGCGAACGCAAGCCCACCGGCATGGCCGAAGTTTCCCTGACGCTGCTCGATCCCGAGATCTATGGCGGCGCCGACGCCAGCGCTCCCACCGAAATCGACATTCAGGATGAGATGCCGCAGGCCGCCGACAATCCCGCTGAAGATTGGGACGAAGCCGCCATCCGGGCCCGCAATGCCGCAGACACCGATCGCGCGGTCGAAGATGCGCAGCCCGGCAAGACCGAAGAAGTCGAGGTCCCGCGCAACAAGATCAATACGCTTTCCGTCGCCTTCCCTGACGACGAACCCGGATTTGCCCTGCCGGTTCACAACATCACTGCCGCAACCCAGCAATCGCCCCATTCGGCCAGCCATGGGCCGCATGTTGTGCTGAAAATCCGGCGGCGCAAATTCAATCAGCAGCAGTTCCGGGCGGGCGAGATCGTGGTCACCCGCCGCCTGTTCCGCTCCGGCGACAGTGAATATCTGCTCAACGGCAAGCTTTGCCGTCTGCGCGACATCCAGGAACTCTTCATGGGCACCGGCCTCGGCCCGGAGTCCTATGCTCTCATCGAGCAGGGACGCATCGGCCAGATTCTGAGCAGCCGTCCCACCGACCGCCGCGCCATCCTCGAAGAAGCGGCCGGCATCACCAAGTTCAAGACCAAGAAGCGCCTGGCCGAAGCGCGCCTCGAAGAAGCCAAGCTGAACCTGAACCGCATCAACGACATCTTCGAAGAAGTCACGCGGCAGATGAATTCGTTAAAGCGTCAGGCTTCGAAGGCCGAACGCTATGCCAGGCTCCGCGACGAGATGCGGGCGAAACTGCGCGTCGTACTGGCCAGCAAGTTCGCCGCCCTCGACCAGGAAAGCGCCGAGATCGACGCCCAACTGAATGCGCTGGCCGAGGAAATGCAGCATCGCGCCGAAGCCGTGCAGCAACTGGAAGGCGAGCATGCCGAGCGCACTCAGCGTGGATACTCCATCGACGCGGAACTCCGCGAGAACCGCGATCGCATCAGCCAGATCGCCATGGAAATCGACCGCGCCCGCGCCCGTCGCCGTCACAACGAAGAGCGCTGCGCCGAACTGGTGGTGCGTTCCGCATCCGCCGAGGCCGAACTCGCCCAGGCGCGCCATCGCCTGACCGCTCTCGAAGCCGAGCGCGATGGCAACCGGCAGATCCTGGAATCGGCCGCTGCCGATCTGGCCGCCGCCCAGGCAGAATTGCGTGCCTGCCAGGAAGAAGCAACCGCTGCCTCCGCGAACCTGGCGGAACTGGAGCGTCAGCAGGAAGAATCTCGTGTACTGATTTTCGATACCGTCTCGTCAGCCTCCCGGTTGCGCAATCAACTGGCGCAGGCGGAAGAACGCATGGCGGGCGCCGACCGCGAAGCCGCCCGGCTCCAAACTGAAGTGGCCACCGCCGCCCAACAGGTCGAGGCCTTCGGCGGACAACGCGGGCAACTCGCCCTTGAATTCGAAGGCGTCACCCAACGCGTCAACGGCATCACCGAAGAGATCAGCCAACTGCGCCGCCTCATCGAATCCAAGAAATCAGAAGAGACGCAGGCCAAGTCTCACCTCGACATCCTCCGCGCCGAATACGCCACCGCTCTGGGTAAAAAGGGATCCCTCGAGGCGGTCATCGCCGAGCACGGATATTCCACCGAATCGGTGCGCCGTCTTTTCCAGTCCGGCGTGATGCAGAGCGGCAACCTGGCTCCGGTCGGAGTGCTGGCCGATTTTCTGGAAGTCGAACCGAAATTCGAGCGCGTCGTCGAAGATTTCCTGCGCGATGAACTGAACTACATCGTGGTCAAGTCCTGGGACGCGGCCGATGAAGGTTTGCGCCTTCTCCGCAGCGATGTCGATGGGCGGGCAACGTTCCTCGTGCATCCGGAAGACGCGCAAGCGAAGTTTTCCTTCGTCCTCGATGAAGCTGCCCATTCGGCGCCTCCCGCAGCCTCGATCGTTCCCCTGAAGCACACCATCCGCGTGCTCGATGGATTTGGCAAATCTCTGGAAGTCATCCTGCCGAAGATGCGCGATGGCTACATCGTTCCCGACTCCGGCGCTGCCCGGGGTCTGGCGCTCGAGAATCCCGACGCATTCTTCCTCTCGCAATCCGGCGAATGCTTCCACAACGTGACCGTGACCGGCGGAAAACAGCGCGCCGAAGGTCCGCTGTCGATGAAGCGCGAACTGCGCGAAGTCTTGCGCCAATTGGAAGACCTGGAACAGGCCCTGCGCGCGGAAGAGATGCGCGTGCTCACGCTCGGCCGGGAAATCAAAGAGCTCACTTCCCTGCTCGAGCGCCTGGACACCGAGAAGCGTGAGGCCGAAAGCCAGGTTTTGACTTCGCGGCACATGTTGCAGCAACTCGATTCGGAAATGACCCGCGTCAGCGAACGCATGAACATCGCTCAACGGGAACTCCACAGGCTCGCGTCCGAGCGGTCGGAGCAATCCGCCGTAATCGAGGCGCGCCAGGCCGAGATCGCAAAGCTCGAGGAGCAGCGCGTCCACATTGAGCAGCAGATCGCGGCCGCGCAGGAATCCTTGGCTACGCTTCGCCAGCGCCGTGAAATGGCGGCCCAGACCACCTCCCAGCATGCCGCCCGGGTGGCGACCCTGGAAGAGCGGCACCGCTCAGCCGCCGCGGTTCTGCAAAGAATTGAGTCGCTCTTCATCGAAATGGACGAGCGCACGCACACGCTGGCCACGCAAATCGACTCCGCGGCCGCGGAGAAAGTGCAGCGCGAGAACGAAAACCTGCAATTGGAGCAGCAATGCGGCGAACTGGATGCCGAGCGCAATGCCGCGCAGGCGCGCGAGGGCCTGCTCCAGTTCGAGACCGAACAGCTCCGCGCCCGGCTGGCGGAAATTGACGACGCCTTGAAGAACGCCCGCCAGCTTCTCGATCAGGATCGCGACCGTCGCGGCGAACTGGCTGCGCTCGCCGCCAAGCTGCAGTCCGACGCCCAGCACATGGCCGAGACCTGCCTGAATGAACTTGGAATTGAACGGGCCGCACTCACCGCCGACTCCACGCTCGCAACTGTCGCCGGCGAGCAACTGGTGACCGAAGATCAGCTCTATCGCGAGATGAGGGCCAAGCTCGAGTCCATGGGTCCGGTCAACATGATGGCTCTCGAGGAATACAAGGAAACGGCCGAACGCCACGCCTTCCTCGAAACTCAGCGCACCGATCTGATTTCCTCGATCGAGAACACCACGGCTACGATTCGCGAAATCGATCAAGTCTCGCGGCAGAAATTTGAAGAGGCGTTCGCCAAGATCAACGAGAATTTCCAGATGACGTTCAAGAAGCTGTTCGGCGGCGGCAATGCCTTCATGAAGCTGACCGACGAAGAGAACAGCGCCGAAAGCGGTATCGACGTGGTCGCCTCTCCTCCGGGCAAGCGCCTGCAGAATGTGCTGCTGCTCTCCGGCGGCGAAAAGGCTCTCACCGCGCTGGCCCTGCTGGTCGGCATTTTCCAATATGCCCCCAGCCCGTTCTGCATCCTCGATGAAGTCGATGCTCCGCTGGACGAGGCCAACGTCGGCCGTTTCACCGAACTGGTGAAGGAAATGAGCGTGCAAACCCAGTTTGTGCTCATCACCCACAGCAAGAAGACGATGAGCATCGCTCCCGTGCTTTACGGAGTCACGATGCAGGAACCGGGAGTTTCCAAGCTGGTTTCGGTACGCTTCGGCAATGCCTGAGTAGAAGCCGGACGCACCGCGGACTCTTAACGAATTTTGCTAAGGCACAGGATTTTGCCGCCTGTTCCCGCGGCCCTTTCACAGGGCAAAAAACTGCGGCCTTTTTTCCCTCAGTTTTTCCACACCGCAAACGCCTGAAAGTCCTTGACCGGCGCGGGTTTCCGCCCGAGCGCTTTCTGTCAACCATTTTCCGCAAAATCGCCGCTGGCCGCTCTCCTGTAATGTGATCAGAGCCGTTGACAAAAATTCTGGAGCAGCTAGAATACGCCTCGCTCCTTGCCTTTAAAATCTAGACATGAGCTCTCAACTTCTCGACTCCGTCCTGTTACGCACCGATTTCCAAGACCTTCAACTTCACGCCAGCGGCAAAGTCCGCGACGTTTACCGCCTGGGCGACGAGCACCTGCTGTTCGTGGCCAGCGACCGCATATCCGCGTTCGACTATGTCCTGGCGACCGGCATCCCGCACAAGGGACGCGTCCTGACGCAGATTTCCCTGTTCTGGTTCGACTTCCTGCGCGATGTGGTTCCCAATCACATGGTGACCGCCGATGTTGACCAGTATCCGAACGAAGCCCGCAAGTATGCCGACCAGTTGCGCGGCCGCTCGATGCTGGTGCAGCGCGCCGAAATGTTCCCCGTGGAGTGCGTGGTGCGCGGCTACATCTCCGGTTCGGCCTGGAAGGAATATAAGGCCAGCGGCAAAGTTTGCGGCATTCAGCTTCCCGCGGGATTGAAGGAATCCGACCCATTTCCTGAGCCGATTTTCACCCCCGCGACCAAAGCCGTCACCGGGCATGACGAAAATATTTCCTTCGAAGAGATGTGCAAGATCGTTGGCGACGAAGACGCGCATGTGCTCCGCGATCTCACGCTGAAGGTTTATAAGAAAGCTGCCGCGTACGCGCGCGCGCGCGGTATCATCATCGCCGACACGAAATTCGAGTTCGGCCGTACGTCGAAAGGCATCACCCTGGCCGACGAAGTTTTGACTCCAGATTCTTCCCGCTTCTGGCCGGCGGACAAGTACACGCCCGGCAAGTCGCAGGAGTCGTATGACAAGCAGTACGTGCGCGATTATCTCGAGGAAATTCACTGGGACAAGCAGCCGCCCGCTCCGGCTCTGCCTGCCGAAGTGGCTCGCCGTACCAGCGAAAAGTATCTCGAGGCCTATACCAAGCTCACGGGACGCAAGCTGGATGTTTGAACCCCGGGCCTGGGTTGAGAGGGCGGGATGAGCCCGGCAGACTGGATCATCATTGCCTTACTTGTGTTGAATGTAGTTTCTGCAGCAATCCAGGGCTTCTTTTCCGAAGCCCTGACCATTGCTGGATTGGTTGTCGGCTATATTGTTGCGGCTTGGCAGTACCAGCGTCTGGCGGCATGGTTCGCGACGTTTTTGCGTTCGGAGACGGTGTCGGAGATCTTAGGCTTCCTTCTGATCTTCTTCGGCATTGTGCTCCTGTTCGGGGTTGCGGCCAGGATCGCCCGCTGGTTGATGAAAGAGGCCGGCCTCAGTGGATTTGACCGGTTTTTGGGTGCGGTATTGGGTCTGTTCAAAGGTGCCTTGATGGTGGCGGTCATCCTGATGGGAATGACAGCGTTCACGCCGACGTCGAACATGCTGGCAAAGTCGCAGCTGGCCCCATATTTTCTGGTTGTGGGCCGGGCTGCTATCTGGCTGGCTCCGTCGCCACTGCGAGCGCGTTTCTATCAGGGACTGGACCTGCTTCATCGCGCACCTCAGAGTTTGAACGGCACGCCCCCCTCGCGGTAGCGGGCGAACAAAAAATTCCTGTAAAGAGAGACGATCGTGAAAGATCAACTGGAAGCACTCATTCTCCAGATGTATCGCAGCAACATCCTGTACTCGGAAGGCGTGCGCGAGTTCAAAAAGCGGTTCATCCTGACCGTGCTGCAGGAAAACAAGGGCAACCAGTGCCGCGCCGCGCGCGAACTGGGCATGCACCGCAATACCCTGAGCCGCACCATCACCGAACTGAAAATCGACGTGCGCCTCTTGCGCGACGGCACCAAGCGCCCGCCCCGCAGTGCCCGCCCGCTCGGCCTGGAGAAGAAGGTCGTCCGCTAAGAACGCGCCCTGCTCTCCGGAACCCGCATACCTCCAGCCTTCCCCGCCGGAGCAAAAAATTTGGGCAGCCTTTTCAGGCTGCCCTTTTCGTTCACGCTCTAAGCGAATTAGTTTCCGCTCGCAGGCTTGTGATGCACCGTCTTCTTGGCAGGGGCCGGTGACGCGGCCTTCAGCAGCAGGCCCTTGGTCATCGTCATCATGAACGGATTCGGCGTGTAAGAGTCTGGCGTGCCCTGGAAATCGAGCGTCGCCCCGTCTTTCGGGATCAACCGCGCCGGAACCTTCTCATCAAAGTTCAGCGTGATATCGGCCTTCTTGGCATCGATATCGTCGGAACTGCCGGCGATCATGAACTGTGTCGGCGTCGTGCTGATCACGGTTCCCTGCATCTGCACCGACTTGCCCTTCACTGCGTTCCAGACGGTGTCCTGATCGGCCTGGCTGCCGTTGCTCAGAATGAACTCCCAAGTCGCGAAGTCCATCTTCTCCGGAGCGGTCTGGCCAACCATGTTGTGCGCCTGTTCGGCCGGAGTCGGAGCGGGCTTGATCAGCGTAGCGATGTCCGCGGGAGGAGTCGTGCCCGCCTGCGCCTTGGCCAGCACGTCGGTCCAGCCATCGTCGCCCCCGTGATATTTCCGGTATTGCGACTGGGCATATTTCTCGATCTGCGCCTTGGCTTGCGGCGGCGCAATCGCCGAGGCGCGCGACGCATACCAGATGCCGTTGAGATAATCCGGCGGCGTCTGGCTCAGATACGCCAATGCCAGCGGATAGACCACGCTGAAATCCGTCGGTGTCGCATCGGCGACCGACTTCAGATGCTGAATGGCGCCGGGATAATCTTTCTTCTGCAATGCAGAGATGCCCACCGCCGCATTGAAAATCTGTGCCATCTGGTCTTTTTGCTTCTGGCACTCTGCTTCGGGCTTGCCAGCGCACTTATAGTCCGGCAGCTTTGCCAGTCCCATCGTGCCGTACTTGTCGGCATCGGCGAGATCCTGCGTCGCATTGGGATCGCCACCCTGTGCCTTGAGCCGGTCGATATAAGCGAGCAGCGCCATGGCCGTCACGCTGTTGGGATCGGCATTGACCAGTTTGGTCGCCGTGTCGATCGTCTTTTGGGTATTGCCGATCTGCTGGTACGTCGCCATCAGGATTTCCAGCGCCTGGTTCTTCATGACGCTGTTGGGATACTGCGTCAGGAATGCTTCCAGACCGCTGATCTTGGCCTGGGGATTGGTCTGCTGAACCGCTCCGACGTACGCGTTATACTCCGCAGGATCTTTAATGACAGGGGCTTGCGAGGAGGACGACTGTCCTTGGGCTGGTGCCTGCTGCGCCGCAGCAGCAGCTTGACCTACGGCTGCGATGGTACATCCAAGCACAACCGTGACCAGAATCGTTTTCATCAGTATGGCTCCTTAGAGTCTTCGGGAAATTGGCTGTTTCAGGAACGTGCGATTCTTCCAACTAGGACTGCATTCCGCCTGGACCACTTGCACGCTCGATCCTGCTTTGGAATGCCGGGCTTCCTGGCAGGGCCCCGAGGAAACGGTCGACCCGCTGACACACACGAGGCCGTTGACCCTTATTCCCGGTTGGCCGGATTATAAGTACCTCGCTCTTCAGAAGCAAGCGCCTTTCCTTTCATCCTAGCCGTTATTGTTTAGATGCAATGGAATACAACCCTGGATGGTTCCAACCTCGTTTCGGTTATGACACACTAACACGGGAGTGATACTGCACAATATTGGACACCGCAAAAATGAAAAATGGTCACCCTCTCGCGGGACAAGTATCGGTTGTGACCGGCGCCGGACGCGGCATCGGCGCGGCCATCGCCAAAACCCTGGCCGGGGCCGGAGCAACAACATTCTTGTTCGGACGTACGGAATCCCGCCTCAAAACAACAGCCGACGTCATCGCAAGAGCCGGCGGAAGAGCCGAAATTCTCCCTTGCGACGTCACCGACCTGCGCTCGGTCGAGGCCGCCGCCAAAAAAATCGAGAGTACATGGGGACGCCTCGACATTCTCGTCAATAACGCCGGACTCGGGGGCTTCAACAGTCCCCTTCACCAACTCGATCCCAAAGAGTGGGACGCGATTCTCAACACCAACCTGCGCGGCGTTTACTACATGATCCGGGCCTTTGCTCCCATGATGATCCGCGCCCAGGCCGGCCATATCATCAACATCTCTTCATTGGCCGGAAAGAATCCCGTCGCTAATGGAGCGGCCTATGCCGCCTCGAAATGGGGGCTGAATGGATTGAGCTACTCCGTCGCCGAGGAACTGCGCAAGCACAAGATCCGCGTCAGCGTGATTTGCCCGGGTTCGGTTGACACCGAACTGAGCCCTCACGCCGGCAAGGACGCCAGCAAGATGCTGCACTCCGAAGACATAGCCCATGCCGTGGCCATGCTGGTGACCCAGGCTCCCCAGTCATTCGTGAGCGAGATCCTGATCCGGCCCACACAAAAGCCGTAAGGGAATAGTTGCGAAAGATCCGACTGCCTTGATTCAGCCACGGCCGTTGCATAGCCAGCCGCTCGCTGGTAAGGTGGCATACTGCAATGAACCGCTTTGCAAAAGCATTCCACCTGGCATGCGCGATCATTGCATCATGCACCTGCGTACTGTGGTTCGTCGTATTTGGCCTGCTCGTGCTCTATTGGCGCCCGGTTAGCCTGCGCCTTGAACCCGCTACGCTTGCATTTTTAGTCCTTCCCGCTCTCCTCGTTGGTGCTGGTGCCGTCATGGAGTTCCGCTTCTACAAAAACGAGCGCGAAGGCATAACGGCCCATAGCGATGGTCCGCCCCTTGCCAGCGGCGGCGCCACAACGAGCACAGGTCTCGTTCTCGTCACGACCAAACCGCGTGCTCTTGCCGCAATCGCTCTTACACTGTGGATTCTCGTGCAGGGAACCCGTTCGCTCCTGTCGGTGCGACCTTACTCACTAATCTCGCTGTACTCAGGACTGCTCCCGCATTGGGCGGTCGTAATTGCAACCGCCGGGCTCTATGGCGCTTTCCTTTGGGTAGCGGTGAGCCTTGCGTGGGGATCTTTGAGGAAGGAAGAAAAGGCGTTGGTAATCCTGCTGCTTGCAGGCGTACTACTCGCCCCCATCGGGGTTCTACTACCAAAGGTCACTCTGGTGCTTCGAGTGCTGCAAACTCTCCTCGAACTCAGTGGCCTGCTTGCCTCAATTTCTATCCTGTTGTGCCTTCACGAGGTCACCGACGAAAGACGCGAGGAGGAAATCCCTGGCTCAATTGACAGCCAGCTGCGTTCATAAGCTTCTTATGCTTCCGGGGCTGTTTGATGCCCCCGCTAATACGCACCTCAGCTTCTAGCGTCCAGTTCTACGTGTTCAGGATAGCCCCCACTTCTCCCGCATCCCCTTCCTCCTCAAGCACATTCCGGCCCGAATGTACCACTTGTCTCTATTTTTGTATTTCTATAATTGTACGTACATTGACAGAAAGCTCCTTCGAAGGTATCGATACCTCGTCCAGAATGCCCATTGCGGAGCTTACAATGCCCCAGGAGCGATCGTCCCCACCTTCCCGCCACCGAGGGCCAGACACACCTTCGAAAGCGCCCTAATGGGCAGCAAACCGCGCTAGCGTCACTTGTGTACCATTCTGTTAATCTTAGTATGTATGTACATTGCTCTCATCTGTTACATAACGCGAGACTTAGTGAGTATTTCGAGGCTGCGCCAGCCCCTGAGATCGTGGCGAAGTGCTGACGGAAACCTTGAAAAAGCCCGAAATCGCGCAGATCTCCACCCTCCCGTCCGGCTTGATGTACATTGAACCGGGAGACATCTTCTTGAAAATTCAACCACTTCTACTGCTTGCGCTGTGTGCCGGCATGACCGGATGTTCCACACGCCAGGCCAGAACTTTGTCCGAAAACAAAGCGGCGGTTCTTCGCTCGGAAGCAGAACTGTGGAGCAAGGGCGATCTGGCGGTCGCCGATCAACTGTATTCTCCAGACTTTGTCTGCCATTTCGTGGTTGGGCCGGAATGGCGCGGCGTCCAGGGCATCAAAGACGTGGTCGCCCAGCATCGCCGTTCCTTTCCCGATTGGAACGAGAAAGTGGATGACATCATCGCCGAAGGCGATAAGGTCGTCATCCGGTTTACTTCTACCGGCACGCAGGAGGGCGAATTTGCCGGAATCGCTCCCACCGGAAAGAATGTGCGGATCGGTGAGGTTGCCATTTTTCGCCTGGCCGACGGAAAAATCGTAGAACAGTGGGGCATCCCTGATCTGCACGGACTGCTCGATCAACTGAAGACCGCCACCGCGAAAGCGCAGCCGGCGCATTCTCAATCCTGAAGGAATCATCCCCTCTTTCGCAGTAAACCCCGCGGCGGGAGCCATCATCTCAACTTCACTACGCAGCGGAGATCTTAGCCTTGTGCCGGCTTCCTACGCCGGCCCATGGATCCCAAATTTTCTCAATGGGTACTTTAAGAATTCCCCGCAACAGGAGGATGATTGTGAAAGGTTTTGTGATGAGCGGCACTGAAGAGAGAATCCGGTTAGCGATCGGTTCTGCGGCAGCCGCCGCGGCCATCTTTGCACCACTCAGTTATAAATGGAAAGGAGTGCTGACCGGCGTCGCCGCGGGATCGATCCTGACTGCGGTTTACGGAGTTTCTCCGGTACGGCGCTTTCTGCGCGCGTAATCCCACCCTCCGCCGCCAGCGCGCCCGGAGGCAACAATCTCGTAAAAGGCTGACCTGAATCTCAGGATGAGCGAGCGCCTGTGTGCCCACAGGCGCTTCGTGTCTTTCGATGGCGAGTTTCATAGTGACCATGCAAGCCGAAACCGGGGCTGGAATGGGCCACCTGCGGTTATCGAACCGGTCGAGCGAGAGAGGAAATCACGCCCTTCACTTCTTGAACAGATTCTCAAACGCCTGGCGGGCGTCGCTGGGCTTGAGGGCGGCCGGGGTAGATGTCTCCTTTTCGCGGGTCACGCGGATTTCGTAGAACGTGCACTGATTGGCAGCGTCTTTGCGCGCTACGCGCTCCTGGATCGGCTGCATGCACTCAAAGCGGCTGCCCGGATCGAAGTACATGCACTGCTTGCAGGAATGCAGCTCGAATCCGCACTTGCCGCATTTGCCGTCCGGCGGAACACCTTGCAGGACGGTGCCGCATTGGGCGCAACGCGAGACTTGCCGCGTCCCGGGCATGTTCACCGGACGCGGTCCGAACGTCAGATCCTTTTTCGAAACCGGCGGACCGGACTTCCCTGCCGGCGGACGCTTCTCTTCTTCACCCCGCTCCTGATATCCCCGCTGACGGTATTTCACGAACACCTCCGAGCACGATGGCGCGTATTCTCTCGCCAGAGCATGGAATTCTGCAAGTCCTTACTGCAGGCGGCGCGCTGCCGTCTGATCGCCGGAGCGCCGTTCTTCGTTGGTTGCTTACAATGGAAGCATGATCCACGAAATTCTTCCGGTCGGGCCGCTGCAGTGCAATTGTTCCGTGATCGGCGACGAAACCACGCGCGAAGCCATGGTGATCGATCCCGGAGACGATATCGACGACATCCTCGCCCTGCTCCGCAAGCACAACCTGCAGGCGAAGCAGATCGTCATCACGCACGCCCACATCGACCACGTTGGCGGAGCAATGAAGCTGCGGGCCGCAACCGGCGCTCCCATCCTGCTGAATCAGAACGATTACGCGCTGCTCAAGATGCTCGACTTGCAGGCCGCCTGGATCGGCGTCGCGCCGCCCGGAGACGTTCAGATCGATCAGGATCTCAAGAACGGCGACGTCATCGGAACCGGAGCGCTTCAGGCCAGCGTTCTGCATACGCCCGGCCACACCGAAGGCAGCGTCTGCCTCTACTTCCCTGCCGAAAAGAAACTGATTGCGGGAGACACGCTTTTTGCCGGATCGATTGGCCGCACCGACCTGCCTGGCGGCTCCTTCGAAAAAATCATCCGCTCGCTGCACAACAGCGTTCTGGCGTTGCCGGATGCCACTATTGTAGTCCCGGGACACGGGCCGCTGACAACCATTGGCGAAGAGCGCGAGACAAACCCATTTTTGACCAGCCAGTGAGCCGGTCTGCCCAGCTTGGCTTCCGCTACTGGCAGCCGGGAACCTTGAAGTTGGTCAATTTCGTGTGCCAGGTGTCGTCGGAGGCAAAGTATTCGTTCACGTACCAGAACGTGCAATCGTCGGTGGGATCGACGGTCATGCTGGAGTACGATCCCCATTTTCCGGCATAGGGTGGCGTCGCGGTGATTTCTTCACCGGGTCCCTGAAAAATCAAAAGTTCGTTGGGCGTGGCCGTGCTGCTAAGGTTCCAATAAGAAAAATCGATTTGTGGATTGACGAATGGATTCGACACGCTATAGCCCACGGCCACGTTGCCGGTTTTATCTTGCGCAATGCTGGGTAAGAAGCGGAAGTATGAGCTGTCGGGATTGATCGTGCCCGATTGATCAACGGTGGGCGCGCCCGCGCCATTGTCGCGAAGTTCGTACCACCGGATGCCCGTCTGATACGCCAGGGGGCCGGTGCCCGACGTGCCCGGGCCGGTTTGAACCGTCTGGCTAATCAGGTACGACTCATAGCTCCCGAAGTTACGATAGGCGAAGCGCGGCATGAGGCGGTCGCCAACCGAATCGATCAGTTGCGGATTGCCTCCGCTTTGGGGTTCAGAAACGCAGTTCGTAATCGTCGGATCGCTCGTATCGTAGAGATAGCATCCGGGTGTGAAAGTGGTCACCGGCAGCGGGGATTGGACTGCCGTAATGAAAGGGGGAGTAACGGTCCAATTCACGTGTACATCCCAAAGATTGAGGTTGCTCGAGGTGGTGGAACTGGGAACGATTGTAGGATTCAGAATGCTGACCATGTACTCGTCCCTGCCCGCGGGGGGAACGGTTGTCCCGTCGATATCGGCCGGAATCAGGCTGTGGGCCAGGTACGTGCCGTTGCTCGATAGGGTCGGGTTAGTCAGATCGGAGATATTCTGGCACGTGCACTTGTCGGCCGACTCGCAGGTTTGGCTCCCCGTGCCGCTAGTCAGGAGATCGGTGCGATTGAATGCGCAGGCAACGACTCCGACTTCGGTGTAGGCATTGCTCGGGTCTTCCAAATCCATGGTTGCGAAATATGCGCTCTGCGAGCCGCTGGCATCCGTCCAGGTCGCGATCTTCGGCCAGTCGGGGAAATAGGTGACACTCGATGAATTTTGTCCCAGCACGCTGTTCAGGTAATCCGGGTCGGTCTCGTAGGTAATCCACTTGAGCGAGGCAGAACTGAGATCGTCGGTGCTGGAGACCGCCAGGCAAAATGTATAGCCCTGCGGAGGATTTCCATTAGAAGTCTTGGCACCCACCACCCAGCGCGACGCCAGCCGGTCGAAGGTGACATCCACGTCCAACTGAATGGCCTGCGTATTGGTGCCACTGCTGACGGTGTTGCACGCGCTGCCGCTCGGCCACAGATTTGCAATCGGCTCCGGCGTTGCCCACACGGGATTTCCCGTCGCCTTGTCGTAGGCCTGGAGCGACGTATTGACGTACTCCAAATATTGCTTGGTGCCGATCGCGCCGTTAGCATCTACGTCGTCGCTGATGGTGGTTCCCGGATTCGCTGCGGCTTGCGTCTGATCGATTCCTTCGTACACCGTGATCTGATCCACCGTCACCGTAGCAGTCGCGGTCGCCGTGCCTCCCGGACCGGTTACCGTGTAGGTGTAGGTCGTGGTCGCCGAGGGATCGATTTGCGTGCTGCCATTGAGGCCGACCGCTCCCAGATTGTTATTGATGCTGCCCTGAGTACCGTTCGTGGAAGCCCATGTGAGCGTGACGTGTTGCGCGGGAAAAATTACTGTAGGACTTGCCTTCAGCGTGGCGGTGGGAGCGGGAATCGTGCTTTGCTGGCTGCTGCCCGGAGAACTCCCGCCACAGCTGGCCAGAATCAGGGTAAGCCCAAAGATGAATGATGCTTGCCGAATCCTGCCGCTCAAACCACGAAAAGCCAAGCCCCTACCCCTTAAGGCAGACACACTCCCGATTGCAAACACGTTATTAGACCCCACGTTTTTATTCGGCCAGTAGGTGGTAAAAGGGGAGCTACGGCTCGAGGATGCGAAATCATACCATGGCGGTTTCGAAACCTAGAGAGTACTTAGGGTACTGCCCTCGGCACCTCTGGCAAGCTATTGCTTACCAGTAGCTTGCGGAGTTTTTCGGCAAAAACCCGAAGTGCATCTTACTGCAAAACCTGGTGCATGCCTTTGGCGAAGACCGTTGGTGGGGTGATCAGGCTCAGAATCAGACACCCATCCTGTGGAAAATCGTAGAAGTGGCCGGGATGGACGAGAACCGACCTCTCACGCAGCAATTGGATCGCGAGGTCTTCGTCAGATTGTGTGACCGGCACGCGAAGAATCGCGTACCATCCGCCTTCAAGCAGAAGCCTTTCGCAGCTTTTCTGCCGCGCTAATTGCCGGTCGAGTTCGGCCAGATTCTGGCGGACCCGCTCTCCGAGCTGCGGCTGGATCGCATTTCGCTGTTCCAGCAATGCCGAAGTCGCCCACTGAATGGGAGCGTTCATCGAAAGATAGGTGTCGGCAATCACTTCCAGCGGCGCCATCGCCGCCTCGACGGCCTCGTCCCTACCGCTGATCGCGACCCACGCAACCTTCATCTGCGGCAGAGCAGAAATCTTCGAGAGCCCGCTGAGCGTAAACGTCAGAGCGCCGCGGTTTTGAACAAAGCTGGCATGCGGTTTGCCGTCGAGCGCATAGTCGAGGAAAACTTCATCGACGATCAGCGCCAGCCCGTGCTCGCGGCAGAAGGCATTCAGCCACTCCGCTTCCTGCGGTTGCACGTACGATCCCGTGGGATTGTTGGGATGAACCAGCACAATGCCGCGTGTCCGGCTGGAGACGGCGGTTTCGATCGAATGCAGATCCATCTGCCAGCCGTGATCGTAGATCAACGGATAGGGCACAAGTTTCACATCCTGCAGATCGGCCAGAAATTCGAAGAGCGGATAACTCGGCTTGGGAATGAGCAGTTCGTCGCCGGCATTGCACAGTAGCCGGAAAACGTACGAATATCCTTCGCTCGTGCTGGTGGTGAGCACGATGCGCCCGGGGTCGAGCGCGACGTTGTGCGACGCAAAGTAGTACGCAGCGACAGCCTCGCGGGCCGCCAGCAGTCCTTTGGCTTGCGGATCGTAATCGAATATGCGCGGCGAAGAAAGCGCCTTTAAGATCGCCGCTTCGTCATAGCGCAGCTCGGCGCGCGTGGGATTCGAAACCGTCAGATCGAGAACTTCCCCGCCCCGCGTGCGTACTTCTTCCAGCGCCTGCGTGTAGCGGTTGTGGGAAAGCTTCCAGTTGGTCCGGTCGGAGAACATGAGGAACGAACTTGCGTGTCGTCAGGATATCGGCCGCGCTCAATCCGATTCGAACTGCCCTATTCGAACTGCCAGCGCGTGGACTTCTCGGTGAAGCGCTTTTCCCACAGCCCAAAAACCGTCTTTGGACGCACCGCAAACACCGGCTGCTTCATCGAGAGCATGTCATCTTTCATCGACGAGAGGTCCCACTTATATTTCTTCTCGTACGGCGAGATGAATTTCTTGCGCTCGGGCAGGCCGGCGATTTCGGCAATACCTTCTACAATCACCGCTTCGCCGGAATTGTCATTACACACGATGCAACGTGGATTCGCCGCCAGATTCCGCGCCTTGACCGTCTCTGCGCCGGTGCTGAACAGAAAACATCCATCCAGCCAGACGCCCCAGACGACCATGGTATGCGGCGCGCCTTCCGGCCGGACCGTCGTGATCCAGTAATTCACGGTCCTGGCCAGCCGCTGCTCCGCCCAGGACCAGGGCAACAATCCTTTTTTCGCCGGAGCCAGCCCGTAGCCGGGAATTTGCGGACGGCTGGCCTTCGGCAACTTCGATTTCGCAGACGATTTCTTCGGCGGCATAGAAACCCCTGGCGGAAACGGAATGTAGCCCCGACCGATTACAGATTTCTTTGCGTCCACTCGTGGATGCGCGTGAGGGCCTGCTGCAGGTTCTCGAGCGAGTTCGCCACGCTGAAGCGCAGGTAACCTTCGCCGAACTCGCCGAACGCTGTGCCGGAAAGCGCAGCCACGCCGGCCTGATCCAGCAGAGCATCGGCCAGCGGCTTCGACTTCCATCCCGTCTTGGTGATGTTTGGGAAGACGTAGAACGCGCCCTTGGGCATGCGGCAGGAGAACCCCTTGATCTTGTTCAACCCGGCGACGAAAGCGTCGCGCCGGCGCTGGAACTCGTCGCGCATGCGATCCACCGAACTCTGGTCGCCGCGAATGGCTTCGATCCCGGCCACCTGCGTGAAGCTGGCGGTGCAGGAATTGGAATTCGTCATCAGCCGCGTCATGTGCGTGGCCAGGTCGGCGCGCATGACGCCGTAGCCCATGCGCCATCCCGTCATCGCGTAGGTCTTGGAGAAGCCGTCGAGCAGAATCGTCCGCTCCTGCATGCCGGGCAAAGACATGATGGAGAAATGCTCTCCGCCGTCGAAAATCAGCCGGCTATAGATTTCGTCGGACATCACCATGATGTTGCGGTCGGCAATAATGTCGGCAATCTTTTCGATGTCGCGGCGCTCAAGAATGCCGCCGGTCGGGTTTTGCGGCGAATTCAAAATGATCAGCCTGGTGCGGTCGGTGATCAGCGATGCGAGTTCGTTCACATCCAACGAGAAATCACGCTCTTCCCGCAACTGGATGGGAACGGCGCGTCCCCCGACGTAGTTGATCATCGACTCGTAAATCGGGAATCCGGGATTCGGATAGATCACCTCGTCGCCTTCGTCGATCAGCGCGAGGATGGTGAAGAAGATAATCGGCTTGCCGCCGGGAACCACGACGACTTCGTCGCTTTTGACTTTCACGCCGCGGGTGCGGCTGACGTAATCGGCGATGGTCTGGCGCAGGTCGGGCAATCCGGCCGACGGACCGTAGTGCGTCCAGCCTTTGCGCAGCGCGTCGACTCCGGCCTCGACCACGTTTGCAGGAGTATCGAAATCGGGCTCGCCGATCTCCAGGTGGATGATGCTTTTTCCCTGCCGCTCCAGCGCTCGCGCTTTATTCAGAACCTCAAAAGCGGTCTCGGTGCCCAGACGGGACATGCGATTTGCCAACTGCAACTCGAATTGGATTGCCTTTTCCATGCGTAGAAACTCCTCAAAGACGCAAACGGAGCATTATAACGCCGGTGAAGGACGAGCGCTGTGGGCTTTTGACCGAGCGCGGAGGGCCAAGGCCAAGGGCCGTGAGGGAAATCGGATGTGGGTTGCTTTAGAATATGGGCGTGAATATGCACGATGAGCGGCCGGTTCGCGAGCAGGTCAAGTCGGGATTTGTAATCATCGGGAAACTTCTGGCGGCCTTCGCAATAGGCGTGATATTTCTCGCCGGGAGCGAATTCATTCGCGGTGCGCGCGGCTGGCATGACCTTCTCCTCGGCTGGGGATTAGTCATAGCGAGTGTCGTTGTAATGGCGATAACGGTGAGGTTCTGGGCAGCAGGATTCGTTGGCTTCATTGCGTACGGTGCATTGCGTTCTGTTGGGGGCATTCTGGCTCCGCTTGCCTTCCACGTGTCTCGACCGTATATGGTTGTCCTTTTCGCGAGCGCGTCTGTGATGTCCGGCCTGGGCCTTCGGTTCGGACACAAGAAACTTGCAATCACGCCTCTCGACCGAGCCAGCATAGTCATTGCCGCTAGTTGTGTACTTCTGGCTTTCTTATTCGCCGATACCTACAGAGGCGCGGTTGTTTTTAATGCCGGTAATATCGCGCTGTTTTTGTCTTGGTGGGCAACTCGAACATCAAAGCACGTCAGTCACAAGAAGCATGATTGTGAGCGTATTCTTGCCTAGCTCAATTTTGTAAATGACGTAACCAGATGAGATGAGAACACCGGTCTCCGGACGGCATGCGGCAAACGTTCCCAAGTTACCGACGCGCTCAGAGGCACAGATAACAATGAAGACCGGCAGTGAAGAAAGCTAGGACGGTTGCTACGAGGCAGAGCAAGACCTTTTCTCGACCAACACTGACCATTCCTTACGATTCAATTCACATCAGCAAGTAGGGTGTTACGCCAACGATCTCATTCTGCTGGTCCACCCACTTCATCACCGACCTTTGCGGCTCCCTCGGGTTGACCCTCACGATCGCGGTATCGCCCGGTTTGAAGCGTTCAGCTTCCACTTGTGCCGAGCTTTTAATCAGGTAAGGATTACTGTCAATTGCACTGTATTTCTGGCCTGCAAATTTGTAGGTGTAGGCAATCTCCGTGGTCGGACAATTCCACACATAACCACCTCCCAACTCCGACGAAATGATTCTGGCTTTCACGCGTTCCCATTTGCCGCTGCCCCAAGCACGCCGTAAGCGCAAGACGAACTTTATTACGTAGGCGATGACGATATCTATGACGAGGCCCCCCAACCCACAATCCTCCTTGATCGATCCATTCTAGGCCGGGCCGGCAAATCGAGGGAACCAGGTGATGGCCCGTAGGCTGGCCTATCCTCGATCTATTTCAGAAATGGGCACTATCATCTCGCATGCCTGCCAGGTTTCGGGGGAAACATCAAAACCAGACCAGACCCCACTTAGAAGAACACTGCCGGGGATACGTGGAACCTGGCACTCAGGCGGCGTATATGTTCTTTGACAGGTCGCGTTTACCGCTGAGAACGTCGGACACGATACTTTCCGTTCCGAACACGTCGATCAAGTCCTTCTGGCAAAGGCCGTGAGCTTCCATCAGATGCCGCACGATTTGCCGGGGCGCGACCTTGGGAACGGGATGATGCTTACTTTCATACTCATCAACAAGCACAGTGAGGAGATCGATCAGCTTTTGCCCGGCTCGCCTTCTTCTTCGAAGTCAATTCCTCAAGCTTGCGGATGCAGGCCTGATTCTGCCGTTCATCGCGCACCACTTCGGGTTACAACTCGGAGAGAATGGCAGCGTAATCCACCGCAACGGCATTCATTTTTTCCAGTCCCTCGTTCGGCGCCAAGCCGCGCCGCAGAACGGCATCCCACAGGAGGGAAGAATTTATTCCGAGACGCTGTGCTCTTCGTTCTGCGAACGCAGGACGCGATCCAGGGAATAGGGAGCGCGGCGGCTGGGCTCGTAGTAGTGGCGCACCTGCATCTCGCCCAGCAGTCCGATGGCGAGCAGGTTGAGTCCGCCGAGCAGCAGGCCGAGAGCGGCCATCATCAGCGGTCCGTGTTCGCCCATGACGGGAACGTGGCGGACAAATTTCTCCATCGCAATCCAGCCCGCGATGGCGCTGCCGCCCATGATGCTGAACATCCCGACCGTCCCGAAAAAGTGCAGTGGACGCGAGAGGTAGCGCAGCAGGAAGCGGATTGTGAGCAGATCGAAGAAGACGCGGAAAGTCCGCGAGATGCCATAGTGTGAGGCGCCACGTTCGCGGTTGATG
>DAIDGW010000193.1 GCA_027452245.1 Acidobacteriaceae bacterium
CGACGTCGGGCGCAAAGGCGCGAACGTGGGGCAGAAGTGTCCGTGCGGCCATCCAGCCGTTCAAGGGCCGTGAGACGAGCGGCAGAGCGGGATAGTTGAAGTAGCTTACGTTCACGTCCGGCGGACGGAAGGCAAGGTCCAACTTGTCGTAGGCGCGACTGCGCGGCTTGAGGAGCCGGGGATAGGCGGCGTTGGGATAGAAGACGCGGACTTCGGCGCTGCGGCCGAGGACGCGTAAGGTCTCGTAGAGCGACCGGCCCTGCACGGGCTCGCCGGAACTGGGGAAGTAGCGAGTGATGACGGCGATTCGCAGCATGGCTAGGATGGCCCTCCGCCAGTCGCGGATGCGTTTTCGTTTCTTTGCATCCCATTTGCCGATTGGGCGATGGAGTGCAGCAAGGCGGCGTAGCGTTGCGCCAGCGCCTTGCGCTCGTATTGCGCGATTCTGTCGGTGTCTGGTTTGAAGTCGGCGAACGGCGCCTTGCCGCGGACTGCCGCATCGAGGAAGAGTTTGCGAATGGCTTTGACCTCATCGACGGGAGCCCACCAGCCAGCCCGCAACTCTTCGAGCAGGCGGCGCGTTTCGCCTTCTGGGTGAACGGCGCCAAGAATGGGCTTGCCTCCGCCGACGTAGTCGTAAAACTTGCCGCCGACGTTGAGCGGATCCTGGTTGATCAGGAGGACATAATCCGATTCATCCATCAGGGCCAGCGCCTCGCGCTGCGGGAGAAAGCCATGCAGTTCGACGGTTTCTCCCATGCGGAGAATGGCTTCGCGAAAACGGGGCTCCTCGATGTGGCCAATGAAGCGGAAGAGGAAGCGGGATCGCAGCTCCGGCGGCAGCGATTCAACGGCTTCGACCAGCGCGGTGGGCTCGGTCGAGGCGTAGATGGTGCCGACGTGCGTGACGATGATTTTATCGCCGGAGCGGGACGCGGAGGATCCCTGGCGCAGCTTGGTGGCATCGAAGCCGTTGGGGATGAGTTGGAACTTGTCTTTCGGCACGCTGGGATAGCGAGATTGGATCTTGCGGCGCGCGGCTTCGGTCACAGCGACCACCGCTGTAGCGTTTGTCACCGTGCCGGCTTCGATTTTGGAGGCGGTCTTCTGCGCGTGCTCCGTGCGGCTGAAGAGGAAGCTGACAAGTTCAAAGGCGGTGGTGAGCCATTCGTCGCGGAAGTCGACAACGATCGGCAGGCGGGGAAACTCCTTGCGCAGGCGCTCGACCAGGAGCAGGTTTGAGAAAGGCGGCGCTGTGATCAGGACAAGATCGATTTTGCGCTTCTTTACGATGCGGCGCGCGGCCCGCGTCAGAATCGGGTACCAGGTGACTTGTGGGTCGGGCACGAGAATGTTTTCGAGCGTTCGTTTGACGATTCCGCTCTTGCGATCCTGGCCGGCGGCCGTGTTCGAGGGTGAAGCTGCAGCCGGCGCGGGCTTGCTGCCCATCAGCAGCTTCTTGATCCGCTTTTTGACGCCGAAGGGAAGGTCGAGCGTGATGGTGCGATGGATGCGCACATCGCTGGGGATATCCCGGAGCAGCGACGCGTCTGTTCCGACCGCGGATGCATTGCGCGTGGTGAGAACGTCAAGCCGGATGCCTTCCAGGGGAAGGTAGCGGGCGAGGCTCGCAGCGCGCATCACGCCGGTGCCACCGGCAGGAGGAAATGAATAACTAACCAGCAGGACGTTCAGATCGCTCATCGCTCGCTCTCTGCGCAAAAGACCGTGTTGCAGGATCAGTGAAAGTTCATGCTATTGCCGAACGGACTGACTCAGGATCGCGGCGATTCGCTCCGCTGCCATTCCGTCCCAGAGCGGTGGCGGCGTCTTGCGTGCGCGGTCGTCGTTAAGCGCGGCACGGACACCCTTGCGCAATTTTTCCCAGTCGCGCCCGATCAACTGGTTAGTGCCGTGCGTGATCGTGATAGGGCGTTCAGTGTTTTCACGCAGCGTCAGACACGGTGTTCCCAGGTAGGTAGTCTCTTCCTGGATTCCTCCCGAGTCGGTAATGACGACTCGGGCATGTTTCTGCAAGGCGAGAAACTCGAGATAGCCCAGAGGTTCGATGACGCTCAGGCCCGAACCAGCTTGTTTGAGCTCGGCGGCCCAGCGCTGGCTGGTTCTCGGGTGAACGGGGAAAATCAGAGGCAATTGAAGACTGATCTCGCTGAGCACCTTCAGCATGGGAAGGAACGTTGCCGCGTCGTCGACATTCGAGGGCCGATGCAAAGTGACCAGTCCGTAGCCGGAAAGGGAAAGTTTTTCTTTCAGCTCGGGAAAGAGTTGCTCTGCTTTCGGCAGGAAGCGGATGAGCGTATCGATCATCACGTTGCCGACGAGGAAGATCTTTTCTTTGGCGATGCCTTCGCGCACAAGATTTTCGTCGCCGTCCGACGATGGAGTGAAAAGCATGTCGGCCAACTGATCGGTCAGCAGGCGATTGATCTCTTCCGGCATGGTGCGGTCGAAGGAGCGCAGGCCGGCCTCGACGTGCGCGATGCGCACGCCGAGCTTGGAGCAGACCAGGGCCGCAGCGACGGTCGAATTTACGTCCCCGTAGACCAGCACGATGTCTGGCCGATGCGCCAGCAGGACAGGCTCGAAGCGGCTCATGATGGCGGCTGTTTGCTGCGCGTGACTGCCCGAACCTACGTTCAGGCTTTCATCGGGAGCGGGAATCTCAAGTGCCTCGAAAAAGACATCCGACATGAGCGCGTCGTAATGCTGGCCTGTGTGGACCAGCGTTTGCTCATGGCCGCTCCTGGCGATCGCTCGATAGACCGGCGCTGCCTTCATGAAGTTGGGCCGCGCTCCTACTACGTGCAGAACCTTCATTCGTTCCCCTTAACACTCTTGTTCATCGTGCGGTCGACTCCAGTATAAGATTGATGAGGACAATCCTCCTCGACAGCCGGCTGGGAAACACCGAGGGTAATCGCATTTCAATTCGCCGGACGTTTTGCGAACCATGCTCTTCGCTCTGTCATCCCGAGGAGTCGAGCGACAAGGGATCCGCGGCTGCTTTTCGGGTTCACTTCCCACGCAGACCTCCGGTTTCACAGGTCGACTTCACCTGACCATGCCGCAATGACCGAAAAACAACCGCAGATCCCTCACCCTGTTCGGGATGACATTGCTCTATGAGTGGAGTATGCATGCAAAAGACCGAGACTCCTATCCAAATTGCGATTGCCCTGGGGAAGCGCCACTGATGCGAGCGTGGCTTACCTCTCATGATAAACTCACCCCGAGGTATAGGATCGGATCGCAAATTGAGCAAGCAAAATGTCATTATGATGGGCCTTGGATACGTTGGTTGCGTGAGCGCGGCAGGC
>DAIDGW010000194.1 GCA_027452245.1 Acidobacteriaceae bacterium
CACATTCAACCTTGTTATTTCCCCGGCCGACAATACTTTCTCCAGGATCGCAACCTGGTCCTCGCGAACCTTCTCCTCGGACCGAAGCAATTCCAAAGTTCGAGACGCAACGAGATAATTCAGCAGTGCCTGACGAGCGCCGATCACGACGGTCCAGGCGGAATCAGCGAGATCGAGTTGCGCCGCTTCATCAAGGTTCCGTGCGACCTCAACGCGACGCTCTCGCTTGCCCGCAGTCTCGATCATCAGGAGAACATCTTGAGTAAGCAGATAGGGACTCGGGATGCCTGGCACGATATCAATCGTGGGATTAGGCTTGGCCCTGGCCGTCACTATGGCCGCATGGGCCGTAACCACGCGAGCCCGAGGCAAGTTCAGCGCCGGATTGAAATACAAAGCAGCAAGCGAAAGCGTTTGCAAGTCCCAGCTCTTGGGCGGCCAAGGGGACACCGGGTGACCCAGGGTCTTTTCCTCAAAGGATCGGAGGCCTGGATCGGCAAGACTCCGCGATTCAAACTGTGAGGCTGTTGTGCCGGGAACGATAGGAACCGGCGTGTAGCGCTGTACGGCGCACCCGGTCAACCAGAAAATCGCGACAAGAAAAATCAGCCGTTTCCCGATTGACCTCATCGATGGTTTCTCCCAGTAAAAATCCACTGGCGCCCGCAAGCTAACGTCCTGCGAATACTACGCCGGGCTCAAGCTTCAGCACCGGGCGGACGCTGATAGCTGCGGCCACTATGCTCACCAGCAAGACCATCAGGCCTCCGACGACCGGCGTAAACCACATCATGCGGAACGGATAGTCGAACTCCGCTATCGCGAGCTGGCCAACGATGGCGCACAAGCCGAGCCCGAGACCCGTGCCCAGCAGGGCGCACAGGCCAGACTGCATAAAAATCATGGCGAGCAGCAGCCCAGAGGTTGCGCCCATGGCCTTGAGCACGGCGTACTGCCTCAGGGCGTCGCTCGTGAACATGTAGAGCATGACCCCGCTAACACCGAATCCCACCAACATGGCTATAGAAATCATCGAGGCCATATCGCCAACATCTTCGGAGTTGATCAACAACCAATTGACCGTATCCGCCTTGAAGTCGTCCGAAGAACGCGCTTTCAGGCCTGTCTGTGCCCGGACGTGCGCGGCCAATTCGCGCGGCTCCACGCCCGGCGCAGCCTTCGCCAGCACGAATGTAAGCAAGTGCCTCTCCGGCAGCAGGATGCGCGAGGTGTTCGAAAGCGTGGTGTATATCAAGGGCCGCGGCGGAAACCGCGGCAAAGCTTTCGCGCGAGCCCTAACCACAACGCGACGATCGTTCACCAGCAACTCGTCGCCCGCCGCGAGCTCGCGCGTCGGCACGCCGGAATGCGGCTTGAAGGAATCGGGAATTAACCGATAGAAGGCTGTCGGCGCTGGCTCGTTCGCTGATGCGCCGAGATGCGGTTGGCCATACGGCCATTGATCCGCCTTCAAAATAGGTGTTTGAAGTTTGCCCTCGGTGCCGCCAGGATCGACCACGACCCCGTCCGGAGTGCGCAGCACCGTAAGGGAAACGCCATCTTGCAGCGCGGGAAGCCCAAAGAGTGTCGCGTCATCCACGCCGATAAGCTGAAACGACTGAAATCTCCCGTTGGGGAACCGTGCGTCCGCGGTGGCCAGGGCCAACGGCACAGCGGACAGTACGCCGTCCACACTGCGGACGCGCGCCAGCGCCGAGTCGGGTATGTTAATGGTCAACTCGGTCGACTCGACCGCCGGGTCCATTACCCACACGTCCGCAGCCGGGTTCTCGGAAATAAGAGCAAATCCACGCGTCATAAAACCGCAGAAGTACGACCCGGCGAACGTGACAAGAAACGACGTGAAGGTGATGCCGAAGAGCAAGCCTACGTACTTCGCGCGGTCTCCCATAAGCATCTTCAGCGCGACCCGCAACATTCTAGGGTTTCCTCCTGTTGATCCCGTTGCGATTAGGGCTTGCAGCATCCTCGCAAGGTCCGGCCGGCTGTTGCGGTCTCGAGACCGTTCCGGCAATCGGAGCAGCCTCAATGAATACGTCCATCAACTGGCCGACATAGAGAAGCAGCGAGGCGGGATCGAAGCTGTAGATCACCTGCAGGACTCGGGTGTCGGTGCGTTGAGTGGCATCGCCCGTAAGCAGCGTTTTGGGGATCACATCGGGATCGGTGCGTACGTACTGCAGGGTTGTCTTTATCTCCGGGTTGCCGCGCACCGAGGCCACGGCGGGCGCGCACGGTTGAAACCTCCAGACGTCAGTCTCATCAATGTCCACGCGCACATGCAACCTCGCGTCATCCCCGAGCAGCATCAACGGCGTGCTAAGGGCGCCGCTCTGGGCGTACTCTCCGAGGCGCGTTTTCATCTGAAGGATGCGGCCGGAAACCGGGGCATGAATTGTGCGCAATTCGATTTCGCGCTCGATCTGCTCGACCTGGGCTTTGGCAGTTGCGGTCTGGGCGTTGATTTGCTCGACCTGTGCTTCGGCTGATGCGATCTGAGTCTTGATTTGCACGACCTGTGCTTCGGCCGAAGCAAGAATCGCCTTATTAATCCCAACATCGAACCGCCGGTTAGCCATTTCCTCGGCGCTGATCGAGACGCCCTGTTCCAGGCCCCCGCCAACCCTTAGCCGATTCTCTGCTTTTGCCAGGGTTGCCTCCGCCTCGTTGACTTTGGCGGTCGCCGGCAATACCTGGGCTTCCACTTCCTTTACTCTGGCGGTCGCCGGCAATACCTGGGCTTCCACCTCCTTTACTTTGGCATTCGCTGGAAGGAGTTGGGCTTGCAGATCGCGGGTGTCGACCTTGAATAGGGGGGCTCCGCTCTTTACCCGGTCTCCCCACTTCACATAGACGGCCGTCACGATGCCTGAGACTGGCGTGCCGACGGCAATGTTTTCGGTGCTGGCTTCGACGATCCCTGGACCGAAGATATACGACGCGAATGGCGCATTTGCCGACTGGAAGGCCTGAGCGGCCGGGGCGGCTCGGTTGCCTCGAAAGACCATGGCGACAGCGACAGCTAGGCCGATGATCGCCAGCAGCGGAAGCGCATATTTTCGCATCATTGCAGACGCTCCTTATTGCTGCCATCAAGGACCTCGATAATTTTTCCGTCATCCATGCGGGCGATGCGGTCGGCAAATTCGAAGATGCGCGGATCGTGAGTAACCACGATAAGCGCCCGGTCGGGGCTTTTGGCAACGTCTCGCAGGAGCTCCATCATGCTGCGGCCGGTCACGTGATCGAGATTGCTTGTAGGCTCGTCGCAAACGATCAGCTTCGGCTCATGCGCCAGTGCACGGGCAATTGCCACGCGCTGCTGTTGGCCACCGCTGAGCTTGCCCGGGAGGGCGTCAAGGCGCGACCCGAGACTGACCGCTGCGAGTACCTCTTCCGCGCGTGCTTCCGCTTTTTTGCGAGCCGTGCCGTTGATGAGCAGTGGAACGGAGACGTTCTCGACCGCATTAAGCGCAGGTAGTAGGTTGAAAAGCTGAAACACAAAGCCGATCGATAGGCCCCGAAAGCGTG
>DAIDGW010000195.1 GCA_027452245.1 Acidobacteriaceae bacterium
AGTACCAGCGGCGTTTACGGCGATTGCGGCGGTGAACTCGTTGCCGAAACGCGGCCAACCCATCCGCAAACTTTACGCGCCGTTCGCCGGCTGGACGCTGAAATGAACGTCAGGCAATGGGGCAGGAGAAACGGGATTTCCGTCTGCATCCTGCGCGTTCCGGGAATTTATTCGAAGGAAAGGATTTCGCTTTCCAGGCTTTCCATGCCTGTGCTGCAGGAATCCGACGACGTTTATACCAATCATATCCATGCAGAAGATCTCGCGCGTGTTGCAGTCAAGGCGCTGCAATGCGGTGCGAACGGACGAATCTACAATGTCAGCGACGATTCTTCGCTGAAAATGGGGGACTATTTCGATTTTCTGGCGGGAAGGTTCGGGCTTCCCTTGCCGCTGCGGCTGCCCAGAGACGAGCTCAGGAATGTTGTCCCGGAATCGATGTATTCGTTCATGGCCGAATCGCGGCGACTCGACAACTCCAGGATGAAAAAGGAGCTCGGGATTGTCCCGGGATATCCCCGCATTTCCGACGGTTTGGCCTAGGGAAGCCCTGAACAAGCATCAATTCAGCGCTCCGCATATCTCCAAAAGCAGTTTCGGGACGGATTTCCATCGGAATCCGGTCCGAAACAGCGAGTTTTCTTCCAAATCACCGGATTTTCCAGTGATTTCCCATCTTTCAGGCGGACTATGCCCCCGAGGCCAGTAACGCTCGCCTGACCTGGTACAAGTTGCCCAGCGCAAACAGCGTGAACAGTTGCGCCGTGTTCTTCTCCAGTCCGCGGTATCGCACTTTGGTATAGCCAAACTGGCGTTTCAGTATCCGGAACGGGTGTTCGCCAATGGCACGTATCCGGGCAATCGCATGGTTGAGCCCACGGATCCAGGCATCGAGGGGCTGGTTGGGTTTGCTCTTTAGCGCCACCCAGTCTTCCGTCAAGGTCTCTTGCAGGTGCCTATGCACCTGCGGATAGTCGTAACCCCGATCAGCACTGACCCGCTCCTCCTCACCATGCAGCAATTCGGTGAATTGCGACATGTCGGAATCCTTGGCCGTGGTGCCTACCACGGTATGCACAATCCCGCTCTGGTCATCCACGCCAATGTGCGCCTTCATGCCGAAGTACCATTGGTTGCCCTTCTTCGTCTGCGTCATCGCCGGATCGCGCTTGCCCTCCCGGTTCTTGGTGGAAGGCGGAGCAGCGATCAGAGTGGCATCAACGGTGGTGCCTTCCCGTAACAGCAGCCCCTGCTCGATGAGCAGTCCGTTAACCTCGGCAAATATCTGCTTCGATAAGCCGTTCCGTTCCAGCAGGTGCCGGAAATTGAGAATCGTGGTTTCATCCGGCAGAGTGTCCACGCCAGCATCCAGGTCGGCAAAGCGCCGCAACAGTGGAACGTCATGCAGGGCTTCTTCCATCGCGGCATCGCTGTAGCCAAACCATTGTTGCATGAAATGGATGCGTAGCATGGTCGGCAATTCATAGGGCCGACGACCATTCCCGGCCTTGGGGTAATACGGTTCGATCACCGCCAGCAACCGTGTCCATGGCACAACCGCTTCCATCTCCTGCAGAAACCGTTCCTTCCGGGTCTGTTTCGGTTTCTTGACGTACTCACTTGCAGCAAAACTCATCTGTTTCATGGCACCTCGAATCGGTCGTTGGCTCAACTGCAATTTTACAGGAAGCAGGACTTGTTCAGGGCTTCCCT
>DAIDGW010000196.1 GCA_027452245.1 Acidobacteriaceae bacterium
AGCGGTTCGGATTTTCCGTAGTAGCGTAAGCCCGCATGGAAAAGCAGTTTGAATACCCAGTTTGGCTCTACTCCGAGATAATCCCGTGGACGCAAGGCGTATCCAGGATCTCCTGTCATTCTTCCCGCTTCGATTTGACGACGATTTGCCGAACTGCTTCTGCAAGACCACGTTCCACTTCGGGCGAGATCGAGCCTGCGATATCGAATCTCTTACCTTCGATCCCGTAAACCCGGAACCGCAGTGGCAGATTGCCCAGCGCGCGTCCAAGTTCGATGGCTTCGGCGACACCGAATCCATGGTGGTGGAAACTGAGGTTCTGAAGCGTGGCAGCGGATGTTGCGCATCCCACACATGGACCATACCTGCTTTCGAGTCGGTGAAGACGGCATCAATTACAATTACGTTGTCGATCCCATACCACAGTTCCATCAAATTCGAAGCGTCGCCAGAACAGATCTCGGTGCTGATGCCAGCGGTTCGCAATTCTTCAGCCGCAATGATTGCAGCAGCGTCGATGTGCGTTTTTGGCCGAGTGCTTCCATCCCGGGATATCTCGGGATCCCAGCGCTAGAGTTGCCGGCGCGAGACGTGCGGTTCTCGCGCCAGTGCCATTATTTACTGTCCCATTTTTAGGGGCACTCCAACGGCGAGTCTGGCACGCAGACGGCGGTTGGAATGCTAGCATCCGCAATTCTTAGCTGGATGGCCAAATACAATTCCTGTCATGCAGACCTGCTATAGTTCCTGGCATGTTCTTGAGGCTGTCTGGTTGTTGGCTGCTGTTTTGTCGGTGCCCAGCGCCGTCGGTACGGCGATCTTCACTCCGGATTTGGGATCACCCTCCAATCCGGTGCTTGGAACTGGCGGGTCTCGCCATATTCAGATCGGCGCCAAGATCCTGTGGTAAGCCGTTAGTCAGGGCGTGCACGTGAGTTTGAGTGCACTGCCTGGTCAGGCAGGAGGAAGAAATTCGTTGTATAGAAGTTCGTGTCCACTGTACAGCCTTCTTACAGGCAAGCGGACAGGGCGAAGACGAGGGACCCTCATTCGTGCGATGGGTGGGCGCGGCCGGATGATCCTGATCAATCAGCTGTTCCCGCTGGGCCACAAATTCTGACTCCGAGTGCTGTGTGGCTCGAGCAACTCGCTGGACTGGTGAAGTACACGTACTTCAACGTTCTGGACCCGATCGCCGTAGGCGTGGAAGCGACAGGCGTGAGGTGGGCGCGAGCTCTGGTCAAACTCGGGGCCGTTTGCTCCGCCATTCTGTCGATACGGTGTGTATCCATGCTTCGCTGTGTATTCGCGATAGATCAGGCATCAACGCCTATCCACGGAGGAGTAGTATTCCACTATCAACAATGACATTCGGATAGATTGGAGTGAGCAATGTCCCAGTCGATTGACTGGCCACCGCCGCGTCAGGGGAGGCCGGGTCGCCGCCGCCGTTTCTTTCTACTCTTCTTCGGTTTGGCCATCCTCTTTTTCGCAACTCGGTCGGCCCTGTCGTATTACGTAGACGTACTCTGGTTCAAGGCGCTCGGCTACGAGGATGTGTTCTGGAGGACGTTGAGCCTTGAGTGGGGCGTGTTCGGCGCAGCCGCTCTGGCCACGTTCCTGATTCTCTACGGATCCTTTCTCGCCCTGAAGCGGGCTCATCTTGACGACCTGCCGGACGGCCATACCATTTTCATCGGTACACAGCCGGTGAAACTTCCGGTAGCACCTGTATTGAAGTTTATCGCGGTCGTCGCTTCGCTCGCGATTGCGCTCGCCAGTGCTGCCACCATTGCCGCAGGGTGGCAAACGCTGGCGCTGTTTTGGTATGCGCCTTCGACCTCCAACATCGTGGATCCGATCTTCGGAAAGCCACTGAACTTCTACCTCTTTGCGCTGCCGGCTTGGCAACTCATTGTCGGATGGCTGCTCACGCTGGTGGTGATCATCTGTATCGCTGCTGCTTTTTTTGTGTTTATCAGCGGTGGGGCACGCATGATCGCCGGTCGCCTCAGCCGTCACGTGACCTTACCCTGGCGTGGGTTCTCGATTGCCTTCGGATTCCTTTTGCTGATCCTTGCCGCTAACACATATCTTGGCCGGTTCGCAAAGATGTTTGATGAGCACACGCTGTTTGGCGGGATCACCTATACGGACGCGCACATCACGTTGGCGGGACTGTTGATTGTGTGTGCTGCCCTTGTAATCGGGGCGGTCATCGCCTTCGTCAATGCCCTGCGGACGCCGCGCGGTTTATGGCTGGTCGGAGCGGTCGTTCCGGCGGTCGTCTGCTACGTAGGTCTCCAGGCGGTTGCCTGGTATGTCAGCAGCTTCATCGTGAAACCAAACGAACTTGTTCGCGAGAAACCGTACATCGTCTATAACACAGCGTTCACACGCCAGGCGTACGGATTAGACCATGTCACGCAACGCGAGTTTCCCGCCGAAACCACAGTCGAAGCCGCAGATGCAGCCAACAACCAAGCAACGCTTCAGAACGTCCGCCTTTGGGATTGGCGAGCGCTGCAAGATACCTTACGACAGATCCAGGAAATCCGCACCTATTACGATTTCCCCGACATTGACATTGACCGTTACAACATTGATGGCACAACCCGCGAAGT
>DAIDGW010000197.1 GCA_027452245.1 Acidobacteriaceae bacterium
CTGGTCTTCTACCAGATCTGGGCTGCGCCCCTCCCATTCCGTAAACACGATCACCTGTTTGTCGGAAAGATCCGGGATGGCGTCAAGCGGCGTATTCTTGAGCGCCCAGATCCCCCAGGCAACGACAAAAAACAATCCCAGGAAGATGAAAAACTTGTTCCTGCTGCTCCAATCGATAACCTTTTCAATCATGGCTTTTGCACCTTCCGGGTGGTCGTTGTGGCTTCAGCCTGCAGGTCAGTGAGGCGCTTCAGCACACCGCCGTGCTGCGCGATAAAGGCGCGCGCGTGCTGCTCGCTTGAAAATGCCAGCACGCTTGGAGAGCAGCGGTCGAAGGTGCGAACGTAAACCGATTCCCTGCCGCGGCTCTCCACAGCCGGCGCCATGCGCATGCAGAGGTTCACGTTGCTGTTCTCCACAAACCATGCGCTCTTGGGATCGATGAGCTTGCTGGTTTCAAAGTCTGCAATCTTGAGAACTTCGAGCGGCTTCCCTGTCTGCTGGGCCTCGATAATGGCGCACCGGACACAGCAGGTCTCATATCTCCGCCCTCCGACCGTGACCAGCGCCCGTGTTTGCGGATGAATCTCGCGGCCCGAGAAAGGGCAAACCTTCGGCTGCCGGTGGCTTACGAAATACCAGGCGCCGCCCAGAACGGCGAGGACCACCACCAACGCGAGAATGCCGATGAAGTTGGGTCTTATTCGCATGACACACCTACTTCTTGCCTTTCCCCATATCCATTCCGGGCATGGAGGCCATCATCTGCTGCATGGCTGCGCCCAGGCGGCTTTCGGAATCGATCAGGAAATTTCCTGAAGCGACGATCTTCTCGCCGGGTTTGAGGCCGGCCAACACCACGGTTTGTCCGTCGAATTGATCGCCGATCTTGATGTCGCGCGGCTCAAAGTAGCCATCGCCCTTGGCGATGAAGACCACCTGCCGCGTGCCCGAGTTGAGCACCGCTTCGCTGGGCACCAGGGTCTGTGTTCCGTAGTTCACATTGAGCTCGACGTCGGCGTACATGTCGGGCTTCAGTTCGTAGCCAGGATTTGGAAACTCCAGACGAACCTTGATGGTCCGGGTTTTCGGATCGAGAGTCGGGTAAATGTAAGTCACCTTCCCGCGATAGGTTCTGCCGGGAAAGTAGCTGAGTTGCATCTGGGCGGTCTGGCCCACATGAACAAACGGCGCCTCGTACTCGAAGATGTCCACGTAGACCCAGATAGTGGAAAGGTCGGCGATATCGTAGAGATCGGTCTCCGGCGTCACATAGGTTTGCTCATAGGCGTTCCGGGTCATCACAAAGCCGCTGATCGGCGAGTAGAGCGTCATGACGCGCTGGGCCTTGCCACTGGTCTCAAGGTCATGGATCTGCGCGTCGCTGATGTCCCACAGGCGCAGACGGTCGCGGGTCGCGTTCAGAAGTGAGTTCGCGTCAGAGGAGATATCGGTGTACGGAGTTTTCGCCAGATATTGCTGGCCCTTGCGCGCGATCAGATACTCCTGCTCGGTGGAGACAAGATCCGGGCTGTACAGCGTAAAGAGGGGCTGTCCTTTTTTGATCAGCTTGCCAACATAATTGAGATAGACGTCCTCGATCCAGCCGGCAACCTTCACATGGACGCGGGAGATTTTCTCGTCGTCCATCTGTATCAGTCCCACCGTGCGGATCGTCCGCTCCAGGCGGGCACGCCGAACCGTGGCGTAGGTGACGCCGATCTTCTGCTGGGTGGCTGCATCGAGCAGGACTGAGCCGGGAGCCATGCTCTCCATGCTTGGCGTCTGGCTCCCAGAGTTTCCCGGCATGTTCATTCCCGGCATGTTGCTCATGCCCTGACTGGGCGCGGCGGGGCTTCCCTGAGGCTGTTTGCCGGAAATATCCATTCCCGGCATATTGCCCATATCCTGCACCGAGCCGGAGGCCTCTGCCTTGTTCTGTTTTCCCGGCATACTGGACATATCCATCCCGGGCATGCCTGCCATTTCACTGGATTTCGCGGATCCCTGCTGCGCAGCCGATGCGGCGGCGTTCTGGCGGACGGCGGCAGCCTCTTTGCGCGCCGCATACCAATACGCGGCCCCGCCGCCGATCAGGATTCCGGCAACCAGGAACCCAATTCCAATCACCAGTGCGCGTGTCGTCAAAGCAAGTTTCATGACTGTTCCTTCCTATTCCGTCAAATCGGTGTTGACCAGCGGCTCCATCCGGGCCAGCGCGGTCTCAAAGTTGCTGAGTTCCTGGTAGTAATTCACCTCGTAATCGAGCACGTAGATGAAGTT
>DAIDGW010000198.1 GCA_027452245.1 Acidobacteriaceae bacterium
GCGATCTTCGGCTACGTCAATGACCACAACAGCGAGTCCAAACCGTTCGTCTGGACGGCGAAGGCGCAGGACATTCTCGAAAAAGTCGCCCGCGCCCGGGCCGCCTTGGATAAGATTGCATCAGATTGAGTCACTACACTACAAGCTCATCACAGAGGGCGAGATCCCTGCTTTCCGTCTCACAACGGGAGGGCGGTGGAAGTTCCGTCGCAGCGACCTTGAGGACTGGCTAACCGACAGGCAAGCAAGGAGCGCACGATGAACCGTCCCACGATCATCAGCATAGTCAATCACAAGGGCGGATGTCTCAAGACAACGCTCACCGTGAACCTCGGCGCCGCTCTGGCTCGCGCCGGCAAGCGAGTGCTGACGATCGACCTGGATGCTCAGCAGAACCTCACAGCGAGCCTGATAGGGCCCATCCAGTGGGTGGAGGGGATGCGCACCCTCTACGACGCGCTCCTCGACGAGAGCTCGCTCGATGACCTGATTCAGGAGACGCCGACCAAGGGCCTGGATATCATTCCAATCACCGAGGACTTTGCCGGGGCGGATATCAGCCTCGTAAACGTGGTCGGCCGCGAGACGATTCTCAAGAGCTGTCTCTCGAAGACCAAGCGGCTTGCCGACTACGACATCGTCTTCCTTGATAATGCCCCATCGATTTCGCTGGTCGTGATGAATTCGCTCGTTGCGAGCGACTTCTTCCTGGTCCCGTGCAGCGCCGAATACCTCCCGATGGTCGGGCTCTCGTTGCTCTCCGAATCGATCATGAAGATGAAGAAGCTCGCCCCGCAGCTCGCCGCGTTGGGCGTGGTTCTGACCCTGTATTCGCACAACGAGCGGATCTGTCGCCAGGTCGAGACCATGCTCCGCAAGGAGATCGGCGACAATCTCTTGAGCACGAAAATCCGGGTGAACACGAAGGCCAAAGCCGCACCGAGCGTTCAGAAGACCATCTTTGATTACGAAAACTCCGCAAAGGGGAGGGGAACCGAGGACTACACCGCCCTGGCGGTAGAGCTCCTTCAGCGCCTTGAGCCCTATGCCGAAGCTGCACGGGTCGTAAATGGCTAAGGGGCAGGTCACAGACGCAGACCTGGCGACAGGCATCAAGGGCTTCGGCGGCCTCGGGTCGCTCGGAAGCGCCGGGGCTCGTCCTGTCCGCGACAACCCGTTTCGCGACACGCGTGCTGAGACGCCGCGGCCCGTCGTGGTCGCTCCGGTGGTCGAGGCAGTGCCCGAAACCCCGAAGCTCGAAGTCCTGACGATGCGCTCAGAGCCGGAAGGTGAGGGAAGGGAGTCGGCTCCTGCCGTTGTTCCTGCGCCTCTGAAAGTGCGACAGCCAAAGCCGGCCGTTGCCCCCCGGCCGCAGAAGAAGATCGAGCCATCGCCCAGTTTCGAGGACGAGAAGGCGGTCTCCACAAGCCGCGAGAACAAGACCGAGGTCTACACCGAGCGGGTCACCGTGCTCCTCAACGAGGAGCTGCGGGACGGAGCCGAGGCACTCGCCAAGGAGTTGCATCGGCGGCGAACCAAGAAGGGCGAACGCATCACGGCGAACACGGTGATGCGCGTCGCGCTCGGGGTCTTGTTGGAGCGGATGGAGGGAGAGAACCTCGAAGGGGCGAACTCAGAGGCCGAACTTCTGGATGCGGTTCGGAGGCTTTTCGGGAAACGGTGAGGAGGCTTCCCGGATAGGGGACAGAGAAGGTTCCCAGCCTGTGGATAAGTGTCCCACCAACGACTAATTTTGAAACTCTCAGGTCGATCTTCGAGTGTTTCACGGAGTCGTAAGTGCTTGTTCGGGCACCGTTTGTTCCGTGAAACACTTCCGGATCGTGGAATAATAGGGCAAGTGTCCCACAGAAACGCGAGTGTCGATCGTCGGCCCCACCGGGGCTTCCGATAAGATGGGGTTCCCGAGGGACAAATTGCCTGAAAGCGGCCGCTTTCCTGCGTAGGATAATGGCCCGTTCTGAGAAAGTCACGAACGGCAGGAGGCCGGCAGAACCCAGCCCTGCTCCACCACCGGGACGAGATCAAAGATCCGTGTCTCGTGTTGACTCTCAACTCAACAATGGCTACACTTAATCATCATGGCAGCAAAGAAAACCTTCGGTCAGACCATCCGAGACCTGCGAAAAGCGATGACCCCTCCGCTCACCCAGCGCGAGCTTGCCGAAAGGGTTGCAGCTCGCATGAGGGAGGAAGACCGTCGAGGATTTGATTTCACGTATCTGAGCAAAATTGAGAACGACCGCCTTCCCCCACCTTCCGCCGCCGCCATCATCGCACTTGCCGAGGAACTCGGCGGAGACAGGGACGACCTTCTCGCCCTAGCAGACAAGGCCCCGGCCGACCTCGGTTCAGAAATGAAGAAGAGCGAAGGCGCTCGAACCTTCTTCCGATCTGCGGTTAACGAGAACCTCAGCGAGGAGGAGTGGCATAAACTCCTCGATTCCCTCAAACGAATCAAGAATCGGAGGGAAGAGTGAAGTTTTATCGCAACGCCGCGATCGAGGAACTCGCAGAGCAGCGGATCGCCGAACTAGAGAAGATCCTCGGCAAGCCCGTTGAGCCGCCAATCCCTCTTGAGCATATCGCCGAGCGCCTTCTCGGCCTCGACATCTTATGGGAGGAAATCGAGGAACTCCCTGGGGAGTTGATCTACGGCGGCTTACGGATGGAGGAGAAGCTCATCATCCTGAACGAGAACCGCCGCGCATTGTTCGAACAAAAACCGGGCCTAGAACGGTCGACCAAGGGCCACGAGATGGGCCATTGGGACCTGTTCGGCCATAACGACCAACCTGGACAACTCCTCATGTTCGAGGAGGACACGAGGTTCGTCCGACGCAGCACGCCCACAGGAGACATCAGGGTGATGAGCGCGCTGATCAAGACGCCCGAAGGCCAGGAGCTGCTCAGACAGATTCAGAAGCGAGCGGATGACCCAGACGAGGCCCGCGCAGTTAATCGCTACGCGGCAGCGCTCTCAATGCCGAAGCGACTGATCACCGAAGAGGCTCTGAAGATCGATAGAAGGAGCTGGCCGCCGCTGTACCGGCTCGCGGAGCGGTTCGAAGTCAGCATCTCCGCCCTGACCGTCCGGTTGAAGCAGCTCAACCTGCTTTACATCGACGATAAGAAGCGGTTGTTTGAGTCGCAAGAGCAGGCGACCGGCCAGAGGTCGCTCTTCTGATTGAAGCGTTTGTATAGTATTATTGAGTTGAGTTTCAAATCAAAGTCCAAGGAGATCAGTTCGATGAAGTCAAAGTTCGAACCTTACACCAACGCTAATGGAGGAGGTATAGCGATGCGAAGGATCACCGGCGGGTCAGGCTCAGGAGGAGTCGAGGCCCCAGGCGTTCTCGACAGCCGAAAGCTGCCGGATGCTGAGTTTCTGGCTCTTTGGGACGCCATCATCCTCGACTCGGCGGTGAAGGATCGGCTTCTCTGCCAAGCCATTCTTAATTTCACCGTTCGCCCTCTGGTAGAGCGGACCGAAGTACCGCTCCATGGACTGATCGTCTTGCATGGGCCACCTGGTACGGGGAAAACTTCGCTCGGAAGAGCACTTGCCGCGCGCACCGCCGAGACGATCTCGGGACTCGGATCATTTCTCTATATCGAAGTTGAGCCGCATGCGCTCGCCAGCGCAGCTCTCGGTCGCAGTCAACGCGCTGTGCGAGATTTACTGAGCCTGACGGTTGCCGAGTACGCAGAGAAAGGTCCCCTTATCGTCCTCCTTGATGAGGTCAAAACCCTCGCGGCCGATCGTTCGAAGATGAGTCTTGAGGCGAACCCGATTGACGTCCACAGGGCAACCGACGCAGTACTGGCCCAGCTCGACCAGCTTGCTTCCCGCTTCCCAAACCTACTTTTCATCGCAACGAGCAACTTTACGCGCGCGGTCGATTCGGCCTTCCTCTCGCGAGCCGATCTCGTTGAGACGATCGACTTGCCGGGACGCGAAGCATGCCACCAGATTCTGGGGTCGACCGTTTCCTCGCTCGCGAAAGTATTTCCTGGTCTTAGCTCGATCACCTCCGAGCCGGATTTTGAGAGGGCTTCGTCGCTCTGCGTCGGCCTGGACGGTCGCCGGATCCGGAAACTCGTTCTCTCCGCCTGCACCTTCGATAAGAGAACAGCCACGGATCCTGGAAAGCTGAAGGCGGCCGACGTTCTGCGGGCGGTCGAGCACGCGCAGCGTGAACTGAAGGCAACGAAGGGAGGCTCGGCATGACCGTCGTCGCTCGAAAGATCAAGGCGACCCCTGCACGTCCAGCCTCGGAAGCGTGGCAGATCATCGTCGACCTGCTGGCGCCGGGGGGGTCTACCGCGCAGACAGAACTGCTTAGCGTGGGCGGGATAGCCTCGTCGCTGATCGCGTCTCAGGCCATGAGAAGCGCGCCCATCGTGGTTTACGGCAGCGGTCCCCGTGTCCGAATCTACTGTCTATATGATGAGGACGCCATCGAGGGAGAACAGGCGAACGAGCAGAAGCTAGCCACCTGCCCCACCGAGGGTGACTGGTCAATGAGCCTGCCGGTTCCTGCGGAGGACCTGAATTGGGTTCGGGAATCCCTTGAGAAACGGTCGTCGAGGATTACCGCACGAGATATGTCTCAGCCGCTGCTTACGGAAACTTCCGACGAAGAGAGCGAACGGAAGGCAGCCGGAGCCACCATCAATCCGGAGGCATTCTTCCGATCATGAGCACCTTTGTTTCGGTAAACACGTACACCCATTCGGTCACCTACGTGGCTGACAACATGCTCAGGTCTCTCAAAGAGATCATCCGCGAGAGCGGGCTGAGCCCTGAAAAGCTGGCGAATAACTGGACCGTTCTTCAGTGCGGAATCAGCAAGTGGCTGGAGACACGCCATCTAGAAGGGGTCGTCCTCGAAGTCTACAACCCAAGCACCGGCGGCCTGGTGGGCCGTTGGGACTTCGATATCGTCTACGGGGTTCAGGGAGACGGCTCGATGTGGGTGAATACTGAGGACATCAAGTACCACATCCGCAAAGCCGGTCAGTGGCCTAGCGCCTGTGATTACGAGGTGATCACGACGACGAAGGCAGGACGTCCCGATGTGACCGGTTGGGCGCCGGCCGCGTTTCGGTCCACCGATGGCTTCGTTCGACAAGCGATAGGTACGACCATCGATGGGAATGGGCTGAGCACTGGGACGGCTTATTGGAGGCGAGCGCAATGATTTCCGTGAAGGATGCTTTCAAGAAGTTCCGTAGTCGCCTGGAGCTCCATGAAGGAGAGCAGCAGGATGCCTCTCGCCGTCAAAAGGAAATCCGAAGTCACATGGACTCGAAATTCCACATCGAACACGACTTCTTGACCGGGTCGTATAAGCGATGGACCAAGACTAAGCCGCTCAAGGATGTCGACATCTTCTGCGTGCTCGGGGAGAAAGACCGCCACTACCGCGACAAGCCGCCTTCGGTTCTCCTGAAGGATGTGGAAGATGCGCTAAGCGAAAAGTACGGCAAGGCGAACGTCGGGGGACAGCGCCGGTCAGTAACGGTACGTTTTGGTGTGACGCCTGACGAGGACGAGCAGACCGGCGATAAGGTTATGAGCTTCGATGTCGTCCCCGCATTTGCTAAGGACGACTACTACGAGATTCCCGACACGGCTACCTCGAAAGGATGGACAGAGACCGATCCTCGTGTCCATGCGGACAAAGCGATAGAGGCTCAAAGCAAGTTCTCAGGAGAATGGAAGGGCTTGGTCCGCATGGCCAAGAAGTGGAACAGCCACCAGGGTAAGCCAATCAAGCCGTCGTTTCTGATCGAGGTCATGGCTTTAGAGATCCTCACTCCACCGTTCGGCGGCGATTACCGGTATGAGATGAAGGCCTTTTTCGCTTCACTTGCAGATCGGATCAATGAGACTTGGAATGATCCCGCTGGACTTGGTCCGCCGGTAAGCGACTCCATGGATTCGGCGAAGCAACAGGCTGCTAGGACAGCACTCGGCAAGGCCTCTGACGCAGCAGCTCGGGCGATCCAACTGGAGACTCAGGGGAAGAACGGTGAGGCGCTGAAGGTTTGGCGAAACGAGGTGTTTGGACCGCTGTTCCCGCTGTCCTAATCACCAATGCACCAACGAGGTAAGGCATGGCAAACCAAGTAGCGGCTCGACTGAGTGGCGACGATTACCAGCACCTTCTCGCCTGGCATCACGTCCTTGAGCTCTTGATGCCGCGCAAACAGGTTGCGAGCGTTTGCGTCGAAGATGAGAGGGCTGGCTCTGCGGACGACGTAACGATTCAGCACGAACCTTCCTCACAGCTTCCCGACCGCTTTTACCAAATCAAATACCACGTAGATCATCGAGACACCTACTCAACTCAAGTTCTAATCGACAACAAGCCCAACGAGTCGAGTCTGCTTCTAAAGCTCTTTCGGACGTGGCAGATGCTCAATACGCGTACTCCGGCTCGTCAAATCGAGATCCACCTTTTAAGTAATTGGACCTGGGATGGGGAAGACAAGCTAAGGACCTGCATGAGCGGCAGAGACAATGGGTTCTCTGAGCAGTTTTTCAAGGCCACGCCCCGGTCCGACATTGGCAAGCTGCGAGACTCATGGCTCCAGCATCTCGGCATCGATTATCCCGAGTTTTTCAAATTCAGTGAGTCTCTAAGGTTCAAGCTTGGTTTTGACTGTTGGGATGAGATGACCCTACGCGTTGCTGAGCGCATGGATAGCCTACGCCTCAAGTCAGACGCCACCGCGCTGTTGATTTGCGTTGGTATCGTCCGCGAGTGGGTCAAAGTAGGCACTCAATGTTTGACGAAGGATATGCTCGAGCAAGTGCTCCAGCAGCATGACTTGTACCTTCCCCCCGACCAAGAGCCATCAGTTCACGTTTATCTTCTGACAATCAAAGATCAGAGATTCGACATCGACCCGGATTTTGAGATTGATTGGCGTGACCACTTTATCGGGTCACCGGCCAAGAAGGGACACGGTCTTAAGAATCCTGCCGATTGGAACGAGGTACTCCTGCCTCATCTCGAAGAAGTCGAAGGCCGGATCAATAAAGAAACCTCGTGCAGACTTATAAGGGCGAGAGGTCAGGCTCGCCTCTCTGCCTGGTTCGCATTCGGGTCTACCTTCTCCGAGGTCAACCGTTACACGATCGAAATCGATCAACAGGGCCAGCTCTGGCGGACAGACGCTACGCCAAGCCCTGACTTCTCCGTACTTTCTTCGGGTCCGATTGCCGGCGAAGCCATCGACGGAGAAGGATTCACTGTGGCCGTTGGCATCAGCGTGACGGGATCGCTAGAGTCCGACGTGAGACAGCACCTTGAACAGCGAAAGGAAAAAGTAGCTTCACTGCTCCTGTTACGGCCCAGTCGCGAGCTCGGACATGATTGCCTACGGGGTGCGGGCGACGCCGTCGCATTGGCAATCGCGGCAAAGTCACTCTTGCGCGACTTCGTGAAGCACTGGGGAGCGACTCGGCTTCTGCTCTATTACTACGGTCCACTCGCGGGCGCGTGTTTCATCGGCCATCGTCTGAACGCAGTGTGTCGAGAAGTTCAAATCATGGAAAATCAGCAACCCGGATACGAACCTTCGTTCCTGCTGCAATAGGAAGCCTAAAAAGGAGCGACTCGCCGTGTTCGACAAGCTAATTCGCGATCTGAAAAGACTGGAACGTGGGACCCAGGTCCCAATCCAAATCCGCCTCGACGAGGACGGCCAGATCGACCGGCGTTGCCCATCAGAAGTGTGCCAGTCTGACTTCAAAGTCGTCCTGGAAGATTGGAAGGCGAAAGTTCGGGACGAAGCCGTCTACTGTCCAATCTGCCGCCACGAATCCAAGGGGACGAACTGGAACACCGCGGCTCAGCAGGACTACATCAGCCGGGCTGCCCGCTCCCACATCCAGAAAGTGATTCAAGGCGCCTTACGCGAAGACAGTAGCCGGTTCAACTCTCGGCAACCACGCGGTGGACTCATCAGTCTCTCACTTTCATACCGCCCCGGTTCATCGATCATCGCGGTCCCCCCGGAAGCCGCCGACAGACTCAGACAGCATTTCGTCTGCGAAGTATGCGCGTGCCGCTACAGTTCGCTCGGGGCGGCGTTCTTTTGCCCCGCTTGCGGCCACAACTCGGCGTCTACCACGTTCGAGAAGGCCGTCGAGGCGGTTCGGGCTTCAGTCGTGGCTCTTGATGCCATTAGACAAATGGTGAGCGCCGACGCTGGAGAGGATGCCGCCACGGATACTTGTCGGCAAATCCTCGAAAGCGGTCTCGTTCGGCTCGTCGCATCATTCCAGCGCTTTGCCGAAGCTACCTTCCATCGACTTCCGAACACAGCCAGCATCAAAGTTCGCGAGAATCTCTTCCAGAACCTCAGCGAATCGAGCACAGTTTGGCGATCTGCCACCGGCAAGGGTTACGAGGATCTCCTCAATGCCTCCGACTTCGCCACTTTGGGAGTTTTCTTCCAGCAAAGGCACCTGTTTGCACACCGGGAAGGGCTCGTTGATCAGAAATACGTCGAGAAGAGCCAAGATCAAACTTACAAGGTTGGTCAGAAGCTGATCATCAAGGAGACCGCGGTCATTCACCTTGCAGAGCTTGTCGAACGTCTCGCCACCGAGCTGAGGGCTCTCGTGTCCACCTGCTCGAGGAGTTCCCCAGCGGCAAATTCCCACCCGGTACAGACTTCTCGTGAGACATAACAACCCTCCCGATATGGTGAAGCGTCAAACCGCCGCAATGTTTTCAAAGCGTGTCGGTAATCACACCTTCCGTGCAACCGGTATCACGGCCTGCTTTGAGGCTGGAGAGCCATTGCCGACGAAGCCGACGAAGTTTTAGGAGCGGACCTCGGACGCGATATCGCTCGATGAAATTGAGCGAATAGTGATTTAACGCGATTTATGTAAAAGTACCTCTATGTCCGACTTTGAAGCCACATGCCCGAGATATCGGTGGACCGCTACGGCATGCTCAAGTGATGGTTCACCCCTCACAGGAAATCAACTGAAGCCCTTCAGAGAAGCTTCGCAGAAGCTGTCCAAGATTTGGGGCGAGCCAGCCTACATGATTTCGGAAGGCGAAGTCATTGGGCTTATCTCTGAAAACATTCTTGCTCGCGTGACGGACGAATTCACCGGTGAGGAAGACAATAGTTTTTGGCCACCGGAAAAGGTCGGCGAAATCGCGAGGACCGCAGAGTGGCGAAGGGCTCCGCAACTTGGTTACGAAAAAGAAAACCTTCGCACTTTTTTCAACGTCTGTGCCGAAGAAGGGTTAGCTATCAGATTCGAGCTTACTCGGGATTGACCTGCCACAATCTTCTCTCCCTCTCTAGCCATCCATGAATTCGAGCGTCCCATCTCCGGTGCCCGCCGATTGCTTCGAGGACTTCTTCGCCCGAGTCCGCTTCGTCTTCACTTCGCCGTTTGTGGACGCCTTGAGCCGAGCAAGAAGCTCGCTCCCCGGTTCGTAGGTCCGTCCATCTCGCCGTGCAAGTTCTGCTTCCGTAGGTACTAGCTGGCCCCGAAACGCCTTCGCCAGGACGGCTTGCGTGAGCGACTCGACCCTCCGGAGGGCTGATGTCACCCCCTGTTCAATGGAATCGGCGAGCGTGAGGAACACAGCAACACGGCGAACGATTTCGCCCTGTTCTTCAATGGAAGGCACGGGAACAGGGATTATCCTCGTGTGCTCAACATTAATACGAGGCATATCTGAACCCACGTAACGCTCTTTCATCCAACGCTGAGCTTGAGGGCTTGCTAGATAGTGAGCGAGGAATTGACCTAAGACTTCGGATGATGGCCTCAGGCGAACCGTTCCCTGTGTGAGATTTGCTCCATCCAAGCCAGCAGGAACTAGTCTAGTGACGCGGAAATCTCAAAACTTATTGTGTTGCGTGGGGTATATCCTTGTGAAAGGAGAATACGCCCATGCGACGCGCCTCTGTCATCACTCTGACCGAAGACGTCCGCGCGACCCTTGAGCGTTGGTCCC
>DAIDGW010000199.1 GCA_027452245.1 Acidobacteriaceae bacterium
CGACACTCCACCCCTGAAAGGGTACTGCCGAGGAACTTCGGTTCCTCGCTGCGAACTTGTTGGAATGATTGCTGTTCCGTCAGATCACGTTCCTTACAAGGAACCGGGTCTATCGAGAAAAGTTCATGCGAAGCGCACGGAGGATACATGCAAAGCGGCAACATAACCAGCTCTCATCTTCAGCAGCGATTGAGAGGACGTGTGGCGCGCACCCGCAGCATCGGGACCAAGCTGACACCCGATGAGGAAAGGAAGATCGTCGCCGCTGCGGAGGAGGACGGCAAGGCGCCCAGCGAATGGGCGCGGGAGATTCTTCTCCGCGCGACCATCCATCGAAACAGGGAAGAGATGGAACGCCATATATTCACCGAACTCGTAGGGCTTCAGATGCTGCTGATGAGCACACTGGAACCGCTTCTGTGCGGCGAAAAGCTGGCCCATGATGAGATTGCAGCACGCTTCCGCCAGGTGCAAAAAGGCAAAGCCGCGCAGGCACTGGAACTGTTGAACCGGCGCGCGCAGGGGAAGGAGAATTGACGATGACGAGTGTAGAACACTGGGGCCGCAAAGAGTCGCTGATCTGGCCGCCGCGCGGGTATCTCTACACGCTGGGAGCATTGTTTCTCGCGGTCGTTTTCACCGGATTCCTCGTCTGGCTGCGCGTTGCTTACGGCCTCTCGCCGCTCGAACGGTACTACCTGCCGTACTCTTTGCGAACGGAAACTCTGGGCACGTTACATCCCTGGGGGGCCTATCAATTGGTTCTGGTTCAAGGTGGAAAATCGCAGGTACGCCCGGCGCTGAATGCGGATGTACAACGCGGAAAGACGCCGCAAGCTGTTGGCAAGCCCTTGTTCTTCGCGCTGTCGGATCAGGCCCGCAAAGATGGCTACCGGGTGCTCTTTCGCGAGGCTCCGCGTCGTTACTCGAACAAGACCCTGCACGCCTGGATCAGTCACTGGATTTACGGCGATCTTCCAATCTGGCGGCTCTTCTTCTGGCAGTTTGTCTTTGGTCTTGCGGTCTTTCTGATCCAACTTCCACTCTCGATTCCGAAGGACATTCGTCGGCTCAAAGACCTGCGTTATGGACGACGGCTGAAAGGCCCCATTCTCGTCAGCCCGAAGGGTTTTAATAAGGAAATCGCCGGCGACGGGATCGGCATCACTACGGATCGCAGCAAGCAACCGCTGCGCATCCCGCGCGACGCCGAGAACAAGCATTTCCTGATTGTCGGGGATACTGGATCAGGCAAGACCAGCATCATCCGCCAGATGCTCTTGCAGGTGGAGGCGCGCCGCGAGAGCGCTATCATCTACGACCCGGCCTGCGAATTCGTGAAGCAGTTTTACGACCCGCATCGCGGTGACATTGTGCTCAACCCACTCGACGCACGGATGCCGTTCTGGAGTCCGTCGCTGGAGCTGCGCCGTCGCGCCGAAGCCAAGGCCCTCGCCGTTTCCATGTACCAACCGGAAGGGGTCACCAACCGCTTCTTTGTTGAAGCGCCGCAGAAAATCTTTGCTCATTTGCTGACCTATCTGCCCACGCCAGCGGAGCTGGTTCACTGGATGTCGAATCCGGCGGAGATCGACCAGCGTGTGCGCAAGACCGAGTATTGGGCGCTCATTGACCCGCGTGCTCCGCACCAGCGCGAAGGCGTGCTCGGCTCGCTCAATATGACCGCTGATAGCTTCCGGCTGCTGCCCAAACAGGATGAGACAACATCCACATGGACGGCGACCAAATGGGCCGAGACCCGTAAAGGCTGGGTCTTCATCACCTCGCGCCCGACGCTGCGCGAGGCCCTGCGTCCGCTGATCAGT
>DAIDGW010000200.1 GCA_027452245.1 Acidobacteriaceae bacterium
ACAGCTTCGCTAATCAATCCACTTCCATCTGGACCATGCGTGACCGCCACGACATATTGGCCAGGGGAACTGAAGCGCGGCATGACGATGGTCAGCCGAACACGAGCGGCAGGCAGCGTGACAGATTGCAATTGCCCCCGCTGCTGGCCTCGAAATGCACCAGCGTCCCACAGATTGACCGTTTCGGAGACAACCGCGCTATTTGTCGCCAACGAATGCTTCTGCAGCTCGTGTCGAGCAATCGTGATGACCGCTGCGATGACGACACACGTCGCAACAGCGGTTGTGAGCACCAGCTTTGGCTGCCGCGACTGATGTTCGCGCCGCATCGTCAATAGACGACGCATACAGGCAGGACAGGTTGCGGCGTGATCGACACGCGGATCGGAAAGACGGATGTCCCTGGATTTGCGGGCCAGTTTCTGTAGAAAGTCTTCTCCGGGGCAGGGGCCTTGCGGTGTCGTCTCACCTGCGAGCACCCGCTCCTGATGCCGTTGCTCGATCCATTTCTCGAAACGGTCCTCGGCTCGTGAGGGCCACTGCAGATTCAATCGCATTGGGAAGAATCTCCAGACCGGGAGAGGTTCTGAAGAACCGATTCTAACTCCCGAAAGTATGCGCGGCGTACCGCTGTGTGGTCCATATCCAATTGCTTCGCAATCTCCCGCCACGAGTATCCCATCCAGCGCCAATGAACGATGGAATTTGCAAATGGGGACAGTTGCGCCAATAGTTCCCTGGCATATACGCGCTGCTCGATCTCAGGCCGTTCAGCGTACATCGGCTCCAGATCGGCAAGAGAGCCATGCGAAAGCTCGCGGCTGCGCTTCGCTGCAAGCCGTTTCGCGCGTCTGCGGAGGATGCTCTTCACATGCGCTGTCAATTTGACTTGAAGCGCATCGGGGTGTCGCCCGAGGTAATCCGCTGCATTGTGAACGGCGTGATCCATCAAATCGTGCGCGGCATCGTGATCGTATAGATATGTCCAGGCGCAAAGAAGAGCGTAAGACCAGGCTGCCTGGGCAGCGGCCTCCAGCACCCGATCAGAAGCTGGATGCCCGGTCGAATAGGCCCAACTCCACGTCCGATCTTGCCAGCGAGGACCATTTGGCGGCATTTGCGAGCGTCTGCGCGAGGGGGATTGACCACCAGTTATCCAGAAGTATAGGCGATGAGATTGCCGCCATAGTGAAAAGACTTCCAATATCCATGCCCCAAACGGCTTCCAGAGGTGCCTTTAGTAAGTACGGAACACGCCTCTGAAGAATTGCCCGAGGAGTGCGTGCGCAAGTCCGCCAATGTCGAGTAGCGGCGGTGTTGTGTGGCGAGGACGGCGGTTGAGGCCAATCTCGATGGAACTAAAGACGGCTACAGGCATAACCCTACAGCCGCAATGGGCTGTGGACTGAGCCGTCTCCGTCCGTCGCAACCCACACACCACGCAATTTCGGAATACCGCCAGTTTTCGTCCAAGGAACAAGCCGCGATCCGATTTGCGCTGGCGCTGGTTCAGGGAAAATGGAAGATCGGCATACTCTGTCGGCTTCAGCAAGGTCCGGCACGGCCCGGCGAACTGCGCCGACTATTCCCGGATGCGTCGAAGAAAATGCTGACCCAGCACCTCCGTCAAATGGAACGGGATGGAATCATCACTCGAACCGACATGAGCGGGAAAGTATCTCATGTCGAATACTCCTTGTCCGAGCTGGGCGGCGTGGCCGTCTCTCATCTCCTCCACTACTTAGCAACATGGACTACAGAATATCTGCCTCAAAACGTACCCAGTTTAAGCCATGCGCTCGGCTCGTGGATGACGGAATCGAGAAGCGCCTAACGCGATTGGCACAGCAAGCAATCAAATGTGCTACCTGGCTTTCCCTTTACTCGGCATTCAAAGGGGTGAGCTGCGCCGGTTCTTCAAGAATGTCGAGCAGCGCCCGCGCGCAATAAACCCGGCCGCGCTTCGAGTCGGAAACCGGGCGCAGAACACAATTTCGCTCCAGCCGCTCGATGGCGCGCTGCGCCGTCGTAAAAGCAAGGTTCAATTGATTGGCAGCGCCGGTGGTTGTAACGAAGGGATTTGCCGCCAGAAGATCGAGCACTCGCAGCGGCGTATTCGTCGACTGGCCAGCCAAATCGATTCGCCATTGGACAAGCAAATCGTTGATGCGCGTCGCCCGGCTCAGCGCATCCTCGGACATGCGTGCAATTCCCTGTAGAAAATACTCCAGCCAATCTTGCCATGCACCGCGCCCGCTCACTGCACGCAAGCCGTCGTAATAGTCTCGGCGGCTAGCTTCAAAGAATGCGGAGAGATAGAGTAGTGGAGTAGGAAGAATTTTTCTCTCGATCAAAAACAGCGTGATGAGCAACCGTCCCACGCGGCCGTTGCCGTCGAGGAATGGGTGGATGGCTTCAAACTGATAATGGGCCAGCGCAATCGTCACCAGAGGTGGCAATTCCGATCCATGAAGAAATTTCTCCCAGGCCGTGAGACATGGTTCCACCTCACCAGGCGGTGGAGGAATAAAGGTGGCCGTCGCCAGCGTACTGCCGGGCTTGCCGATCCAATTTTGCGTGGTGCGGAAGCGGCCTGGAGTTGCGTGATGCCCTCTTGCACCCTCCATCAGCTTCTCGTGCAACTCGCGAACGAGGCGCACGCAAAGGGGAAGCTCCTTGAGTCGCACGATACCATGCTCCAGCGCGACCACATAGTTGCCGACTTCGCGCAGGTCTTCAGGACTGCGGTTCACTGCCGCTCCTGCCTCGGCTGCAAGCAATTCACCGAGTGTGGCCTGCGTGCCTTCGATCTTGCTGGACAAGACGGCCTCACGCCGCACGAAAGGTCGCATCAGAACATGAGGATTGGGCAGACGTCCGCCCTCGCCGGCCAGCCTCCCGATGAGCCGGTCCGCGTCGGAGAGTACGCGAATGAGCCGCGGCGTCCATTCCACTGCCGGAGGCAAAGGGGTGGGTACAAAGGCCGAATACGAACCGAGGGAAATCATCCTGCCGGGAATGTTGGGGGACTTGGACATAATTTCTTGGCACGAAAATGGCGAGAGCTGCTATTTTCGATATTCATCTTAATCGAAAATAAAGCATCTGGCTATTAGCGCGAATGCAAATATCTCTACATCGCTGCTTGCGGTGTGTTGAAGCAGTTTTGATCAACGGAAGCGATGCCCGACACAGAATGAAGGAGAAGGATTGCGGGCTGACCCGCCACGACTCAGCCCACGGCCCAGTTGGTGTCAAGATTGACGGCAGAATTTTGGTGTCAAATTGGTGTCAAAATGCGCCGATTTGGCCGGTTTTTCCGGCTCATCCGACTTTTAAGTACATAGCCGTCAATAACTTACAATTTCGCCAGTTCCATGGCATGGAAGAGGTCATCGGTTCGATCCCGATCAGGTCCACCAATAAAATCAATCATTTAGAATCTCCCTCCCTTCTCGACTTTGTCGCAATCTTGTCGCAAATTCCAAAACCACTCCTCGAACCGGCTTCGCACAGGGTTTCTCTGTTTGCGTCGTTGTTGTTTTCCGCGCTGAATTCGTCAGCTCGGATGCTTGCTGTTGCCCTTGCTGCCCTCTCTGATTGGTACGAGCTTTTCTTGCCGCCCCCGATCCCCAGGTACCCGTGTCACTGAGTTCCTCGTAGATCGAGTTCACCGTCGAGCGCACTCCATCTTCCAGAGACTGCATGTAGACCTCGGTCGTTGTGGCCAGCCGGGAGTGACGCATCATTCCCTGGATGTCCTTGACGTGGCCTTTATCTTTGGCCAGCGTGGCAATGGTTCGACGAATGACCTGGAAGGTCAACTTTGGCAAGCCCAGTTGCTTCGCCAGCTTGTGCAGCACCCGTTTCCGGTAGTTGCTTGAATCGATGAATCCACCGTTGCGCCCTGGAAAAATGAACGCTTCCGCTGAATCCGCCATTGGCCCATGCCAGGTTTTCTTGTGTTGTTGCTCTTCCGAGCTCTGTCTGCGCCACGCTTGAAGTTCTTCCGCGAGCTGCGCAGCAATCGGGATTTTCGTGAGACTGCCTTTGGTCTTGCCCCAGGGACGAATCTTTCCCTTGTAGATTGTCTCCTTGATCTCGATCTGGCAACGCTCAGGATCGAAACAACCCCACCGCAGTCCGAAAAGTTCTCCGGGCCGCAGGGCATTCGACATATCGAGTTTGAGCACGATCCGGTCCCGCAAAGGAAGAATGGACAAGGCTGTCCGCAGTTGATCCCACTTGAGAGTTGTCTTGTCTGTCTCAAGCAGTTCAGAAGGAACCTTTATCGAGCGCGCCGGGTCTTTCGGAAGGAAATCCTGTTCGACTGCCTCCGCGAAGATCGCCCGCATGTATGCTCTGGCCTGCAATACTCTGTCCCTGGACCGGGTTTTGGCCAGCCGATTGA
>DAIDGW010000201.1 GCA_027452245.1 Acidobacteriaceae bacterium
TTCGAAATCGACTCCCGATCCGCACCCGCACGTACCGGCCGCATCCTCACTCCTCACGGAGAAATCGAGACTCCGGTTTTTATGCCGGTCGGCACCGTTGCCACGGTGAAGGGAATTCCCCAGGACCTGCTGGAAGAGCTCGGGGTACAGATTCTGCTGGGGAATACCTATCACCTCTATCTTCGTCCCGGGATAGAGACGATCCGCAAGCTAGGCGGACTCCATCGTTTCATGGCTTGGCCGCGCTCCATTCTGACCGACTCCGGAGGATTTCAGGTCTTCAGCCTGAGAGAACTCCGCAAGATCTCCGAGGAGGGCGTCACGTTCCGCTCTCATCTCGACGGCTCATCGCACTTCTTCAGCCCCGAAAGCGCGATGCAGGCTCAGATCGGCATCGGCGCCGACATCATCATGGTCTTCGACGAGTGCACCGAATACCCGGCGGATCGGGATCATGTCCAGCGCTCGATGGAAATGACTCTGCGCTGGGCGGCCCGCAGCAAGAGATATTTCGAAGAGCATAAGCACGAAGTGCCCTGGAATTCTGTGTCCTTCGCGGGGCATGTCGGGACGGCCGCTCTCAACTGTCCGCCTGAGCGAAGCTCAGCAGTTCCATCGCCTGACTCCACCCCATCCCTCTTCGGAATCGTCCAGGGCGGCATGGACCTCGAACTCCGCAAGGAATCCGCCCAGCGCACCGTCGAGATCGGTTTTCCCGGCTACGCCATCGGAGGCCTGAGTGTCGGCGAGCCCCGCTCCGTCACGCGCGAGGTGATTGAAGCCACCCTTGAGCATCTGCCCAAAGATTCTCCCCGCTACGTGATGGGTGTCGGCACTCCCGAAGAGATTGCCGAATACGCGAGCCTTGGCGTCGACATGATGGATTGTGTCCTTCCTACCCGGGCCGCGCGCCACGGCCTCCTGTTCACATCGGAAGGAAAAGTGTCGATCAAGCAGGCCCGCTATGCGCAAGATGAAGGCCCGCTCGATCCCAAATGCGAGTGCCGGGTTTGCCGGCGCTATTCACGTGCCTACTTGCGGCACCTGTATTCGTCCAATGAGGTATTGGCGCAGGTTTTGAATACCATTCACAATCTGAGCTGCTACCTTGACACTATGCGCCGGGTACGGCATTCTATTCGACTTGGGAGCGTCCCGTTTTCTTTCCAGTAGCTAGTCTTAAACGAAACCGCTGACCTCCCGGCATCAAGCCTGAAAGCTGAAGGACTCCGGCCGAAATCGATCCGAATTCCCGAGGTGAAATCACGGCAGGCGCAGATTGCGGTATGCTGGAGTTGTGCGTCTGGGGTGAAGTCACTTTCCTCATTTGAGGTTGCTGGAACCTTCGGCAAGACCAGACGCAGTGGGTCTGGCTTCGGCTTGTCTGCTGCACTTTCATGAACATGCAATTATTGGCGGTACAAAGTAGCGGTGGTATGGGATGGCTCGGCATCGCGCCGCTCATCTTCATTTTTGCCATTTTTTACTTTTTGCTGATTATGCCGCAGCAGCGGCGCCAGAAAAAATGGCAGGCCATGCTCGATAAGTTAAAAACGGGAGACCGGGTCACAACCAGCGGTGGCCTCCGGGGGACGATCATTGCGCTCAAGGACGACTCGGTGCATCTGCGCGTCCCGCCCGACAATCTCCGGGTGGAAGTCACCAAGGCCTCGGTCATGCAGGTGACGACGGCCGAGGACGAGACCAAGACGAAATAGCGATTTTTTCGCACTCAAATCTGTCATGAACAAGAATCTTCTTTGGAAAGCTGTACTCATCATCGGCATCCTCCTTGTCTTCGTGTTTGGAATTTTTGGCGTTCCAAATAGCTTCAGCGGGCAAGGTCTGCTCACTGCCATGACCAACCGCATCCATCTTGGTCTGGACCTTCGCGGCGGCACCCACCTCATTCTTCAGGTGCAGGTCAACGACGCAGTGAACGTTGACTCCGACAATGCCATCCAGGTCCTCAAGGATCAGTTGAATAAGCGGAAGATTCCGTTCGCCGAAATTACCAAGCCCGATCCGCAGAACCAGCCCGACCACATCGTCATTAAAGGCGTCCCTGCCAGTTCCCGCAGCGATCTGCTCGGCATCGTGAACGATCAACTACCGGAATACGAAGTCGCCTCCGGTGCCGACAATACCTGGACCGTCTCCATGAAGCCCCAGATGCTGGCCGACCTGAAAAACCGCGCCGTGCAGCAGGCCATTGAGACCATCCGTAATCGCATCGACGCCCTGGGCGTAAGCGAGCCCACGATCCAGGAACACGGCCTCGGCGACTACCAGATTCTGGTGCAACTGCCGGGCGTCGATGATCCCGCCCGCGTGAAAGACATCATGCAGTCCACCGCCATGCTGGAGATCAAGCAGCAGCTTGGCGGGCCCTATCCTAGCGAACAAGCGGCCTTGCAGGACAAAGGAGGAGTTCTTCCTCCCGATGCCATGCTATTGCCCGGCGTGACCCAACCGGGATCCACCGGAGAGCAGTGGTGGCTGGTCTCGCGAGTTTCCGCCGTCTCCGGTAAGGATCTGCGTAGCGCCGACCCCAGCCGGGATGAAAACGGGCAGCCCAGCGTTTCCTTTACCCTGACCGGCGAAGGCGGTCAACGCTTCTACGCCTTTACCTCGGCCCATGTGGGCGACAGCCTCGCGGTCGTACTCGATAACAAGGTCCAGGAAGTAGCCAATATTAAAGAACCTATTCGGGATACCGGCCAGATCAGCGGCGGCCGCATGACCGAGCAACAGGCCAAGGACCTGGCCATGATTCTTCGCTCGGGCGCTCTGCCCGCCGGCGTGAAATATCTCGAAGAGCGCACGGTCGGACCTTCGCTCGGAGCGGATTCGATCCGCGCTGGAGTCCGCGCCGCCGTGATCGGCATGTTGGCGGTGCTGATCTTCATGTTGGTCTACTACCGCGGAGCCGGCATCAACGCGGATGTCGCCCTGATTCTCAACCTGATCATCCTTTTGGGATTCATGGGCTTCTTCGAGGCCGTCCTGACATTACCAGGGATTGCGGGAGTGATCCTGACGGTTGGTATGGGCGTGGACTCGAACGTGCTGATCTTTGAGCGCATCCGAGAAGAGTTGCGCAACGGTAAGACGCCGCCCTCGGCCGTGGATCAGGGCTTTAGTCATGCCTGGATCACCATCGTCGATACGCACGTCACAACCATCGTTTCGGCGGCCATCCTGTTCATTTTCGGAACAGGTCCGGTGCGCGGATTTGCCACGACCCTGACCTTCGGTCTTTTGGCAAACCTTTTCACCGCAGTGTTCGTCTCGCGCGTCATATTTGACTGGGTTCTCAGCCGCAAGCAGCGCGGTGAAGCGTTAAGCATTTAGTAATTCACAAGTTTTGTAATCTGGTAATGAAAAGGTGTCGAGTTGGTAGCAAGTGTGAAATTGCAAAATTACCCGATTACAAAATTGCAAAATATGCGTACCTCATAGAATCAAGGGGCAAACTTAGGTGGAGTTCTTTCGCAATCCCAACATAGACTTCCTGGGCAAGAAGTGGTACTTCCTCGCCTTTTCACTGGTCTTCAGTGTGGCTGGCATTTTTTCGATGTTGTTCTGGCACCACATTCCGTATGGAATCGATTTCCGCGGCGGAACTCTGGTCTACGTCAAGTTTTCTCATGCTCCCAACGACAACGAGATTCGCGCCGCAATGGATCATGCCGGCCTGAAGAATGCCCGTATTCAACGCTTTGGCCAGGCCTCGAACGACGAGGAACTCATCGACCTTTCTTTGCAGGAAACCAGCGAGCAGGCGCTCGAGCGCGGCAAGACCGAGATCGTTAACGCCCTCGAGCATAACGCACCCGCCGGCAAAGTAGATCTGAACAACGCTCCCGTGCTCACCATCAAGAATTATCTGGTCGATAAAGACCCCATGCACATTGGCGGCGACGAGCAGAAATACGCCGCTCAGGCGCAAGCCATCGTCAATTTCCGCGACAAGGACCACAGCGGAGTCTTGACCTCCTTCGATGAACTCAAAGGCGCCCCCGGGGTCGACCCGGCGGTCGTCCAGTCCTTGCAGGACGGCTTCTACCTCTCGGATTTTGGCGTCCGCAATGTCGAAATCGTCGGCCCCCAGGTCGGAGCTCAACTCCGCCGTCAGGCCATGCTGGCCACGGTTTACTCCCTTCTGGGAATGCTGATCTACCTCGGATTCCGGTTTGAGTGGATCTACGGAATTGCCGCCGTCGTAACGGTTTTCCACGATACGTTGATCACGGTAGGAGCCTTTTCCCTCACAAATACCCCAATCTCGCTGACCGTGATCGCGGCCATCCTCACCCTGATTGGTTACTCCAATAACGACACGATCGTGGTATTTGACCGCATTCGGGAAAACATTAAACTCATGCGGCGCGAGAAGCTGTCGGATATCGTTAATCGCAGTATTAATCAAACTTTAAGCAGAACTATCTTGACAGCGGGCCTCACGTTCCTTACCGTACTGGCACTCTTTTTATTCGGCGGCGAGGTGCTTCATGGTTTCAGCCTCGCTCTGGTAATCGGCATTTTGATCGGAACGTACTCTTCGATCGCGATTGCGGCCCCAATTCTGGTGGCCTATCAGGACTGGCGGGTAGAAAAAGGCAAGCGTCCTGTAGCTATGCCCGGCAGAGCAAAGTAAATACCTGATAGCGCGCTCTCGGTGCCCTGTGCAAGTGTTAACAGGCGTTGCTTTTGCATGCTTTCGCCTCAAAATCTCTGCAAAATTCAGGGATTTCAGGGCTGCACAAAAGCTGGGAGCAAAAGGGAGGCGGTCGGTGTCTAAGTGTACGTAGGGTTCCGAAATTAGGGAGAAGCCTCTATGTTTGAAGACAGCCTTCTGGAGTCCGGCGGCAGGTTGAAAACCAAGCGGGGCATGACCACCACGATTTCCTTCATCATCCAGGTGGGCATCGTCTGTGTACTGGTTTTGATTCCGCTGATCTTCACTGAAGCATTGCCAAAACAGCAATTGATGACATTCCTGGTGGCGCCTCCGCCGCCCCCACCGCCTCCACCGCCAGCTGCAGCCCCGGTCAAGATCGTAAAGCCCATCCAGACCGACATCGTGAATGGCGAGCTTCGCACGCCCACCAAGATTCCGAAAAAAGTTGAAATGATCAAGGAAGACGAGGCTCCCCCGCCGGTCATGGCCGCCAGCGGCGTCGTCGGCGGCGTCCCCGGAGGAGTTCCGGGAGGCCAGATGGGCGGAGTGATCGGCGGCATCATCAGTTCGACCCCGGTTGCCGTCCCCAAGGTCGCCACGCCCCAGCGCGTACGCGTTTCGCAAGGCGTCTCGCAAGGTCTGCTGGTTCGCAAGGTCAACCCGGTCTACCCCCCGCTGGCTCGTCAAGCCCGCATTCAGGGAACGGTGGTTCTGGAAGCCCAGATCAGCAAGACGGGTGATATTCAGAATCTGCGCCTCATCAGTGGCCATCCCATGCTGGCTCCGGCTGCAATTGAAGCCGTGAAGCAGTGGAAGTACAAGCCGTACCTGCTGAACGGAGAGCCGGTCGAAGTCGATACCCAGGTACAGGTGAACTTCACCCTGTCCGGCGGCTAAAAAGCTTGGGTGCCAAAGGCTATCGATCTTCTGGCACCCCCAATTTCACAGTGATAGCTGATATCACTGCGACAAATGACCCTTCCCCATCCCACCTTTGCGCGGTGGCCGGGAGCCGATTAACAACGCTCAGGGAAGGGCCGCCGTACCCAGGAACTTTGCGGTACGTATCCGTCGGGCCGGCCGAGATTAGAAAAGTTGTCCAACCGCTGGAGCCGATTCTGGCATCCAGCGTGTGCCGAATAGTTCGCATCTCAGTAGGTAAGTTCCGAGGAGGAAAAGCAACTCATGTTCGCAACCATCGCTGGTGTTCTTCTGAGCTATATTCCGGCTGCTGCCACCTGGATTATCCAGGAAGGCGGCGGTGGCATGGCAACCGACCCCTTGGGCCTGTGGAAGCAGATGGGCTGGGTCGCCAGAGCCGTCGTTATTATTCTGTTCGTCATGTCTGGCTGGTCAATCGGCGTAATGATTGATCGCTGGATGGCCTACAACGCAGCCCGCAAGCAGTCCCGTGCTTTCGCTCCCGCCGTCGCTGGAGCTCTGCGCGATGGCCGCATTGACGAGGCAATTAAAGTCGCTGAGCGCAACAAGAAAAGCCATCTGGCCAAGGTCGTCACCGCTGGCCTCATGGAATTCAAGGCGCACCAGGACAGCCCCGGCGCCATCCCGGGTGAGACCATCGAAGCTTCCAAGCGCGCTCTGGAGCGCACCGAAGCTATCGTTCACGCGGAACTCAAGCGCGGGCTCGGCGGATTGGCCACCATCGGATCCACCGCTCCGTTCGTCGGACTGTTCGGCACCGTCATGGGCATTCTGAACGCCTTCACCGGTATTTCGAAAGAGAAAGCCACCGGTCTGGCTGCCGTCGCCGGCGGTATCGCCGAAGCACTGGTCACCACTGCTATCGGACTGCTGGTCGCAATTCCGGCCGTCATGATGTTCAACTATCTGACCGGTCGCGTGGAAGCGTTCGACGTCGAAATGGATAACTCGTCGAGCGAACTGATCGACTACTTCCTGAAGCGGCGCGAAGTCCGCAGATAAGCTGCCTCGCTGCCACGGTTCTGCTTTCCGCATGAGTTGCCGTCTGGCGCTGATCATGCATCGGCGCCGGACGTTCTCCAACTTCAGTGCAGCCAGCGTTCCGTCGCGAAGTAGAAGTACAGGAGACAACCATGGCACTTGCAAAACGAAACGAAGGAGCCAAGATCAGCTCCGATATCAATGTCACGCCTATGGTCGACGTGATGTTGGTCCTTCTGATCATCTTCATGGTGATCACGCCCATGTTGCAGCACGGCGTTAGCGTCGACATGGCCAAGGTCAATAATCCGGAGCAAATGCCGGACGCCGACAAGGAAGACGCCTTGCTCGTATCCGTTATGCGCAACGGCGACGTATTCTTTGGCACGGATAAGATTTCGGTCGATAACCTGACCACCAAAGTGAAAGATCGTCTGGCCAATAAAGCGGACAAGCGTGTCTACGTGAAGGCGGATGCCCGCGCCCACTTCGGCAGCGTGGTTCAGGTTGTGGACGCAGTCCGCGCCGCCGGCGTTGACGATCTGGGCTTGCTCACCGATCAGAGGAAAACCACTCCAAGCGCCCCGCCACCAGGTACCGCGGCGGGCCAATAGAGGAGATTTACTATGGGAATGGCAGTTGGCCCGAGCGGAGGCCAAAGCGCAAATATTAACGTCACGCCGCTCATCGACGTTCTTCTGGTTCTCTTGATCATCTTCATGGTGATCACGCCGTTGACGCCCAAGGGCTTGGATGCGCTGGTTCCCCAGCCGCCCCCGCCCAACGCCCCGAAGAACACTCAGCCCGATCGCACCATCGTCGTTCAGTTGATCGATCGCGGTGCCGGCAATGCTCCCGGAGTCAAGATCAATAGTGAAGATGCGACTTGGGACAACCTGCAGGGGCGGCTCACCGACATTTACAAGCTCCGTCAGGAAAAGGTCATGTTCGTCAAGGGTGACGACGCAATTCCATTCGCTGACGTGGCCAACGTGATCGACATCGCCCACGCCTCCGGTGTGGACAAGGTCGGCCTGATCACCGCGAAGATCGAAGCTGGCGGCTAGCCTGCCTGCTGTTTTTTCAGCTCGGAATTCCGAATTTGGATCGGCACGGGAGCATCCTCTCCCGTGCTGTAACCCTATACTTGTCAAATAGGTATCTCTGGGCCTAGGATGCTGTGTGTTGTGTCGAGGGAGACTCATACCGCAATGAATAAAAACTCTAGACTGTTCACGCTGGCCGCTATCGCGCTCGCGTTGATCTCCGCCGTGGGCTGCAGCAAGCTTCGTGCCCGCGATCAACTGAACAAGGGTGTGGAAGCCTACAAGAACACCCACTACGAAGAGGCCATTGACCACTTTCGTCAAGCCGTGGAACTCGATCCCACCCTGCTGAACGGCCGTATGTATCTGGCGACTGCCTATGCCCAGCAGTACATCCCTGGCGCCGATACTCCGGACAACAATCGCAATGCAGAGCTGGCCATTGAGCAATACCAGAAGGTGCTGGACGCAAATCCCTCGCGCGAACAAAAAGTTAATGCGGCCAAGGGCATTGCCTACCTGTACCTCAACATGAAGAAGTTCGATCTCTCCAAGAAGTACTACCGCATGGCCTCCGACGTCGATCCCAACGATCCCGAGCCCTACTATTCGGTCGGCGTGATCGACTGGACCGCCTGCTACCAGCCCCGCATGGAAGAGCGTGCCAAACTGGGCCTTAAGCCGGAAGAGAATCTGAATCCGAAAAACAAGGATCAGAAAAAGGCCTGCGAAGAGCTCGAACAAAAGAATATGCCTATCATTCAGGAAGGCATCGACAGCCTGAACAAAGCTATCCAGCTTCGTCCTGATTATGACGACGCCATGGCTTACCTCAACTTGATGTATCGCGAAAAGGCTGATGTCGAATGCGACAATCTCGATCAGCGCGCCGAAGACTTGAAGACCGCCGACAACTGGGTTGACAAGACTTTGGCCACCAAGAAAGCCAAAGCTGAAAAACAGCCGGCACAGGGCGCCGCTGGCGGCGATCAGGCAAAGTAGAACTCTGTAAGTTCTGTATCGGCGCGGACCTTTTCGTCCGCGCTTCTTTTTTTACCGCGAGTTTCGCTCCGAGATGTTCGGCAGCTGGCAAACCAGAATGTTCTGGCCAAACATCCTCGGTTGGTCACATCCGAACTGCGGCAGAACCTTCTGGAATTGCGGCGTTACATCCTCGATCCACCCCGCATCGAAAAACCACAGCTTTGTTCCCGGCTCAAGCTTGTCTTGCCGGTCCGCAGCCTCAAGGCGCTGCGGAAAACTATCCGCGTAGAATTTCCACTCACCCGGGAACGATGCAATCACCCCATACGGCCCGCACTGCATTTTGGAGAATGGCTCGTACGGTGGCAGTTCCTGAACGACTCCATGGCCGCATAGGTAATAGCCGAGAAGCAATCCGCTCTCGTAATCCGTGAAGAAGACGGAACCGGCTGGCGCCGATTGCCGGATGTACGTCATCGCGTTCTCCATCAGTACTCGGCGATGATTATGCGCACGAATCAATGGCGGCGGCGAGGGAAAGACATTGCACACCACCAGCGCAGCCAGCACGATTCCCGGCTTCGCCCAACTCCGGTGCGCTGACCGCACTCCAAGCCCAATCGCAATTCCGGCAATCGCGAACAGCGACAGCACCGCATTGTGTCGTGTACCGCCATAAGGATAGATCCCCGCAATCGCAACCGCGCAATTCAGTAAAAATGGCAATCCAAGAAGCAATGCGATTTGCCGCGCGCTTGGACCTCGCGGGTTGGCTCCAGCTTTCCGGCGAAGCAACAGCGCTATTCCAACCACAAATGCCAGTAGCGCTAACGTGCCGATCAGGCCGTGACTGAACAAGTAAGTGAACACTCGCAAGGTCTGGCGGAACGGAAAAATCAACAGGCTATTCTCACCCGGGTGATAGATCGATCGTCGCAGCCATGTGTCGGCAATTCCTTGCGCCATTCCCTCCAGTCTCAGTTTCGAGACATGCGTTATCAGGAAGTACACGCAGATGCCCACCGCGATCGCCTGTCCCAACCCCCAGGTAAGAAACAGTGTCAGCCGTCGGCCGAACGGGAACAGGCGCACAAGCACGTAGACGCCCATCACCCCCGCGAACAGGAATGCCGAGTAATGCGACAGCAGTGCTCCATAGAGCGAGAGCGAAAACAGCGCAATCATCGGCGCCGAATTCTCCTGCAGCGCTCGCTCTGCCAGATAGAGGCAGGCCGCCATGAAGAACAGCAACAATGCATACTGCCGCACTTCGATCGACAACTCAATCAACGACGGGGCAAAGCTTGCCAGCAAGAGTCCGACAAATGCGGTCGCCTCTGTCGTAATCCTTCGGAGCCAAAGATAGGTGAACCACGCGCAACCCATGCCCGCCAAAACCATCGGTGTGCGCAAAACCAGCTCAGAACGCCCCAGCCAGTGCCAATAATGCAGCAAAATGATCAGCAGCGGCGGATGCGCCTGCGTCAGCGCAGCCTTCCAGGTCAACGAAAAAGACGTATGACTGGCCAGCAGGTTGTGCAGGGCCTCATCGGGATCGAGGAAATAAGATCCAGCCAGCAGAAATCGCACCCCCAATCCCAACAGGATCACAAGCGGTGCGAAGCGTTCTCGCAAACGGGACTCCCGCGTCGCTTGATTTAACGACAGTGCTGCAGTGCCTGTACCTGCTCGGGTTGTTGTGTTGGAGGGAACCATTACCGGGATTGCGGGCTCATCTCTCGATCTATTATGCCCGTTGCTCCCATCGGTGCGTGTTGGGGTTCGGTACAATCTTTATCTAGGCGCGCATGTCAACCGCGAGCAGCACGGCAAGCGAACCACAACACAATCCAGGCCCGGCTCCAGGGATCGAGCTGCCGCGCCCTCTCGTTGTCGCTCTTTTGCTGCTCGTCATCATATTTTTTGCCCTCATCCGCTATCGCTTGCACGATGTTCCCTTGGAGCGGGATGAGGGCGAGTACGCCTACTCCGGCCAGTTGCTGCTCCAGCGCATTCCGCCTTACCAGCTTGCCTACAACATGAAGCTGCCGGGCATCTATGCCGCTTATGCCGCTATCATGGCGGTTTTCGGCGAGACTCCGGCGGGCATTCATCTCGGACTATTGCTGCTCAATGCGTTCACGATCCTTGCCTTGTATTTCCTCGCGGCGCTCCTCTTCGGCAGCCTGGCAGGCCTGATCGCTGCCGCCAGCTACGGCCTTCTTTCCACCAGTTCGTCAGTCATGGGATTCGAAGCGCACGCCACCCATTTCGTCGCCCTGCCTGCAATCGTGGGAGTTCTGCTCTTGCTCAAGGCGCTGGATTCGCACAGGCACTGGCTTCTCTTTGCCAGCGGCCTTTGTGGTGGCGTGGCCGTGCTGATGAAGCAGCATGGCGTTTTCTTCGTCCTGTTCTGCCTGGCGTATCTCCTCTGGCCCGACGCATCGCGGGCTACAACCCGGGGGAAGACTGCCAAACAGCTCTCGATTTACTTTTCTGGCGTGGTTGTTCCCTATGCGATTACTTGCCTGTGGCTCTACAAGGCGGGTGTCTTCCAGGAGTTCTGGTTCTGGACAGTTTCGTATGCCGGCGAATATTCCAGGATGGGTTTACGCAGGGCAGTTCACGCGTTTCTGGAAAATTCGGCCGGGGTGGTCGCTCCCGCCATCCCAATCTGGATCCTTGCAGCCTTGGGCCTTTCCGCCCTGTGGTGCAGTCCCCCCGTGCGGCGGCACTCTCGTTTCATTCTGCTCTTGTTTCTCTGCTCGTTTCTTTCGTTGTGTCCTGGCGCGTTCTTTCGCCCGCACTACTACATTCTGATTCTGCCAGTCACCGCCATGCTGGTCGGAATCGCAGTCACCGGGTCCGCCGCTTTCCTCGGCGAAAGAAATTGGCGATGGCTGCCTCTGCTAGTCTTCCTCGCTGGCTTCGCAATCACGATCTTCCTGCAGCGGAAAGATTACTTCACCCGCAGTCCTTTAGCCGTATTTCAGGAGACCTATCCTCATGACCCCTTCCTCGCCGCGGAGGAGGTCGCACAATTCATCAAACAACATTCCCTGCCGCCCGACCGCATCGCCGTGATTGGCTCCGAACCGGAGATCTATTTCTACGCCCACCGGCACTCCGCCACCGGATACCTCTATATGTACAGCTTGATCGTGCGCCAGACATACACGCAGCGCATGCGCGCGCAGTTCATGCAGGAACTGGAGACGAACCGTCCCGAGTACGTCGTCTATGTTGACGTCTGGAATTCCTGGGGCGAGCGCCAAGGCGCTCCGCAGGCTGCCCAATTCTGGTCTTGGCTCGAAAACTACATGCACACCGGCTACGAGCGCGTCGGGGTGGCTGAGATCGATCCTGCAACCCGCTACCTCTGGGGCAATGAGGCGGCAACCTACGTTCCCCATGCTCCCGCCATTTATGTGCTTCGCCGGGCTGCATCAGCCCCGGCGCGTTGATGCTATCCTGATGCAGGCAAGCCTTCTAGGGATCCGCGCTGTCATGAGTCCGCAAACTTCCTTCATTGAAGTGCCCAATACGGCGCCCCCAAGCAGCCGCTGGAAGGGCCGCGTCTCGGTGATTGTCCCCGTTTACAACGAGGCCGAACACGTCGGCGAACTCTTGCGAGCCATCCAGGCGTCTCCGGTAAAAAAAGAAATCATCATCGTCGACGACGGATCCACCGACGGTACTCGCGAGAAACTCCAGGCGCTGCCCCCGAGCGACGACCTGACTGTCGTGTTCCACGAACGGAACTCCGGCAAAGGCGCTGCAATCCGTACGGCTCTGACTTATGCCCGTGGCGAGTACGTACTCATCCAGGATTCCGACCTCGAATACGATCCGCAGGACTATCCCACGTTGCTGCGCCCGCTGCAAGAGGATCGGGCAAATGTCGTCTACGGCGTGCGCCCCGATCGTCCCGAGCGCGGTCTACGCTTTTTCCTCGGAGCCAAGTTCCTGACCCACCTGACCAACGCGCTTTACTTTGCCGGTATCCACGACGAAGCCACCTGCTATAAGGTATTCCGGCGTTCGCTCCTCGATCGCGTGACGTTGCAGTGTCGGCGCTTCGAATTTTGCCCAGAGGTCACGGCCAAGTTCTGTCGTATCGGCGAGAAGATTGCCGAGGTTCCAATCTCTTATCATCCTCGCTCTGCGCAGGAAGGGAAGAAAATCCGCCATTCCGATGGCTGGTTGGCGATCTGGACCCTGATTCGTTACCGTTTCATACCGCGCCGCAGTTGGCTGCGAAGCCGCCAGCCGGAAACGCCGTTTGCCGTAAGCTTCGTGCGCCAGCCGCGCGAACGGGAATGACTGGCGCCAGGCGCACAACCATGCCATCGCCTAGGCCTTCTTCTCCTCCGATGGACAAATCTTCCCAACCGCTTCCGCGCTTTCTGCTCCGCTTGCTCCTCCTGTCCTTCCTGCTCCAAGTCGCGGCCATTGGGATCACCCATCAGTACCGTACTCGCACCCAGGACGATCACTTCGGCTTCGGCTGGGAGATGGGGCGCGTCGCCCGTTCCATCGCTCTGGGAGAAGGCTTCAGCAATCCTTATGGCGGTCACACCGGCCCCTCTGCCTGGGAACCGCCGCTCTATCCCTATCTGATGGCCGCAGTGTTCAAGCTGTTCGGCATCTACACCTACGCCTCGGCATGGGCGCTGCTGACAATGAACTGCGCGTTTTCGGCGCTGACCTGCATCCCCATCTTTCTGATCGCGCGCAAACTCTTCGACCTGCGAATCGCCACCTGGTCCGCCTGGATTTGGAGTTTGCTGCCCTACGAATGGTATTGGGCGATTCACTGGATCTGGGACACCACGTTCACCCCGCTGATCCTCGCGCTGTTGTTCCTGCTCGCCCTTGAGTTGGCGCTCGATTCCAGCCGCTGGTCCGGCCGGCGCGGCTGGATTGCCTTCGGTGTCCTCTGGGGAATTGCCGCGCTGGCCAATCCTTCTCTTCTTTCTTTCCTGCCTTTCTGCGGGCTCTGGATCTGGTGGCGCCGTCATCATCGCGCAGCGCCCTCACTCGCCGGAGTGGTTCTTTCTTCCCTTATTTTTTTTGCGGTTCTCTCCCCCTGGCTCCTCCGCAACTACGAAGTATTCGGACGATTCGTTTTCATCCGCGACGACTTTGGCCTGCAATTCCGCCTGGGCAATTCGAACGGCGCAGGCGGCATGTTGATGGCGTATTTCCAGCCCAATCTCAATAAGCTCGAATTCGAAAAATTCCAGCGCATGGGCGAATTAGCCTATGCCGCCGAGTGCAAGCGAATCGCCTTCGACTGGATCCGTGAGAATCCCGGGCGTTTCGCGATCGTCAGCCTCAAGAGGTTTTTTTACTACTGGAACGGAGTGCCGAAACCCACCAGCAGCCGTTCTCCCTTCGACTTCCGCACCTCTCTTTTTCTGGCATCGTCGATTCTCGCGATCTGGGGAGTGATTCGCGCGGTCCGCCAGAAAGTGCCGGGGGCGTGGCTCTTTGCCGGACTGGTGCTCACCTACCCCACCACGTACTATTTCGTCTTCCCTCATGCCCGCTATCGCCATCCCATCGAGCCGGAACTGCTCATCATGGCCGTATTTCTGATCTCACAAATTCGGACGAATCGGGCGCTACCGCTAGCCACGGCCGAGGCCCGCAATTTATCCTGATTTCTTTCGAACATCCAGGAGCGGAATGCGCGGGCTCAAAGACAAGCGTGTCCTCATCACCGGAGGCGCCAGCGGAATCGGCGCAGCCACCGCAACTCGTTTTCTCGAAGAAGGATCGCAGGTCTGCGTCCTCGATCGCGACGGGCAAAGATGCGGCGAGATCAAACGTGAACTTCCCCAACTCTCCGAGGCCATCATTGCTGATGTCACCGATCTGATGCAGGTCGAAGCCGCGGCCGCCGAGGCCCTCCGCGTGATGGGCGGCATCGATGTTCTGGTTAACAATGCCGGCGTCAGCATCCGCCACAGGTTTCTCGACATCACTCCCGAAGAATGGGAAAACGTGATCTCCATCAATCTCACCGGAGTCTTCTACGTTGCCCAGACCGTCGCCCGTCATATGTGGGAGCGCGATGGCGGTGTGATCCTGCAAACTGCCTCGACCAATGGCATCATGGGATATCCCTGCTACGCCGACTACAACGCCACCAAAGCTGGAGTCATCGAATTGACCCGCTCCATGGCGCTCGAACTTGCTCCCAAGGTTCGCGTCTGCGCCGTCGCCCCCGGGTACGTGCTCACGCCCATGCAGCGCGCCGAATACACCGACGAAATGCTCGAAGAAGTGAACCGCAAAATTCCCCTCGGACGTCACGCCAGGCCGGAAGAAATCGCTGCCCTCTTCGCCTATCTCGCCTCGGACGACGCCGCCTTCGCCACCGGACACGTCTTCACCCTCGACGGCGGCGAAATCGCCGGAGGACTGGCCAGCCGATGACGCGTGGCAAACCCATCGTCTTCCTCGGCGGAGGCCGCATTACTTCCGCACTCCTCGCCGGACTGCGCTTGGCCAGATTCTCTCAGCCTTTTCTCGTCTACGACCGCAATCCAGAAAAGCTCCGCTCTCTGCGGCGGGAATTTCGCGTTCAAACCGCGCCTGAATTGAAGGATGTTGTCTCCCGCGCCGGACTGCTCATCGTCGCTGTCCGCCCCGCATCCGTCAAAGATCTGCTGGCGCAGGTCTCGCACATCAAATCGCTATCCGCTGTCGGCGTCAGCCTCGCCGCCGGAATTCCCCTGAAGAATCTGAAGCAATTCGCACCCTCGATCCGCTGGGTGCGTGCCATGCCCAGTCCGGCCTGCCGCGTCGGCCGCGGACTGACCGCGCTCGCCTTTGCACCGCAATTCCCGCTTCCGCAGCGCAAGCGCGTTCGCCAGTTGTTTACCGCCGTCGGTCCCCTACTCGAAATTCCCGAGCGCGATTTTGACACCTTTACCGTCACCTACTCGGCCAGCCACGGATATCACGCGCTCGCCGCCCTCGCGCACGCCGCGCAGGCGCAAGGACTGAATCGGCACACGGCGCTTACCGCCGCCGCCCATGCGTTGGCCGACGCTGTTCTCGCCTGGCGCGAAGGTGGTCATAGTCTCGAAGCGCTCCTGCACGAAGCCGCCACTCCCGGTGGCATCGCTGCCGCCACCATGAACGCCATGGACCAATCCGGCTACCAGCAAGCCATTGCCCGCGGCATCAAAGCCGGCCTCGCCCAGGCCCGCCGCAACGCCCGCCTGTAAGCAGGCTTATTCGTGATCCTTGAAGAACTACGGGTTGTTCTACGCTTGTCTCCGCGTCTTTTGCGGAGACAAGGTGGGAAATCTACGCCGAGCCAGCGCCACTCCAACTCGCCGCCTATAATTTACAGTTTGATTGCTGGCTTGCCACATTGAACGAATAGACCATGCCCAACGATCCTATCCAGCCCCAGGTCCGAGTCGGGATCGGAGTCATGATCCTGAAAGACGGCAAAGTCCTGCTCGGAAAGCGCAAGGGATCCCACGGCGCCGGCGAATATGCCTTTCCCGGCGGCCATCTCGACTACATGGAATCTTTCGAAGACTGCGCCCGGCGCGAGACTCGCGAAGAGTGCGGCGTCGAAATCGAAAACATCCGCTTCCAGTTTGTCGCCAACCTGCGCCGCTACAAGCCGAAGCATTACGCCCACATTGGTTTGATCGCCGGCTGGAAAAGTGGCGTCCCGAGAGTGCTCGAGCCCGAAAAATGCGATGGATGGCAGTGGTACGATCTCGACCGGCTTCCTCACCTGTTCGGACCCACCGCTCTCGCCATCGACGCCCTCAAAACTGCCAAGACCTTCTACGACCTGGACTAGCCGGAGCGTCGTTCCAATTCTGCCCCCTTGCGACTGGGGGGGTACTGTCCTAATACTGCGTTGCTCTTAAAATTAAATGGCCCACGTTGGATATACGTGGGCCATCGCTCCAACGCTCTTAATTTAAGCGGTTTTCTTGTTTTGATCTCCTAACACATCGGCAGGAATCGGTTCGGCATCTGGAGGGAGAGCAATTGCCCCGAATCGATTCTCATAATTTTTTATGTTTTGAGCAGCCGTGAAAACAAATATTTTGAAGTGAAGTGGCGACATTATCACCTTCACCTGCTGTTCAACCTCGACGTGACTACCGTCAGGAGCCGCCTCTACAATCTCCCCGAATACCATAGAAAAATCAAAGGCGGTAGATGCGAACTGGGTTTGGTTTGCGTAAATGGACCGATATGCTGGATTCTTCATCCAGTCGAAAGTTGGAACGGTTTGCTTCTGTTCGTTCTCAGGCATGAGCGCACACCTTTTCTAGTTTCTCCATCGTGGTTTTGGAAACATCGGTCGAAAGCAATGACGGCGTTATTGGAGCAGGCAATACGTCCAGAATGGGCTTAATTTTCTCCTCCCCAAAAAGTCCTAACTGTCGTTTTTGTTGGCCTGTGCTAATCCATGCCGTGTTCTGCATGAAGATTTTTTGTGCCCAATTGCCAATAATATTTGGTTCTTCTTTTACCTTAAGTAACACAGAAGTGATGCGGAATGTGTTTCGGGTTACGAACTGCGGCGTTTGGACCGTCACCACAGGCGCGGGTTTAAACTCTCCGCTTTCGGATTCTTCATCAAAATTTGGTACTCCGAGTGCTTCCGTAGATAACCCTTCCTCCACAAAAGGTACACCACTCACCCATTTCACCAGTTTACTAAACGGCACAAACCGCACGATCAAAGCCACATCGAATGCTTCTGCAATGCGCTTTAGAGTTGTGATGGTCGGGCGTCCACGTTGAGGAGATTCCAAACGCGAAATTGCGTTTTGATTCATCCCCACCATTGCTGCCAGCTTTTCCTGACTTAACTGCTGGCGATCCCGCAAAGCGCGAATCTGGAAAGCGATGCCTTTGTCCACATGGGATGCAACAAACTTAGCTCGTTCCCTCTGATTGCGCTTTACGCGCTCGATCAGATGCATATATGTCGAATAGGTGGACTTGTGCTTCTCCCCGCTCGATATAGGATCGTCGCTTTCGAGCTTCTTTTTTTCCTGCGATATCATTTCTGATTTTTTTATCGTGCCCGTGGAGGAGGGTGAATACTTGGCGACCAAATCCAGTGGGTCCGAAGTAACCATAGATCCGATATGTATGGGATTCTGTTTCAAAGCGTACCTCCTGTACATCGTCTCCCTTTAGAGGATCGAATTTGGGCTTGCGCCATGCTGTAATGGGGGAACGTTGGAGATACAGAAGCGTGTCCAGAGCTTCATCCAAAGCATCTTGTGGCAGATCGTTGTACCAATCTTGTACAGGCTTGTTGCCATTAAGCCACTGAACACCGAAAAACCGCCAATTCCATTGCTCGGTAATCATAATAGCACAAAAATTATCTATATCAATAAAATTATAATAAAATAATTTACCTCACATCACTTTTGATGTATAGTGCCATATGTCTATGAAAGACAAAGGCCAGCGACGATTCCTTGAGGGAAGCAATCGCTGGCCTTCCGTTCTTTGTGTGGGCCTAACGGCGGCGTGGCGGTCCCTCCTGACAGAGATTCCCGCCGAGGGTTCGATTCCCTCTAGGTCCACCACTTACTAATTCTCCCCGCCAGCGGTTGCAGCCGCGAAGCGGGGAACGTCCTCGGGGATCAGCCAAGGACAGGGTTGTGACACCCGCTGTCATTTTGGCTCTTGATCCCGAAGAAAGCAAGGGCTAAATGACGTGCCACAACTGCCAGACACTTTGCAGGAAATTTGGAAAGCATCGGAATGGACTTCAACGTTTCCGCTGCAATCAATGCCGTAAGACGTTCACCGAAGATCACGCAACACCCCTAGATTCCATGCGGATTCCGATGGACAAAGCTACCCAGGTATTGCGCCTCATGGTGGAAGGCATGAGCATTCGCAGCATTGAACGCATCACTGGCGTTCACCGCGATACGATTCTCCGGCTGCTATTGCTGGCTGCTGAGAAGATCACCGCAAAGCTACGGCACACATTCGAGAATCTGGAAATTGCTCGCATTCAGGTTGATGAACTGCACTGCTTTGTCCAGAAGCGCGAGCGCCGCACGTCCATTGAAGAATCGGACGAAATCGGAGAGCAATACACATTTGTCGCGATGGATGCGGGCACTAAACTTATTTTCTCTTGGCTGACCGGAAAACGGACAACCGCAAACACGATCAATTTCGTGCGCGATCTATACGGCAGAACCGCTTGGGATCGCACCCGCAACTAACGACGGATGGCTGGGGTCCATACCGACTGGCAGTAGCAGCGACGTTTCGGGATTCCGTAGATTTCGCGCAGTTGCAGAAGGTCTACACGGTCGCGTCATCTGGTAGTCAAGGCTACGCTCCGCCGCGCTTCAGGGAGGCAGTTAAACGAGTTCGCGTTGGTAATCCCGATGAGCGGTACATTTCGACTTCATACATCGAACGGCAGAATCTCACGATCCGCATGATGAGCCGTCGCTTCACGAGGCTGACGAACGCTTTCAGCAAGAGCCTGAAGCACCTGAAAGCCGCATTGACGCTGCATTTCGCGTACTACAATTTTTGCCGTGTACACATGTCTCTTCGAGAAGCACCGTCAATGGCCTCAGGTATTACCGATCATGCTTGGAGGGTGGAAGAGTTGTTTTCGTGATCTCTGAGCACGCAAAGTATGCGCAACTGTGGAAAACCGAAGTGACTGAATATCTGATTACGCCTGTATATTGTTGATTCTTTTGAGTCTATGGAATATCGCATGTAATGCATTTTTAACTTGACACGCAATTTTGAACTTGCGTATAGGCTTGGCCTAGCGAATAATCTTAAGTAACGCACCCGCCAAGCCTCTTCCCCTCTAGCGATGGGAACGCTGAAATCGGCGGGTATTTTTTTATGCGCTACACAAAACCTGCTCTGACGTATGAGCAGCAATTAGAACTTCTGGCCAAGCGAGGACTCGCGATTCCAGATCGCGAACGAGCATTGCATTGGCTGAAGAGAAAAGGTTATTTTCGCCTCAGCGCATACTTCCTCCCGTTTAAGGTCCCGGATACCGATACGTACATCAACGGGGCATCGTTTACAGATATTGTTAACCTCTACAAATTCGACGCCAATTTGCGACTCTTAGTGATTAAAGCAATTGACCGAGTGGAGGTAGCACTCCGAGCGTCAATCACGTATCACTTTGCTCATGTTCTCGGTCCTTTCGGCTATACAGATGCGCTACATTTCACTCCGCACGTTCCCTCACCTGGACCTGGGGTTCCGGCTACTGGTTTTGACCACACCTACATGATGAGGCAGGTTGATATTGCCGTTGAGCAATCAAAGGAAGAGTTTGTTCGTCATTACAAAGCTACATACACTTCCGAAACACACTTGCCGATATGGATGCTGACGGAGTTGATGCCGCTTGGGGCGCTTTCGAGGATGACAGAGGGTGTAAAGAAATCCTTGCGTAAGCAGATAGCGCGGGACTTCGACATTTCGCAGAGCCAACTGACAAGCTGGATGGAAGCATTAACTTACGTTCGCAATATTTGTGCTCATCACAGCCGTTTATGGAATCGCGAAATGTCGCTGAAGCCGGAATTGCTGAAAGAATGGAAGGCGTTGGGCATATCAAACACGAGAGTCTATTGCATCTTCCTTGTGCTGGCACACATCCTTCACCACGCCTCGCCGCATTCTAGATGGAAAGACATGCTGATGCATACGATCCTGAAGAGGCCGTTCGTCAGGGTGTCGGCGATGGGATTTCCGCCTAATTGGGCTGAACTGCCCCCGTGGAATCTCAGCGCGATAGATTAAACTCAGCAACGCACTGTTAGGACACTACCGACTGGGGGGTTCCGCCATTTTTCCACAGTTCTTATGTGACGCATGTCCTTGCGCGTGGAAATCTTTTATGTCCATCATCGTAGAGGACAGGACGGTGCATAACCGCGCCTCCACAGGAACTGCGTTTCCCGGTATTAAGGTCCGAAGTTCTTTGAAATCCGGATTTTACGAGCACCATCGATTCTCGGCATTTCCGCGCCTGCTTGGAATCCGCAACGGGTATGGGAAGAGACACCGGGCATCATCTCGAGCGCAGCCGCTTCCTCCAGGCGAAGCGACAGAACTCCCGCGGCCGCAACCTCTCGCAAGTCCAAGTCGGAATCAGCAACTTACATCGGCTTGCGCCCCGATGTCCGTTGAAACGAAGGCATAACTCCTTGCAGCTCAGGATTTTACCTGTAAGTCTCTGTCGCTCAAGATTTTGTAGGCTCTCGCCGGGATATCCACCAGCAACTCTCTTGTTTTCAAGATTTTGCGTGGTATGCGGTTTTTTCTGGAGATATCTCGATATCCCCGCGCTGGGACTGATGGAAATAAAAATCGGCCGTCATCTCTATCCCAGCCGCTTTCTCCAGGCGAAGCGAGAGATTTCCCGCGCAACCGCAACCTCGTCCAATGGATCGGCATACGCCGATCCATTCGCTCATTGGGAATGCCTGACAAGAGAAGAAAGCTTGTGACCTGTACAGGTGCTTCAGTGATGCAGAACGCAGCCGTTTCGGGTGTCGGTCATATCATTGACGACGGCTGTAAATCCGTTTTCACCCGACGGAGTTGTACCCGCCTCGATAGTTTCGGGGCCCTGGCAACCATCGATGCGCGTCAGGGAATAGGACGACGTCTGCGATGAATTGGTGAAGTTTACGTAGTAGTAGTTTCCCTCGGCTGCGGAGTTATTCAATCCGTTGCTGCACAGCCAACCCGCCATGCCTGTGTTCGGATACGAGAAACTCGTGCTGCTGGTTCCCGTCACTACACTCATCGCGGTCCAGCCATCATCCGTACCGTCACTGGTCTTACGGAAGCCGAGACAATGATTGTTGTTCACCCATTTTCGGACGCTGTGAAGATCGCCCCCTATGTATTCAGGCGCATCCCCCCACGAGGATCCCACGCAACCGTATTGGCCATTCGCGCAAACCTGCACTCGCGCGGCCTTGGGAACCGAGCAGCCGGCTTCGATATTGCCGAATACCGGTCCCGAGATAAGTTCCACCTTGTCGAGGTAACTGGCCGCGTTGTACCAGGCCAGTGCGTATGCGATTGCCGCCGAACCCGCGCTGACCCCCTGGGCGCACATGGCTCCTGATGTATGCACATTCTGGTAAATATACTGCATCAGGGTGGCGGGGCGGCATGCCGCCTTTCCGATACTTGCCTGAAAGCTTCCCACATTCTCCCAGTCGCTCGCCCAGGACATTTGTACGATCTGAAATCCTGCGGACAAGTACGAACTCAGGTAGTCCTGGTATGAACTCGATTGGCCGCCATACGGCGTAGTGCCCCCGGCTCCATCGTGGAAGAACACCGTTCCCCGGGGCTGACCCACCGGATCGGCATATCCAAAGGTGACCTGGATGTTCTCGGTACTCGGGCAACTGACGGTCGCCTGAAAACACTGCATTCCGGTAAAGTAGCCCTGTGGGCACGACGCTTGCGCGGTCACATTGCTTACCGTACCCAGTGGATTTTGTGCAACCGCAGTAACTCCGCACAACAGCAAAGCGAAAACGCAACACCAGAAATAGATTTTCACGTGCTCTCTTCTCCTGACTTTCCCAGTGGTGTGCTGTCCCCGTACCCCTGCACTGCGCAGCCTTCAGCGGGTTTGATGCGCCGGGCCCGCCGCTGGTCTGCACCGTTTCAGGCAACAGCCGGGAGAAAAATAAAAGTAGACAAGGCTATGCCTGCGAGGAACCAACGGCAACTTGGAACGCCTGACCTTCAATCTCTGGGAAAAATACTTAAGCCGACAACGTTCCCGGCGTAGTGGGGTCGATCGGGAAACGCCTCGGTCCGAATCAGACGAACCGCAGTTTCTGCAAATCATCGTGCCCGGAAACTGAAATCTCGTCAATAGAAAATCTCAGCAGATGCCCCTTCTACTGCGCAGGAACCGCGCATGAAAGTGAAAGATTTTGCACATGACGTTATCGATGGATTGTTCTTTTTGGTTACTTCGGTTACCCCGATCCGTCAGCTTAGTTCTGAAGATCGTCATCGAATCTGTCACACTTATGAGGAGCATCAGACGGAGTCTCCCCGCCTCCGGAATTACAGGCCCATGGAAGTAATAACGCCAAAGACCACTCGCCGCAGCACGCGCCTTCGCGTGGAGATTCCAATCACCGTCACCAGCCTCGATCGCATGCATCCGTTTGCGGAACGCTGTACGGCGGTTGTTGTCAGCTGCCAGGGGTGCGGCTTCTGCAGTTCCCGTCCGCTGCCGCTGGAAACGCCAATTCTGATCGGCGATCTGCCCGGCGGGGGCAGCATTTCCGCCCGTATCGCCAGTTGTGTGCCGTTGGGGAAGGGCGGAAAAGAATTTCTGATCGGGGCTGCGCTTTACAATCACGGCAACGTCTGGGGAATTACAAATCCTCCCGCAGATTGGGACGCGGCTTCGGTCACCACTGCACGCCGGCCTGCCAGCAACAGTGCAGAGCCTCCCGCCACCGCCACGCAGAAGCAAGCCTGGCCGTATAACCTGGCGATCGAAGGCGCGGAGCTTCACCTCAGCAAGAAATAGCTGCCGCTGTGCGCTTGATTACCTGTTGACTACTCTTCGGTAACCTGCCACAACATCTCTCCTTTAGGCATACTGGCGAGGTATGGCTCAGAGTCAGGACTCTCGTGCGAATGCGCCCAAGCGCGTGCCCCAACCGAAGACTCGCGCTTTCCGCGTGAAATTGCGTGGAGCTGTTCTGGCTTTGGTTCGTCTTCCCAATCGCCGCCAGGTTCGCGGAGCGCTGCATCAGCTCTCCGTCAATGGCGGGGTGATCCACCTGGAAAAATCTCTGGACGAGAAGATTGAGGTGGAACTCATCTTTCATCTCGACCACGCTACGATACGCGGAAAAGCCCAAATGCTTTTCCCCATGTGGGCGACGAAGGGATACCTTCAGCCTTTTCGCTTTACCAATCTCTCCGAAGCCAGCCGCGAATCGCTCCAATCCAATCTGAAATCCTTCGTTGGAGAAATGGCCAAAGGCGCGGGCGCTTCCAAATCGTAAGGTCGAGGCCAAGGGCGTCGCGGTTACTCCAGTTACCATTCTTTTTCAGACTTGCGGGCGTATGATCGCAACGAAGTGACCAAAGGTGTGCGGGCCGATGAAACAGCACAAATTTTTGCTATCCCTGACGAACAACGACAACGACTATCAGCAGGAGCAGGCAGCGGCAGCGGAGAAAGCAGCGAGGCGGCTCGGAGTCGAGGTCAAGATCATTCACGCCAATAATGATGCCGTCGGACAGAGCCAGCAACTTCTGGAACACGTGCAGTGTGCGCCGGATTTGCGTCCGGATGCCATCATCTTCGAACCCGCCGGAGGCACCGCGTTTCCGCAAGTGGCCCGCGCCGCGGCGGCCGCCGGCATCGGATGGGTGGTGCTCAACCACGAGGTGGACTACCTTCCCCAACTGCGGCGGAGCTATTCCGTCCCGCTCTGCGCGATCAGTTCCGACCATGAAGAAATCGGAAAAATCCAGGGAAAGCAGTTTGCCGCTTTGCTGCCCAATGGAGGATCGGTCCTGTATATCGAGGGGCCGGCCAACAGTTCGGCTGCGAAAGAGCGCACCGCCGGGATGAACAAGAGCAAGCCGTCCAATATCCAGGTGAAGAGTATGCGTGCGAATTGGACGGAAGAGAGCGCGTACCGGGCCGTGAGTTCGTGGCTGCGCCTGAGCACGTCGCAAGGCGCCCGCATTGACCTGGTGGGCGCGCAAGATGACAGCATGGCGGCCGGAGCGCGCAAAGCGTTTGCCGAAATTTCCCAGGAACATCGCGAACGCTGGCTGAATCTTCCATTTACCGGCTGTGATGGAATGCCGAAGACGGGACAGGCGTGGGTGCGCAGCGGGATCCTGGCCGCGACCATCTATATTCGTCCGGTGGCGGACCTGGCGATCGAGATGCTGGTGGATTGCTTGCGGAATAGCAATGGGATGCCGGAAGAAAAGCTGATTGCGCCCGAGTCGATTCCTTCACTGGACGAACTGGCAAAACGAACCAGCCAGCCCAACAATGCTTCCGCGCAACGCGCGGGCTCTCGCGGCTGAGGGCACTTCCCATTCACTGGGTTCGCGGTATGCTAGATGGAGGTCGCGGGCCCATAGCTCAACGGTTAGAGCAGCAGACTCATAATCTGTTGGTTCCAGGTTCAAATCCTGGTGGGCCCACCAATCTGCCGGATAAATGCGGGGATTGCCAAGCCAAACCAGACGACGGTTCTTCAGATGTTGGGCAGGAGATCAAAATATTCGTCATCTTCGTTCTTCCCGCCTTCCCCCGCTCCCAGCTGTTTCTCTGACTGAACGAATTCAATGCGCTCAATCCATTTAACCATTTTGTAGCCCAGTTGATTTTCCACCCGCAGGCGTAGGGGAGCGCCATAAACGCCCGGCAGCGGATGTCCGTTCATTTCCAAAGCGAGGAGGCATTGCGGCTTCGAGACATTTTCGATGCTCTGAGTGTCGTAGTAGGCACCACCATAGAGAGCCTCGCCAAAGGAAAAGAACGCCACCACCCTCGCTTCCGGCCTGGGACGGACCAGG
>DAIDGW010000202.1 GCA_027452245.1 Acidobacteriaceae bacterium
AACACCCATCTCTGCCGCTTGAAGTCATAGTGACGGCTGGAAAACGGGACGGGCAGCAATTTACCGGAATTCACAAATTCAATCTGGCGCCGATCAACTTCCTTCCGCAGAGCGTTAATCACCGGGGATTCGACATCTTTCGGTTCAAGCGACGGCAGCACTTCGCGTACCGTCGCCGAAAGGTTTACCGCGACCAGCGCATGCAGTCCGTCGGAGTTTTCCAGGCGGATATCGCCGTGCAGTACCCAGAAATCGGCGCCGGACGTCGAACGATGGAACGGCCATGAGAGTTGGAAGCTCAACGGAAGTCCCGTCAACGTCACCCAGATTTTCTTCTGTTTCTCCCGATCGCCCGCCGTTTGCGCAGATTCGCCGGGTATGTGCGATTGAGTCATGGAAATGATTTCCCTTAAACAGCCAAAAGATAGAAGTATTCTACTGAAGTTGTGGCAAAGCCCTTGCCTATCGCGCTTTCGCCTTACGAACCCTGGTGCCCATGCGCAGCAGTTTGCGTACGGTTCCGGTGGGCAGGCGCTTCATCTCATCGTGCAGTTCGGTAACCGCTTCGAAAAACCCAGCCATCGCTTGCAGCCGCTGCCGGGTATAATCCGCCCCTGTTTCAGCGGGGTCCAGATCCTCCAGGCAGCGCCGCAGCATTTCCCGCGTAGGATCCACCTCCCGCCGTTTGCGCTGTTCAATCACCAACCTGAACATCTCCCACACGTCCTTCATCGATTCGTAATGCTCGCGGCGATCACCGAGCACGTGAACCGCGCGCACGATTCCCCAGGTCTCCAGTTCCCGAATCGAAGTGCTCACATTTGATCGCGCCACGCTGAGCGTCTCCGCGATCTCTTCGGCGGGCAGGGCGCGCGGGGAAAGATAGAGCAGCGCATGGATCTGCGCCACGGTGCGATTGATTCCCCAACGCGTCCCCATCTCGCCCCAATGCAGGATGTATTGCTTCTGAACTCCGGTGAGTGCTGCCATAGTCAGTTGATTCAGTAAGAACTGAATATACGGAAATCTCCGCTGCAGGGCAATTGCATGCTGCATTGCCTTTCCAGTCGTCTGGGAGCACGGATAAATGTGCCTTTCAGGGCGTAAAGCCTGGAACTCCCGCGTAAAATGCGGCCCGGAGTCATGCTATAGTAACGAAACCCGCGTAAAATCAGGGTGTTTTCCACAGGCGTCAGGGAGTAAGATGACGCGCGGAATCAAATCTTACAGTTCTCAACGAGGAGGAAGTATGGCATCAGGTTTGACAAAAACTCAGTTGGTCCGCCTTTTGGCCGAAAAAACCGAGATTCCCAACAAGACCGCGGCAGCGTTTCTTGAGAATCTCGCCGATACCGCAATCAAAGAGACCAAGAAGAACGGCGTATTCGTCGTCCCCGGACTGGGCCGCCTGGTGAAGGCGCACCGCAAAGCCCGCGTGGGCCGCAATCCCCAGACTGGCGAACCCATTCAAATTAAGGCGAAGACGGTGGTCAAGTTCCGCGTCGCCAAGGCCGCCAAAGACGCGATCGCTCCCAAGAAGTAGTTGGCTCTTCCGCAATACGAAAAGGCCGGCGAATCGTGCCGGCCTTTGTCATTGATCAGCCTTCTTTCAGTGTTTCGCCCGTACCGAGATCAATGCGCTCTCCACCGGCACTCCCTGGGCAATTTTGACGTGTAATAGCGCCTCAAAGGGTTTGAGTTCCTCCGCCTTCGATACGTGCAATCGTTGCAGCAGCTCGCTCAGCCGGTCGGCTCGCGAAACGTATTCGGCGGCTGCCTGGGTCCCAATCGTGGTCGTTCCCGCCAGAATCAGCATCGATCGTGTGGGATCAAGACCCGGCCCCAGGCTAACTACGGCATAGTCTTCCGTAGTCGGCTGCCCCGATGGACTTGCCATGTACACCGGCTGCTCTCCTGGCAGCGGATGCATGTTAAAGATTCCCAAGTCTCCCTTTCGCGGCCCGCTCGCGACCCGTCGGAATACGAACTCCTGCGTTCCCGGAATCTCCAGGAGCGTCAAATTTTCGGCTGGCGAGCCTACAAAGATAAGGTCATTATTCTTGGCATCATCCAGCGAAAACAAAGATCCTCGCTTCACTCGAATTGGGGCGTTGAACATCTGAAAAACCCTGTCCAACTGGTGAACCGCCAGGACTTCTCCGACTCCGGTGTAATGATCGAGAATCGCCGGCTTTAAATCAGATCCCGGTTTGAAATACCGCATCCCGGTTTCCGGACGTCCCACGAAGCTGCCGTTACTGAAGATCAACCAGGGCTGCTGCGGGCCGCTGACGAATCGATTCCAAAAAATCTTGGACGACTGAGGGATAGAGGGCACCGCGAGTGGCTTCGCTTCGGATCGTTCTGCCCACAGCAGGGCCGCCGTTGTCAGCGCCCCGGCCAGCACGAATGACAGGACAATAGTCGCGATCATCCATGGGTTGCGTTCCCGTTTGGAATTGGTGCGCTCCGGGAAACTGGTGACTGTCGCTGGCTGTCGTCTCTCTGGTCCGGCTTCCACCCCGCGAACGTGAAAAGAGAGTCCATACGATCCCTTTGGCAGGTCTACGACAATGGGGTCATCGATCCCTTCGTGGCCGTAGTACTCGGCTAGCTTGACGCGCAACCGTCCGGCCTGGACTCGGACGGTGGAATCGCTTTGAGGGTCAAAGTTCGGAGCCCGTCCCAGAACCTCGGTCGCAATCTGGTACTCCTTTAGATTCACACCGGGATGGTCCAAGGAGTGTTCGGCCAGATAGCGTAGCAGACGACACAGCGATTCCGATCCACGCAAGATATGACTATTGGTAAGCTTCTCTATTTGCTGGAAGCAATGATCCCGTCCCGCGAACTGCGCACGCGTTAACGACATTTAACACCACGTAACAGGATTGTTATCTTACTGCAAAAACACGCGCTTAGTCCTGTAACGATATCAAACCTAGTGAAACTTCCCGCAATAGTTAGTTTGTACTACCACTTGCAAGCTTCTTTATCAGACCTCTTTTCGATCGTTTCTGGGGATTTCTAAAAAGCAGTTCTGGGGCTTCAAAAAAATTTTCGGGTTGGGTTCTAGGGAGGAAGGTGTATGAACCGTTCACTGCTAACCCTTGTCGTCGTACTGGGACTTCTCGTCAGTGCATGGGTACCTCTGGCAATTGGACAGGCTGTTTTCGGCAGCATCATTGGGACAATTACCGATCCATCCGGTGCGGCTGTTCCGAATGCCAAGGTAACGGTGACGAGCCAGACGAAGGGCACTTCGGTCGACACCACTACCAACGAAAGTGGCAATTACACTGTCACGCATCTCACCCCGGATATCTATACCGTTTCCGTCTCGTCTCAGGGTTTTAAGACCCTGGAGTTCAAGGATATTACCGTGTCGGTAGATGCAGCTGCCCGCGTCGATGGCCAGTTTCAGGTTGGCTCAACCAGCGAGCAGGTGGAAGTCACCGCCGAAGCCCCGCAGTTGAAGACGGACCGCGCCGACGTCTCCGTCGAGTTCAATCAGAGATATGTTGAAAACCTGCCCATTGCGCAGCGCAACTTCACCTCGCTCGAACTTCTGTCGCCCGGAACCCAGAAGATGGTCGGATGGAGCCACGCCGTCACCGAAAACCCGCAAGGCAGCCAGCAGATCTTCGTCAATGGGCAGCACTTTAGCGGCACGGCTTATGAGTTGGACGGAACCGATAACCAGGATCCAATTCTGGGCATCATCGTGGTTAATCCAAACCTCGATGCCATTCAGGAAACCAAGGTTACGCTGGGCAACTTCGACGCTGAGTTCGGCAAAGCGGTCGGCGGCGTAGTCACCGTACAAACCAAATCGGGCAGCAATCAGGTCCACGGAGAAGGCTTCTGGTTCCGGCGTACGGATGCCACCGAAGCCCGCGATCCTTTCACCCAGTACGCTCCTGATCCCATTACGGGCCGGTTCATCCCTCCTGATAAATGGCAGGAGTTCGGTGGAACCTTGGGCGGCCCGATCATCAAAGACAAACTCTTCTATTTCGTTGACTATCAGGGACAACGGGAAACCAACGGTGTGACCAACGAACTGACCGTTCCCACCCCGCTGGTCACCTCGACCTGTAATCCTGCCACGAACACGACCGGATACTGCGATCTGTCGCAATACCTGACCAGTGCCGAAGGCGGCGGTGGTCAGGCCTATAACCCCGCTACTGGCGTTCTCACTGGACCAAACGCCGGAACGGCCCGCACCGCATATCCTAACAACCATATTCCGATCGGCCAGATCTCTTCACAGTCCGGCAAGGTTCTTGCCCTGTTCCCCGCGCCTAACGTTCCCGGGTCACTGTTTAATAACTTCATTGCTTCCGGCAGCGGCCAATACAGCCAGAACAGCTTCGACACTCGCATCGATTACACCGCCAGCCAGACCGTGAGTGTTTTCGGACGTTTTAGCTACGACCAGTTTCACGTCGCTGGAACTGGCGCTTACGGAGCTCTGGGTGGCGTAGGGTTTGGTCCCGGTGGCCTCGCCGGCGGCTCCAACACTCACAACTACAGCCTGGCCAGCGGTGTCACCAAGACCTTCAGCACTTCGCTGTTGGCGGACTTCCGCTTCGGATGGTTCAAATACAACCCGGTGACGTTTAAGCCTGATTCTGGCACCACCCCAATGACCGGCTTCGGAATTCCAAATGCCAATCTGGGAGGCGCCCAGGCAGCCTTTACCTCAGGGTTGGGCGGCTTCATTTTCGATCAGACCCCCTCATCCTCATCGGCCAGCAGCACCAACGGCGTCCCAGTCGTCAGTTGGGGAGATGGATTGGGTGTAGGGCGCTGCAACTGCCCTCTGACCGAGAGCGAGCAGCAGTTCCAGTGGGTCACGAACTGGACCAAGATTTACAAAAACCATCAGTTCAAGTTCGGCGCCGATATCCGTTACGCGATGAACCTGCGCGTGCCCAGCGACTCCAACCGCACCGGCGATTACACCTTCAGCCAGCAGACGACCTCTGACGGCGGCTCCGGCGGTCTGGACTGGGCCAGCTTCCTGCTTGGTGATGTTAAGCAGATGAGCCGCTACGTCAGCACCGATGTCACTGCGGCCGAGCGGCAGCATCGCATGTTCTATTACGCACAAGACACCTGGCGCGCTACTCCCAAACTCACCCTGAACTACGGCGTGCGTTGGGAAGTGTATTTCCCAGAGTACGTAAACGGTAAGAACCAGGGTGGATTCGCCAACATGGTTCAAGGCATCATTCGCGTCGCTGGCCAAGGCCCGTATGGACTGAACGGCAATATCGCCAACGATTGGCACTATTTCGCCCCCCGGCTTGGTGCCGCTTACCAGCTCGATCCCAAGACGGTGGTCCGCATGGGATACGGCCGCAGCTTTGATATGGGCGTGTTCGGATCAAACTTCGGACACACGGTCACCCAGACTCTGCCTGTTCTTGCGGCACAGCTGGCCCAAAACGCGAATCCCTACATCCCGGCGTTTACGCTGGCACAGGGTCCTCCGCTCTTCAACTTCCCCGCCATTCCCGCCAGCGGAACCTTCCCTGTCTCCGGCCCGGCCTGCTACCAGAACGCTTACATCGTGAATGGCGCCAATCAGCAGAACTGCATTCAGCCGCACATTCGCCCCACGTTCCAGCGCCTGCCCACTCTGGACGCGTGGAACGCCACTGTGCAGCGGCAGGTTACTCCCACGCTCTCGGCCGAAGCCGCCTACATCGGCAACAAAGGTACCCATGTGTTTGCCGGCGACGGACCGACCTACAACATCAACCAGCCCCGCATCAATGGCTTCCCGACGGTTCCGCAGGTGCAACGCCGCCCGTACTACAACGCGTTCTCCTATCCGGGAATCATCGACCCGACCACCGGATTAGCCCTGCAGTGCTGCTCCACCGACCAGGGCAACTATCTCGGCAATGATGCCAGCAGCATCTACAACGCTTTCCAGTTGAAAGTTGAGAAGCGCTTCTCCCAAGGCCTGCAATTCCTGTCGCACTACACATTCGCTCACGCCAACAAGTACGACAGCAACTACTACAACAACAGCCATGTCATCGCATATGGTCCTGACGACGAAGTACGGAACCATGTGTGGGTGAACAACGTCGTTTACCAATTGCCCTTTGGCAAAGGAAAATCCTTTGCCGGCAACGCCGGCTCGGTCGAGAATATGATCGTCGGCGGTTGGCAGGTCACCGGCACCTCCACTTGGGGCAGTGGTCTCCCCTGGACGCCGAGCTACAGCAATTGCGGTTCAGAAGAAGACGTGGGTGTGTGCCGCCCGAATCGAGGCAACGTACCATTCCACCTCGGTGCGGGTGGGCTGCAGCATCCTGCCGGAGGCGCCCCCTACGTTCAGTTCTTTACGCCTCTTACCACCCCTGTCATAGGCAGCACGACGGGGCCATTTACCGATCCGGGAATGGGTCATCTCGGCAATGTGGGGGTGTTCAGCTTCCGTGGTCCGCGGGCATTCTTCTCCGATGCCTCTATCTCGAAAGATTTCCCCATCCATGAAAGTCTGACACTGCAGTTCCGCATGGATGCCTTCAACATCTTTAACCATCCGGTGCTCGGTTTCAACAACAACCAGGGCAACACCTGTATCGACTGCTCTGGTGTGGGCAGCAATGCCGGTCAGGTCACCGACATCGAGGGTGACCGCTCGCCCGGTGCCCCCGGTGGCATGCGTCAATTGCAGTTCGCCTTGAAGCTGCTGTTCTGATCTGCTGCGGGTGTGTCGTTACAGAGGGAGTCCTTCGGGACTCCCTCTTTCACTTCCCGGCGTACAATGGGTCCAATTCATCAGGCAACGATGCCGTGCCGCTCTTGGAAGCATCCGCTATACAAGCTGCAATCGCTCGCGCTGCTGCTGTGCCTTTGCGGGTACTCAACTCCGCCCGCAGCCGGACAACCGGCGCGCGCCTCTGCCACCTCTAAAAGCAATTACGTGGGGAATGCGGCTTGCGCGAAATGCCACGCCGAAATCTATGCCTCGTATGAACGGACTGCGATGGCGCACGCCAGCGGTCCCGCCATCGATGCCGCTACCCCGGCTGACTTCACGCACCAAGCCTCTGGCGTTCACTACCGGATCTACGTTGAAAACGCTCGTGTCTGGCTCAGCTTTGATCGGCCCGGCGATCCCGAAATGCGTGGCAAGCGGCAGCTTCTCTATTTCATCGGCTCCGGCCGTCGCGGCCGAACGTATCTATTCCAAAATGACGGTTTCCTCTTTGAGTCTCCCGTGAACTGGTATGCCAACCAGCAGATGTGGGACACAGCCCCGGCGTATCAAGCCGCCCGCGAGGCGCCCCTCGATTTGCCCGCCTATACGAGTTGCCTGCACTGCCATGTCAGCGGGATGCAGCCGCCCGTACCGGGAACGGAGAACCGCTATCCGGAACCCGTCTTCACGCAAAATGGAGTCGGCTGCGAACGTTGCCATGGTCCCGGAGCGGCGCATCTCGCCGGGGGCTCGATTATCAACCCTGCGAAACTCCCGCCTCCCCGCCGCGATGAAGTCTGCATGCAATGCCATTTGGAAGGCAAAGTGGCGATCGAAACCGCGGGCCACCATGTCTACGAATATCGTCCCGGCGAAGCGCTCTCCGACTACATCCATTACTTCGAACTGATCGGGCCGCAGGGAACCGCCCTCGGGGCTACCAGCCAGGTCGAGGCCTTCGCCCAAAGCAGGTGCAAAAAGAAGTCCGGGGCTGCCATGTCGTGCACCACCTGCCACGATCCTCACTACACTCCCTCCGCGGAGCAGAGCGTCTCCTACTTTCGGGGCAAATGCCTGACCTGTCACGGGTCGGCGTTCGGAGAGAAACACCACCCGAACCATCCTGACTGCACTTCGTGCCACATGCCAGCCTCGGCGAGCGCCGATGTCGCGCACACCCAGGTCACAGACCACCGCATTCCCCGCCGGCCGGAGGTTTCCCCGCCATCACAGCAGGTCCCCACTACTTCCGCCTCGTTACCTCGCTTGGTGATTTTTTCCAGCGATTCGCATCATGTGGCCAATGCGCGCGACATCGCCCTTGCCTGGACTTCTCTGATGGAGAGCGGCATGACCGCAGCGGAATCTGTGTCCCGCAGCCGGCTATCGAAGGCGTTGAAACAGTTCCCCGCGGATCCGGAAGTTCTCTCGGCCTTGGGTTACCTCGAGCAAACAAGCGGCGCGACCGGCCAGGCAAGCCAGTTGTATCGTCGGGCGTTGGCGATCGATCCCGATTTGATCGATGCGGAAACAAATCTCGGTGTCATTGATGCTCGAGGTGGCAAACTGGATGATGCGCTCCGGCTGTGGCAGTCGGCGTTTCGCCACGCTCCCGGTCGCAGCGCCATTGGCTTGAACATTGCCCACACGCTTTGCGCCGAAGGAAGGACCGCCGAGGCTGAGGATTTCGTGCTGCGCGTGCTTGAATTCAACCCGGACATGGAAAGTGCTAAGGCAGTGCTGCAGCATCTCAACCGGGTGCCACCCAGGTGCGACTGACCAGTACATGATGGAGATGAACAGATCTCGGAATTTCGAGGTAACCACAATGCGAGTTGTTTCTTCATTTCGAATCGCCATTCTCGCTTGCCTCTCCGTGCTGCCGCTGAGTGCGCTGGCGCAACAAGCGATTCCCTCTGCTCCAGCTTCAGGGCAAACCCCCGTGACTCCTGATTTCTCTCACGCTCGAAAGCTGATCGACCAGGGCAAGGTCGACGACGGAATTGCCGAGTTGCAATCGATCCAGACGTCCAATCCCGATGCGAAGGGCCTCGATCTGGAACTGGGAGTGGCTTACTACAAAAAAAGTGACTTTCCCAATGCCATTCAATATCTGAAGAAAGCTTCTGCCGAGGATCCCGCGAATGGCGAGGCCACCCAGTTGCTCGGCCTGTCCTATTACCTTGGCGGACATCCCGCCAACGCGATTCCCTTGCTCGAAAAGGTGCAAAGCTGGTTTCCGCGCGCCAATGTGGATGCCTCCTACATTCTCGGCATCTGCTACATCCAGACGAAAGACTATCCGAATGCCCGCAAAGCCTTCGCCAACATGTTCGACGTGCCTCAGGAGTCCGCGGCCAGCTACCTCTTCACGGCTCGCATGCTTTTGCGGCAGGAGTTCGATCCTGTCGCCGAAGAGTACGCGCAAAAGGCTGTGGCGCTCGACCCCAGGCTGCCGCTGGCGCACTTCCTGCTCGGGGAGTTGTACCTCTACAAATCCAGGATCTCCGAAGCCATCACGGAGTTCCAGAAAGAACTCTCCATTGATCCCGCGAACCCTGCAACTTATTACAAACTGGCCGACGCGTATTCCCGAATACAGAAATACGATGACGCCGAACGCCTTTTGCAGCGCTCCATCTGGCTTGACCCGACCTCCACGGGTCCCTACATCCTGATGGGCAAGGTACTCGACAAGAAAGGTGAATTCGACTTGGCGGTGCGTGCGCTACAACGCGCGGCGAACATGGACCCCAATAATCCCATTACCCACCATCTTCTCGGTCAGGCCTATCGCGATATGGGAAAAAAGGAAGAAGCCGATAACGAATTGAGATTGGCCGAACAGCTGCAAACCCATCAGCAGTGAGCGGATCTATTCACTGCGCTTGCGCATGCGGCGGAATGAGGTGTGGGTCGAGTTCTTCCGCTTTCTGAAATTCCTTTGCCGATTCCTGCTTCTCGCCCTTCTGTGCCAGCGCGACGCCTAATTGATAATGCGCCATCGCGTAACTCGGCATCGAGTTGATGGCCGACCGAAATTGCGATATCGCGCCGTCCAGGTCGCCATTCGAAAGTAGCCGTTTGCCGGAATTCGTGGCGAACGTCGCGGCCTGCAAACTCGTCTTCTGCTGTGCGTATTGCGCTCCGGCCTTAGCCTCCGCTGCGGCGCCGGCGCTATCGCCTAACTGTCGTAAAACGGCGGCCAGCGTGGTATGCGCCCCTGCAAAATCCGGCTCCAGTTCAATCGCCTTGCGCAATGCCTGGGCCGCCTCCGGATACTTGTCCATCTGCTTGTAAACCGTGCCCAGCGTGTAATAGGCCTCGGCGTAATTCGGCTGCGTCCGGATGGCCTCCTGCAACTGCGCTGCGGCTGCGGGAAAATCGCCCGACTGCCATAGCGTGACTCCCAGGCTGTAATGAGCATCGGCAAGATTCGGATCCAGTCGCAATGCCTCCTTCCATTCGGCAATCGCAGCCGGCAAATCGTCTTTCAGTTTCAAAGCCAGTGCCAGATCGTAGTGCAGGTTCGCGCCATCGGGCGCGAGCTTCAAGGCTCCGCGGAACTCCGCCACCGCCGAGTCGAAATCCGTTTTCTGCAGATAAGCTGTCCCCAGGTTTCCTTGAAATTCCGGATCCTCCGGCTGCAACTCGATCGCCCGCTTAAATTCCTTGATGGCCGAATCCGCATCTCCACGCTGCAGCAGCGCCAAAGCGAGATTGTTATGCGCCTCGGCATCATTCGGCCTTTGCTCGATTGACTTCTGAAATGCCGCAACCGCCCGATCGATGTCTCCCATCCTCTGCGCCAGCAAGCCCAGGCTGGTCTGCAAATTGAGAACGCTCGGATCGATCTGGTCTGCCCGTTCGTACGACTTCAGTGCCTCATCGCGATTTCCCAGCGAAGATTCGGTTGTCCCCCGGTAGTACCATGCGGACGCGTCCCGCGAATCCAGCTTCACCGCGCTGTCCAATTCCGGCAGCGCGTCCTTCGGATCGCCACTGGCCGAAAACGCAGTTCCCAGATGCAGGTGGGCGGGCTCGTTCTCTGCGTCCAATTGGATCGCCTCGCGGAACTGCTGGATCGCCGCCGGAAAGTCCTGCTTCTGGGCCAGCAGGCTTCCCAGTTCATCATGCAGATCGGCTTGTTGCGGAGCCAGTTGCACCGCCTCTTTCATCTCCGCAACGGCTTCATCACTCTTCTGCTGCAGGCTCAACGCCCGCGCAAGTTCGCGATGGGCCTCCGGCTGTCTCGGGGCCAGCTCCACAGCGCGGCGAAGTTCCAACACAGCCTCATCCAGCTTGCCCTGGATTTCGAGGCCTTGTGCCAGATACGCGTGCGCAATTGCCAGAGTTGGTCGCAGCTTTACCAGTTCGCGAAAGTGCAGGATCGCCTTCTCAACCTCTCCCTCACGCAGAAGAACCTGCCCCAGCATATTCTGCGCATCGGCGCTCCGCGGATTGGCCCTGACTGCCCTCTCGAAGTCCGTGCGCGCCGTGGCCAGATCGCCCTGTTGCATGGCCGCGATTCCACGCTGATAATCAGCCGATCCGGCCTTCGCCGGAGGCGAATTCTGGCCCAGCACTCCTACGGAGATGAGGACGAATACAAGAACTGCAGCCATGGAATCAGAGGGAATTACGAAAAGAATAGCAGTTTTGGCGGCCTCGGCAGTCCTGATTCTCTGCGCTTCCGCCAGCCGCTCGGCCACCAGCAATCCAGCCTCCGCCGCCTTTGGCCCATGGCGCCGCCTGTCGGAAACGCCCATCCTGTCTCCCCGAGCCGGCTCGTGGCAGTCCGCCGGAACCTTCAATCCAGCCGTCATCCTGCGCAAGGGAAAAATCGTCATGCTCTATCGCGCTCAGGACGCCCAGGGCACCTCCCGCCTCGGATATGCCGAAAGCCCCGATGGATTGCACTTCACTCCACACCCCGATCCCGTCCTTATCCCCGAGACTGCGTACGAGAAAAATGGCGGGGTCGAAGATCCCCGGCTGGTGCAGTTCGGAGACACTTACTACTTAACCTACACGGCATACAACAAACAAGACGCGCAGCTCTGCCTCGCTACCTCGAAAGATCTCATTCACTGGGATCGCAAGGGCGTGATCCTCCCAGCCAACCAAGGCAACTGGAACGTTCGCTGGACTAAGTCAGGCGCCATTGTGCCCGGGAAAATCAATGGCAAGTACTGGATGTATTTCCTCGGGACCAGCGCTGACGGGAACGATCAGGCCGGCCTGGCGTCATCCAAAGATCTGTTGCATTGGACGGAAGAGACTCAGACTCCCGTCTTGCCAGTGCGGCCCGGGCACTTTGATTCCCGTGTCGCCGAACCGGGTCCTCCGCCAATTCTGACTAGCCGTGGCATAGTCCTCGTCTACAACGGAGCCGACGACAAACTCGTCTACCGGACCGGAATCGCCCTCTTCGAGCGCAGCAATCCGGCGCACCTGATCTCGCGCACCGACCAGCCGGTCTTTTCTCCCGAGACGGATTGGGAAAAGGTCGGCCAAGTACCGAACGTGGTCTTCGTCGAAGGGATGATCCGCCGGGGAAGCGGTTTCCTTTTCTATTACGGCGGCGCAGACAAGTACATCGGCGTCGCCCAGGCTGCTTCCCACCAGATTCCCGTCGCGCCTTGACCATCGCCGCCGGCTTGCCTAACATCTCACACTAAGGCTTTCACCTTTGAAGTTTCTTCCCCATTTCTTATTGCTGGTTTTGGGCAGTTTTGTCGCTCTCCCGTCGTCCAACGCGCAAACCCCTGCCCCGGCGGTCGTCTCGCACAACCATCCGGCGCAACCCATCGCGAACTTTGTCGATATCGCTTCGAAAGCCGGACTCACCGCACAGGAAATCTTCGGTGGCGTGAATACCAAGAAATACATCATTGAAACCACTGGCACCGGCGTTGCCATCTTCGACTACGACAACGACGGTTGGCCCGACATCTTCATCGTCAACGGACGCCAACTCGGCCCTGCGGCAACTTCGCCCGCCCCAATCAGCCATCTGTATCGCAACAATCACGATGGCACCTTCACCGATGTCACTGTTCAGGCCGGACTTGCTCAAACCGGCTGGGGACAAGGCGTTTGCGTCGGCGACTACGACAACGATGGCTGGGAAGACCTGTACGTCACCTACTACGGCAAGAACCGTCTTTACCACAACCATCACGGAGTTTTCAGCGAAGTCGCCGAAAAAGCCGGCGTCGCGGGAAACGGCAGGTCCTGGGGAACCGGCTGTGCTTTCGTCGACTACGATCGCGACGGTCATCTCGACCTGATGGTCGCCAATTATGTGGATTTTGATTTGTCCACCGCTCCCGCACCCGGCGACCGTCCCACCTGCATCTGGAAAGGCGTCCCTGTGATGTGCGGCCCCCGCGGTCTCGCCTCGGCCAGGAACATCCTCTATCACAATCGCGGCGACGGCACCTTCGATGATGTCACCACCAAAGCTCACATCGACCGCACCGACGGGCACTACTCGCTCAGTATCTCGACCCTCGATTTCGACGAGGATGGCTGGCCCGACATTTACATCGCCTGCGACAGCACGCCCAGCATCCTCTATCGCAACAATCACGACGGAACTTTCACCGACGTCGCGGTCACGGCGGGGGCGGCTTTCAATGAGGATGGACGCGAACAAGCCGGTATGGGATCCACTATCGGCGACTACAACGGCGACGGCCACCTCGACATTTTCAAAACCAATTTCTCCGACGATACCTCCACTCTCTACCGCAACAATGGAGACGGAACCTTCACCGACGCCACCACCGCCGCCGGCCTCGGTCTTCATACCCAGTATCTGGGATGGGGAACCATGTTCTTCGACTTCGACAATGATGGCTGGCCCGATCTCATGCTGGTCAACGGCCACGTCTATCCCGAAGTTGACAGCCAGCACCTTGGCAGCAGTTTCAAAGAGCCGCGCATCCTTTATCGCAATAACGGCGACGGAACCTTCTCCGACGTATCCGCCTCTGCCGGCCCGGGCATCACCACGGCGGCCTCATCTCGTGGTCTGGCCATCGGCGATCTCTGGAACGACGGCCGACTCTCCGCAGTGATCAGCAACATGAACGATGAGCCCAGCCTGCTCGTCAATCAGGTGCGCAACAACAATCATTGGATCGCGGTTCACACCCTCGGGACGAAATCTAATCGTGATGGTATTGGCGCGCGAATTTCCGTCAAAACCGCCACCCGCACCCTGGTCGACGAAGTGCGCAGCGGCTCCAGCTACAGTTCCAATAGCGATATGCGCGTGCACTTCGGCCTGGGATCTTCCACGAAAATCGAGTGGGTGGAAATCCGTTGGCCCAGCGGATTGATCGAACGCTTTCCAAATCTGCCTATCGACCAGATCCACCTGTTGAAAGAAGGGACGGGCGTACCCGTAGATTCAAAAGCGAACAGCCGCGGTACGATTGCCAGCAATTCTGCGCATAGCCGGGAGGGCGGACTGTTCTAGCCCGTGGCGTAAGTCCCGGGAAAAGTGAAGCCCGATCAACTCCGGCTAGGGACGGCGCGTGCTCTCGCGCACACTCGTAAGGACCGCAAAAAAGTTCCGCTGCCTTGGGATCAAACCTTCGAAGCGGGTTTCGAGAATTGCAGCGTCCGCGTAATGCCTTCGCCTTCTTTCACAAATATCTGCTGATTGGCTTTGATGTCCTTCAACGCATCGATCTGCCCACTGGGCCAGCGAATTTCCAGTACATCGACCTTCTCCGCTTTTTCCAGCCCAAAATGAATCCGCAAATCGTTTTGCGAGATATAGCTTCCCCCGCTCCGCACCTCGTCAATCTGCCGGTGCGGTTTGGACTCCCCGGCGACATGCGTGGTGCAGGTGAGCCGCGCCCCGATTCCGCTGCGGTTCGATTTCGTGCCGATCAAGCGAATCTTGATCCAGTTGTTGCTCAGCTTCGAATCGCAACGCAACAACTGCGGATAATCATTCACCGTGTTCACCACCACGTCGATATCGCCGTCGTTGTCGAAATCCCCGAAGGCGCAACCGCGGCATGGCGCCGGTTGCGAAATCCCCGGCCCCACCTGGAACGAAATGTCCTCAAAGTGCCCATTCCGGCGGTTGCGGTACAGCAACTTCCGCTGCGGATAGCCCGCCTCGGTCTTCAACTGCTCGACCTCGGGATACACATGCCCGTTGCAGATCAATATGTCGGGCCATCCGTCATTATCAAAATCGAAAAATCCCACGCCCCATCCCAGAAACTGCGTATGCGCGCCCAGTCCCGCTGTGAACGTCGCGTCCTCAAAATTCCCTCCCCCCTGGTTGTGATAAAGCGACGGAGTATCTCCCGCAAAATTGGTCTTCACGATATCGAGATTTCCGTCCAGATCGTAGTCCGCGGCCGACACCCCCATTCCCGCTTGCGGCTTCCCATCTGGACTCAGAGCGCACCCCGCTTCAATCGCAATGTCCTCGAAGCTTCCGTTCTTCTTGTTGTGATACAACGCGCTGGCGGCGGAATCGTCAGCCACGTAGATATCGGGCCAGCCGTCGTTATCGAAATCCGCGGTCAGCACCCCCAAACCGTACGTCCCGTTTGCCTTGAAAATTCCGGCCGCTTCCGAAACGTCAGTGAACGTGCCATCCCCGTTGTTGTGATACAGAATGTTCTTCCCGCCCTGCAATCCCGGAGGACCGCACGCCACCAGCACCCCCTTGTACAGGCACGGGCCCGACTCGGGCACCGGGGCGGTCGCCAGGTCCATATCGATGTAATTGGCAATGAATAAATCGAGGTGCCCGTCGCGATCGTAATCGACAAATGCGCATCCTGTGTTCCAGCGCGTCGTCTTCCCGGCGACTCCGGCTTTCTGGCTCACATCCGTGAACGTGCCATCGCCATTGTTGTGATAGAGCACGTTCTTGCCGTAGTAAGTCACGAACAGGTCGTCCCAGCCATCGTTATCGTAGTCGCCGACGCACACGCCCTGTCCCCAACCCGAGTGCCCCACTCCAGCTTTCGCCGTCACATCGGTAAACGTTCCGTCGCGATTGTTCTTGAATAAATGGGAGATCGGCTCCCTTCCCGCGGGAAATCCCTCCAGCCTCCAGCCATTCACGAGGAAGATATCCAGCCAGCCGTCGTTGTCGTAATCGTAGAACGCGACTCCGCAACCGGTCGTTTCCAGAAGATACTTGTTCTTGTGCTCGCCGCCAAAGATAGTCTTGGCGTTCAGGCCTGATTCGCGGGCAATGTTCACAAAGCTGACACCAGGGGCACTGGACGCCGTCGTTCCCGTGTCTTTCTTTTCCGCTGCCTGCCCAAGGAATCTTTCATACGGACGAGCCCACGCCAGAATGCTTTCCAGCGGAAGCACGAGAGCCGATCGGCTAAGGGATTCCAAAAATGCGCGGCGTGATGGGAACAAAAATTTGACCTGACCCCAGTCGGCGATGCTGTGTTCGCCCCTTAGTTCTTATATTCAGAGCTGAAACCGTTTGCAACCCCGAAACCCCGCACCTTCGCGCCCTGCCTGGCTACAAACCCGCGCAGAAACCAGAATCAGCGTTTAAGTTGCTAATACCAGTTCGTGCCCCGCTTCCCGCAATATCTCGACCGCGCTCCCGCCGAGATCTTCCGGAATCAGCACATGATCGGTGTCATAGGTGGAGATTGCGAATATCGGTATGCCCCGGCTTGAAAGCGGCTGGATGAATGACAATAAAACTCCGGCCAGCGAAAACGGGAAGGGACCCTCGAGTTTGAGGCAAATCCACCGCTCGGGACTATGAATCTCTGCCGGAAGGCTTGCCGACGGACAAACAATCGAGAGTTCTTCTGCTGTTCGGGTAATGGAAGAAAACTCCCCACGCCCGGCCCACGGCGGCACCGCTGCATTCGGACTGAGTCGAACAATCGCATATCCGCCTGCGAGTTGCCGAAACCTTAGCTTCCGCCGGCTGAGATGCGGGCCCTGCTCGTCCGGTATGAGACTAGCATTGCTCATTCGGGACCCTCTGTTGCTGGCACTATTCCTCGCGGGTGACCCGAATCCATTCTTCCATCTGATTCAGATATTCGGTTAGCGCCCGGCGGCCGGTTGCCGTCAGGCGGTATTCGGTGCGGGGAACGCGTCCTTCAAAGAACTTCACGCACGAGATGTATTGCGCCTCTTCCAGTTTGCGGGCATGCACGCTGAGGTTCCCGTCTGTAGTCTTCAGGATGCGCTTCAGGTCGTTGAAGCTGAGCGATTCATTGGTCGCGAGTGCGCTGACGATTCCCAGCCGAATCCGCTCATGTATCAGCCGGTCGAGTTCCGGCAACTGTGGCGCGTCCACCGGCGGACGTGCGTGTCCCGCCACGCGCGGGCCTGCATGCTTCTGTCGTTCCGGGACTGCTCTACCCACCATGCCTCCTCGCGATCAAGCTTCCAAAAACTATGTGCAGCCCCCCAAATCCCGCGGCCAGGAACCAGTTCCCCCACGCCGCCGGACCCAGCGCCGCCAGTCCGCCAATCACCATGAAGCAGCCCCCCATCACCGGCACGATCGGGATCGAGAACAATCCCCCGGTCAAAATGCCCGCGCCATAAAGAAGCAGCCATGTCGCTGGCAACGCCGATACCGCCCCAATCTGAAACAACACGAACGTGAGAAATGCTCCAGCGATCAACGGGGGAAATAGTCCCAAGGCTACCCTTCGCCCCGGACCGGAGAACAGCGGTAATCCCCGGCGGTTTGCCTTTCGGTACATTGAGACGAACGCTGTGGCAATCGCCACTACCGCCTCGCCCAGCCATATCCGCAGCCATGCGAACGACGCATGCTGGTGCGCCGCAAACCATGCCGCAGCCAGTGCCGTCAGACCCAGAAATACCTGCCCTCCTCCGGAAACTGCCGTGAACGCCGAGGAGCGCTCCATCGTCTCCCGAATGAATCGGAGATCGTCGGCGGCACGCGCCGGAAGCGGACGTATGCGCCTCGAGAAGCGCCGCGAGCGGTGCTGCCGGTCAGGGAGCATGCCCTAGCATAAAGCCAAGCCTCGGGGCTGTGTCAAGTTCTTTGCATTGCAAAGCAAAGAGCTCAGCTCCTGTCGGATCTTGCTACCATTCAAGTGATGATCGATCTCGGAAAAATTCTGATCGGGCTGGGAGCCCTGCTGGTCATCGCGGGAATCGTCGTCATCCTGCTGGGACGCATCCACCTCCCCATCGGACGTCTGCCCGGAGACATCCTTTACCGCGGTAAGCACACCACCTTCTACTTTCCTCTGGCGTCGTCGCTGCTTATCAGCATCGTCTTATCGCTCGTGCTGTATTTCCTCAGTAAAATTCACCGCTAATCCAACGTTTCCTGCTCACCCTCAAGCTCTGCGGAAATTATGCTATTCCGGTCTCTCTCACCTCGCTGGGTTACACTGCTTTCGTGTCCTCGCTCCAAGACCAGCTCGGATTTAATTTCCGTCCTCCCGAGCGTCGCGTCTGGACGGTCCGGGCCCTCGTCGCCGCCGTCCGCACCCACATCGAGCGCGAGTATTCCGACGCCTGGGTTGAAGGAGAAATTTCCAACTTCCGTTCCCCCGACTCCGGACACCTCTATTTCACTCTCAAGGATGGCACCGCCCAGATCCGGGTCGTGATGTTTCGTTCCTCGGCTCGCCTGTTGCGCTTTCGTCCTGCCGACGGCATGCAGGTTGTCGCTCGCGGACGAGTCACCATTTACGAAGACCGGGGCGAACTGCAGATCTCCGCCGAATATCTCGAGCCTAAAGGCGCCGGCTCGCTGCAGATCGCATTCGAACAGCTCAAGGCAAAACTCGAGGCCGAAGGGCTCTTCGCCGCTGATCGCAAGAAGCCGGTCCCCGCCCTTCCCGCACGTATCGGCATCGTCACCTCGCCGCAGGGAGCTGCGCTGCGCGACATCCTGAACATCCTGCGCCGTCGCCATCACACCGCGAACGTCATCATCTTCCCCGCACAGGTTCAGGGAGACTCCGCGCCCCTCGAGGTCGCCGCCGGCCTGAAGTACTTCAATCAGCAGGCCGTAGTTGAGGTCATCGTCATCGCTCGCGGTGGCGGCTCCGCCGAAGATCTCGCCGCTTTCAACGACGAAGGTCTGGCCCGCACCGTCGCCTTTTCAGACATTCCCGTCATCGCCGCCATCGGACACGAAACCGACTTCACCATAGTCGATTTCGTCGCCGACCTGCGCGCGCCCACGCCTTCTGCAGCCGCCGAACTGGTAATTCGTTCCCGCCAGGAAATTGAAGACCAATCCCTCTCTCTGCTCGATCGCCTCGAACGCGCCATGCGCTATCGCCTCCTGCTGCAGCGCCAGCATCTCACCGAGCTTGCACAGCACGGCGCCTTCGCTCGCATTCGCGGGTTAATTAACCAACGCCAGCAAAAGGTGGACGATCTTACCCACCGCCTCGAAGTGGCTCAGCGCCAATCCCTCGAACGCATGCGCAGACGCCTCGAAGCCGTCTCCGCCGCCGTCCGCCACTACGACCTCCGCCTCCTGCTCGCGGGCATGAAGCACCAGCTTCATGCCGGTACCGGAGCCCTGGCCGCCGTCGTGCGTAATATCCTTCTGCAGAACCGTGTCCGCATGGAGCGCATGACCACCGCTCTCGAATCGCTCTCTCCATTGGCCATTCTCGACCGCGGCTACGCCCTGGTCTTTGACGAATCCGGCGCGCTGCTCAAGGATGCAAACCGCGTTGAAACCGGACAGGAGATTTCCGCTCGCCTGGCCCGCGGCGAGATTCGCGCCACCGTCAACAAAAAATCCCGGTAATCTCCCTTCCCGTCCGCCACCGTCACCAGGTCGCCCTCCTTGTCTTCCCGCTCGTTGCGGAGATAGGGTCGGGCTCAGTCTGGGCCGCTTCCTTCCCGCCTGCCCCACTCCCGAATTGCGCGGTGCTTTACAATGGCATTTCTGGATAGCCTGACTTGCGCCTTGGAGCCACATCCCGATGATCTCCTTGCCCACAACTTGGTCATCTGGACTGATGGTCGCTCTCGACATCTTCCTCGTCGCCGCTCTGATCTATCAGGTGCTGCTGCTGATCCGGGGCACGCGCGCTGCGCCCATGCTCGCCGGCCTCACCCTGCTGGCCGTCATCTTCTACCTCGCTCGCATCGGGCAACTCACGACTCTCGATTGGGTGGTCGGCCGTGTCCTGCCCTACGTCGCCTTCGCCCTCATCGTCGTTTTTCAATCGGAGATCCGGCACGTTCTCGCCGATCTCGGACGCCGTCTCAGCTTCATCCGCACCTCCAATGTCGAAAACGATTCCTACGACGACATCGTGCTGGCCGTGAATCTTTTTTCCCAGCACCAGACCGGTGCCCTCATCGTCATCGAACGCGAAATCGGACTCCGCACCCACATCGAAAGCGGCGTTCCCCTCGATGCCCGCCTCTCCTACGATTTATTGGCCACCATCTTCCGGCCCAGCGCTCCCTTGCACGACGGAGCCGTCATCGTCCAGAAGGATCGTATCGCCGCCGCGGCCTGCTTCCTGCCGCTCTCGATGAATCCCATGCTTTCGACTCAGTTAGGAACTCGCCATCGCGCCGGCATCGGCATCACCGAAGAAACCGATGCCCTCGCCGTGATCGTCTCCGAAGAAACCGGAGCCATCAGTCTCGCCCTCGGCGGCAAAATTGAACGCGATCTCACGGTCGAACAACTGCGCACGCGCCTGAGCAGCGAACTGCGCCGCTACATGGCTCCCGTTACGCTGCCCACTTCCATCTCGCCCGACGAGTCCGTCGTCGATGTCAGCCTCCAACCCTCCCAGAGTCCCGAAGGCGGTCTCGCTTCCGATGCGGAGCAGAAGTCATGATTTCGTTCATCAGGAAATATGTGATCCACAACATCGGGCTGAAACTTCTTTCTCTGATTTTGGCCACCGGTTTATGGGTGATGGTTTCGCCCGATCAGGAGCCTTCCGAAGTCGCCGTCCGCGCTCCCATCGTCTTTCGCGGAGTTCCTGCGCACCTGGAGATCAGTTCCGAAGTCATTCCGGAAGCGCAGATCCGCGTTCGCGGACCCGAGCGTGTTCTGCGGCAGCTCCGCGCCAACGACGTTCATGCCGAACTCGATCTCTCCGGCGTCCAACCCGGAGATCGCACTTTCGATCTCACCGCTCACGAAATTCTCCATCCCCGCGATCTGAAAGTGATGCAGGTCGTGCCCGGGCAGGTTCATCTTTCCTTTGACACCCGTATGACCCGCCAGGTACCCATCAGTCCCCGCGTTATCGGCAACTTTCTTCCCGGTGAAGAGATCACCCAAATTACCGCCGATCCCGCCGCCATCAGCATTACCGGCCCGAGTCACCATGTCGCCAGCGTGGAGTCTGCCACCACCGATCCCGTCGACGCCAGCGGTGTTACCGGCAAAATGACCTTCACCACCAACGTCTATGTCTCCGATCCTCTCGTCCAGGTAGTTCAGCCCACCGCCATCCACGTCACCGTCTACGTCACCAAGACCGCTGACGAATCGCATTAGATTTGGACCTCTGGTTCCCGCCGTTAAAAATCAGAAATGGGTGGCTCCCGGGGCCTCCCCCCTGCGAAATTCCCTGATCGAATCCCTCCCCTCGTTTATCATCCAATGTTCGGCTTTTGCCGTGCCTTTCATGACGGGACAGACCAGGCAATTATTCGGGACCGATGGCATTCGCGGCGTTGCGGGAGAATTCCCCCTCACCCTCGAAAGCACCTACCTCATCGGACGCGCTCTCGGCCACGATCTGATTCGCGCCAACCGCACCGCCAAGGCCGTCATCGGACAGGACACCCGCGAATCCAGCCGCTGGATCTCCGATCGCGTCGCCGCCGGACTCGCCTCCGTCGGCGTCGAAGTCCATAGCGCCGGCGTAATCACCACTCCCGGCGTCGCCTACCTCGCTCGCTCTCGCGGATATTCCGCGGGCATCGTCATTTCCGCCTCGCACAATCCCTGGACCGACAACGGAATCAAGGTCTTCTCCGCCGACGGGTTCAAGCTCAGCGACACCCGCGAACTCGGCATCGAAAAGGAAATCTTCGCCCTTCTCCAGAATCCCGCGGCCGCTGACGAACCTCCCGTCAACAGCGCCCGTTCCTGTCTTCCCGGGGGGTCCGAGCTTCGCCAGGCCTACATCGAGTCGCTGGCTTCCACCGTCTCCGCCGACCTCAGCCGCCTCCGCGTGCTGGTCGATTGCGCCAACGGCGCCGCCGCTGCCGAGGCTCCTGAACTATTTCGCCGCGTCGGACTCAAGTCCACCTTCCTCCACATCACGCCCGACGGCCGTAACATCAACGAGGGCTGTGGAGCTTTGCATCCCGAGAGTCTCGGCAAACAGGTCGCCGCCTCCGCCGGGCAATACGACCTCGGCGTCACCTTCGACGGAGACGCCGACCGCGCCCTCTTTTGCGATGCTCAGGGCCGAGTCGTCAATGGCGATGGAGTTCTGCTCGCGGCTGCGCGCGATCTTCAATCCCGCGGCAAGCTCAAGTCCAATCTCGTCGTCTCGACCACCATGTCGAACATGGGACTGGAAATCGCCCTCCGCGCCTCCGCCATTCAAATGCTGCGCGCTAACGTCGGCGACAAGTATGTTCTGGAAGAGATGCTGAAGACCGGCGCCACCCTCGGCGGCGAGCAGTCCGGGCATATCATCTTCCGCGATGGCGATGCCACGACCGGCGACGGCCTCATGACCGCCCTCCGTGTTGTGGACATCATGGTGCGCTCCGGAAAATCGCTGGCGGAATTGGTGAAGGATATGAAAGTCTTTCCGCAAAAGATCCAGAACGTGCGCGTGCGCGAAAAGATTCCCTTCGCCCAGGTTCCCGAAATCGGGAAAGCCATCGAATCCGCCGAACGCGAACTCGGCGGCAACGGACGCATCGTCGTCCGCTACTCGGGCACCGAGGCGCTGGCCCGCGTCATGGTCGAAGCCGAGTCCGAGGACAAGATGCGCACCCTCACCGCCGCCATAGCCGACACCATCCAGAAAACCCTCGGAATCGCGGGCTGATTTTGTAACCTCGCTTCAGGGCTTCACGCGCGCTGCTTTCAAATGTGCTCTCCACCATTCGCCTTTGACCCACGTCATTAGCTCCCCTTGCACTTGGACGCATTTAGAGGACGTCATCTGCGGGCATCACCAGACCCGGCAGCGGTTCGTGTTCACCATCGGCGCCCCGACTTTGCAGTGAAACGCTTGCTGAAATTCTGGCATGTTTGAGACGACGCCGTTGGTCCGATACTTTTCGGGCGAGTGGGGATCGACGGTCGCCCGCAGGCGCTTGGTTTCGTCGCGGGTTTGGCCGCACCAGCTTTGCCCGTATCCGATAAAGAAGCGCTGGTCCGGAGTGAGGCCGTCGATCGGCTGCAAGTTTTGTCCTTGGGTATCTTGCTGCCAGGCCATGTAGGCGAGAATGAGGCCGCCCAGATCGGCGACATCTTCGCCGAGGGTAAGCTTTCCGTTGATCTTGATGTCATCAATGATCGTGTAGCCGGAATACTGGTTCGAGATGCAATCGGCACGCTCCTGGAACGCCTTTGCGTCCTGGGGAGTCCACCAGTCGCGGAGATCGCCCTGGGCATCGAACTGGCGTCCTTCATCGTCAAAGCCATGGGTCAATTCGTGGCCGATGGTGCCGCCGGTATCACCGTAGTTTGGAGCCGCATCTTCCTTGGGATCGAAGGCGGGCGGCTGGAGCACGCCGGCGGGGAAATTGATGTCGTTCATCTGCGGGTTGTAGTAGGCGTTGACGGTGGGGGGAGTCATGTCCCACTCGCCGCGATCGACGGGTTTGCCGATCTTGTTGAGCTGGCGACGAAATTCAAATTCTCGCGAACGCTCGACGTTGCCCAGTTCATCGCCTCGGACAATCTCAAGTTTGCTGTAGTCGCGCCACTTATCGGGATATCCGATTTTGTTGGCAACGGCGTGAAGCTTGATCAGGGCCTGCTGTTTGGTGGGTTCCGACATCCAGGAGAGATTCTGGATATCCTGCTGCATGGCGCCCTCGATCTGCTTGACCATGGTTAATGCCTGTTGCTTGGCTTCGGGACTGAAATACTTGTCGACGTAAGCCTTGCCTAGCGCCTCGCCGAGATAATCGTCGACCTCGGTGGTGCAGCGCTTCCAGCGCGGCTTCAGTTGCTGCTGTCCCTGCAGGATCTTGCCGTAAAACGCGAAGTTCTCGTTCAGGAACGGGGAAGACAGATGTGCGGCGTTGGCGTGTACCAGATGCCAGCGCAAATAGGTTTTCCAGTCGGCGAGGCTCTCTTGTTTCAGTTCCTGATTGAGAGTCTTGAAAAACTCGGGTGCGGAAACGTTGAGAGCAGAAATCGAAGGCGTGCCGACCTTGGCGAAATAGGTGTGCCATGGAAATTCGGGAGAGATCTTATTGAGATCGGCAGTGGACATCTTATGGTCGAGGTTCTTCGGTTCGCGGCGTTCGACGCGAGTCATCGATCCCTTGGCCAGGGCGGTTTCGATCCGCATGACGCTTTGGGCTTCCGCGGCCGCAGTCTGCGGCTTGTCGCCCAGAAGTTCGAACATCTTTTGCACGTGCGCGACGTATTGCTTGCGAAGCTCCTCAGATTTCGGGTCGGTCTTAACGTAGTAATCGCGGTCGGGAAGGCCAAGCCCTCCCTGGTCGACGTTGCCGATGACCTGGTTGGCGTCGCGGAAGTCCTGAATGGATTCGAAGTTGAACAGGACATTGTCGTACCACATGGCCGCCTTCACCCCGGCGATCTCATCTTTGGAATGAATGTTGTTGATGCGCTCCAGTTCGGGCTTAAGGGGACCAACTCCCTTGGCTTCGATAGCCTTTTCGTCCATGCACGAAGCATAGTAGTCGCCGATTTTTTGCCTGGTGGCGTCGCGGCCCGGGTTCGGAGCGGAGGCAGTTTCGAGAATGGCGCGCAACTCTTGGCGATTGTCATCCTGCATCTTGGAGTAAGTGTCCCAGGAAGACTGGTCGGGAGGAATGGGATTGTTCTTGATCCAGCCGCCGCAGGCGTAGGCAAAGAAATCGGTGCAGGGATCGATGGACTGATCCATGGAGCTAAGATCGAGCACCGGCTCCGAGGTGGAGTGAGTCTGTTGAGCGAGAGCCGCACAACTCAGGACGATGAGCGCAAGCCCGGTAAGAATTACGGCAGAATGTTTCATGACGCCCCTTATCTCCTGCTTCAAGTCAGAGCGAGAAGCAGGACCGTAAACAGGAAGACTGAAAAGTATAGACGGAGAGGTCAAGGATTGGTTTCGTGTGCCGCGGAATTTACAAATGGATCAGGAGTTGATGCGCCTATATTGCGGGATTCCCTACCCTTTCAAAACCGCTTCGAACGAAAACGGCAGGGGCTCAGGGAATGCGGCAGACCTGGACGGCGCTGTTCTGGAACTTGCAGTCCAGGCCGGAGATCCCGGGTTGCTGAACGATGGCCCAATCGGCGCCATATTTTTGTTTGAGTCTTTCGAAGTCGGACAGCCGCAGATTCTTCCATGGACTCTGGGCCTGGACCTGGGCCCACCATTCGTCGGCGATCAGAGGAAACATGCTGACCACTCCATTGTCTTTGATGGCGTCGGCGAGGCGGCTGCGCCGCGCGAGACAACGGAAACCGATTTCATCTTCCCCTGGAATCACCATGTACTGAGGATCGAGAGTGAAGACGGCGTCTTGGGGTGTATTGTGCTGGGCCCAGAGAAAGGCTTGCGCCCAGGGATTCCTGGGCTGGGTGCCGGGCCACTCGACTTGCGCGCTAGCGGGATAGAGCCCGCGTTGCACGAAGAACATTCCGGCGGCGAGAGGGAGAAAGAGTGCGATCCAAAGCCAGGCACGGTTCTTGAGGAGATACTCGCCGAGCAAGCCGCCGATCATCAGAAACATGACGATGTAGAGCACATGCAAGTTGCGCAGCGGTTGCAGGCGGGCCAGGGCCTCGAAGCGGGCGGGCAGGTCCACAATTAAAGCGATGACGAAATAGATGAGGTCATAGAGGATGAAAGCGCGGCACAGGCGCTCGGTAATTTTCCAGCCCCGGCGATGTGCGATGCGGGCAAACCACCAGAACAGGAAAATGGGAGCGAAGATGCCCAGCCACTCGTACCAGGCCCACTTCTGGATGTAGAGATATCCGTGGAGCTTCGCGGCCTGATCGTAAGCAGGCCCAGTATGGGGTGCGAGAGGAATTGCGAGGGGAAGCACGCAGGCAACGGTAAGGGCCGATTGCTTCTTTGGCGCGGGGCGCTCTTCGTACTTCTGCATGAGCACGAAGAGGAGACAGAAAGAAAAAGGATAAGTCCACATGAGCGGATGCACGCTGGCCGCAAAGGCCAGCCATAGGAGGGCTCGTACGTATTTGCCCTCCACAGTGCGGGCGATGGCAAAGATTGCGGCAAAGGCCGCCAGATTCCGTGGATTGAGGTAGGGGTCCATGATGTAGAGCGCGGTTCCGGCCACCGGAATGGTCAGCAGGCCTGCGACCATCATCACGCCAGCCCAGCGCGCGCGGGCGCTGGGGAAGCAGAGGGAAGCGAGGTCCCAGCAGCCGAGAAGAAACAGAAACGTGGCGCCGAGATACCAGAGAAACAACGTGAACTCCAGCGGAATATGCGTGAGCCGGACGAACCAGGCGACGAAATTAGGAAACAACGTCATGCTGGCGTGCGATTTGAAAAAGACCTGATCTACGGGAAACAGACTGGGATGAAGCAGTTTTTCGATGCCGGGAAGGTATATCTCGGCGTCCTCGGAGAAGGGGTGATAGCCGTGCACCAGCAGGGCTCCGAAGGTCAGCAGAAGCAGCAGAGCAAGTTTGTAGCGCTCGGTGCGAGGTGGATTCATTGTCGACGAAGTAGTAATAGAGTAGCGGAAAACAGGTAGAAAGAGGACATTGGTGGTCGGAAGCGAAGTGGTTTTAGTAGCATCTAATTAGGAAGTACCCCCATGGCCACAGCTTCCAATCCGCAACCGAGACGTCATGCCGGCTTGGCCTTCGGCGAAATCTTCAACTTCGCCTATGACACATTTTGCAGCAACAAAATACGATTCATCCTGACCGCCCTGGGAATGGTCATTGGCACGGCCTCCTTGATTCTGGTCGTCACCATCGGCATGACCGGACGGCAGTACGCTTTGAATCAGATCCAATCCATCGGAACCAACGAAATTTGGGCGGAGTACCAGGGCGGAGCCCCGCATATCAGCAACTCCAACCCAGATCCGCTTACGGTGGAAGACCTGCGCGCCGTCAGGGAACAAGTCCCCGGAATTATTGCCGCCTCACCCGTCGTGCAGCTTACGGACCGCATTCCGGTTGGCAATGGCAAAGAAAAAGACATGACGGTGCTGGGCGTGTATCCCGAGTACCAGATTGTGAGAAATCTTGCGGTGCCGACGGGGAGATTTTTCGATGACGCCGATTCCCGCGCGCACAACAAAGTAGCCTTGATCACGGAGAAGCTAGCACTCGATATCTACGGCTCTGATCAGGCGGCGATCGGCAAAGTGCTCAAGCTCAATGGACTGCCCTTCACGATCATCGGGACATTCAAGGAGCGCGTGGAAACCTTTGGCCAATCGGAGATCGTGGACAACACCATGCTGATCCCGTTGTCCGTCGCGCGCTACTTCCTTGAGACCCCGGATGTGAAGATGCTGTACTTTTCCATGGGTGATCCCTCGGAAGTGCCGGCCGCAACCCTCCAGATTAAACGCGTGCTGCAATCGCGTCACCGCACGGAATCGGCTTACGACGTCTCAAATCTGACCGCGCTAATCGCCACCGCCGACCGGATCGCAACCGGCCTGACCTGGGGCCTGCTCGGCGTGTCGATGGTCACGCTGATCGTCAGCGGCATCGGGATCATGAACATCATGCTGGCGACGGTGACGTCGCGCATCCGCGAAATCGGGGTGCGGAAGGCAGTCGGCGCAACCAACCGGGAAATTCGTTTTCAGTTCCTGGCGGAAGCTATTCTCATCTCGCTTATCGGCGGCATTGCCGGCATCATTATTGGGCTGGCTCTACCATATTCCGTTCGCTATCTGACCGACTACCGCATACCGATCTCAGGCTTGTCGGCGATTATCGCCATTATTGTCTCGTCAGTGGTGGGAGTGATCTTCGGAACGGTACCCGCCGCCCGCGCCGCACAGCTCGATCCAGTGGAAAGCCTGAGGTACGAATAGGCGCGGCTTTCTGGCGCCACACGGAACCAACCGCGTGCTGCCGGACGGCACCCCTGAAACCCTGCCCACAACCGTCTATAATCACTCAGCCTTATCCGGTGCCCCATTGCGCATACTGCTGCTGAGCGATATTCACGCCAACCTCGAGGCGCTGGACGCCTGTCTGGCTGCCGCCCCTTCTTTCGACCTGGTCGTCAATCTCGGCGACATCGTCGGATACGGCGCCAGTCCCAACGAGGTCACCACGCGTTCGCGCGAGCTGGGCAGGATTTTCGTCCGCGGCAATCACGACAAGGCCGCCACCGGATTGATGCCGCTCGACGACTTCAACCCCATGGCCTCCACCGCCGCCCTGTGGACGCGCTCGCATCTCACCGGCGAGAACCTGGATTGGCTCAAATCCCTCCCGCATGGCCCCGTGACCACGCCGGACATTCCCGGAGCCCAGCTGGTTCACGGATCGCCCATCGACGAAGATGAATACCTGCTGTCGCTGGGCGAGGCCCTCGCCCCCCTGCTCACGATCGATCTGCCGCTGACCTTCTTCGGTCATACCCACATGCAAGGCGGATTCTTCGCCAATGGCGGCGCGGTCGACGGCTTCCGCCCCGAATACCGCACCGTCGGACAAGCCGAAACAGTCGAGCTGAAGTTGAAACCGGAGGCTCGCTATCTTATCAATCCCGGTTCCGTCGGGCAGCCGCGCGATGGCGACTGGCGCGCCGCTTTCGCCCTGTTCGATAACGAGGCACGAGTCGTGCATTTCCACCGCACGCCTTACAATTTGAAATCCGCGCAGGACCGCATCTTTTCCGCCAAACTGCCTTCCCGTCTGGCCACACGCCTCGCTACCGGCCAATAGTCTCCCGCCCACGTTGTAAACTCGAAACTATGTCGAGCACTCGTGACAGCGCAAGTTTGTTTCGTTCGCACCCGCCGGCCGTTCCCGAAAATTATCTGGTTGCGCACAGCGACGGCGGAGCACGCGGGAATCCCGGGCCCGCCGGTTACGGCGTCGTCATTCAGGACCAGGCCGGACACAAGGTCGCCGCGCTCAGCGAGTATCTCGGCCACCAGACCAATAATGTCGCCGAATATCAGGGGCTCATCGCCGCTCTGGAGTACGCCCTCGCTCACGGTCCCAAAGCGCTCAAGCTCATCAGCGATTCCGAATTGCTGGTGCGCCAGATCAAGGGCATTTACAAGGTCAAGAATCCCACGCTTCAGGATCTGCATGCCCGCGCCAGACAGTTGATTGCCCAACTCGAATGGTTCTCCATCGATCACGCGCTGCGCGAGCACAACCGTGAGGCCGACATGCTGGCCAACGCTGCCATGGATAAAGGCATGGGACGCAGTGCCGCTCGTCAGAGCGCTCTGCCGGTTTCAAATCCTGGTTCTTCGCAGGAATTCGAAGGCATCGTGCGTAACGGAAAAGTAGAACTGCTCGCCGGATCGCTGCCCGAAGGCACGCGGGTGCAACTTCGCATCAAGCGCTGACTCGCATTCCGGGCAACGCAGGCACGACGGTTCTCTCGCTGGCGTAAAATCAAAAGACAATGCCGTCTGCTCCCGAACGCGCACCGTCGAGCTTGATTCGCCAGCTTCCGAAAGCGGAGCTTCATCTTCACCTGGAAGGCGCCGTCGAGCCTTCCACCCTGCTTGAACTCCGGCAACGGCACGGCGACCGCGCCACTCTCGCCGAAATCGAAGAACTCTACCGGCACGCCGATTTTCAGGGATTCCTGCTCGCGTTCAAGAATCTGACCGAGCAGCTGCGCACCGCCGATGACTATGAACTGATCACGCATCGGCTCATGGAGCGCCTGAAGAACGATAACGTCCTGCACGCGGAAGTTTACGTTTCCGTCGGCGTCTGCCTGTGGCGGAAGCAGGACTTCGCCGCAATCTTTGAAGGGCTGGAGCGCGGGCGCGCCCGTGGCGAGCGCGACTTCGGCATCTCCCTGCTCTGGATCTTCGATGCCGTGCGCCAGTTCGGCGCCGATGCCGCCCAAAAAGTGTTCGACTACGCCGTGCAGTATCGCGACCGCAACGTCATTGGAGTCGGTATCGGCGGCGACGAGCAGAAGGCTCCGCCCGAATTATTTCGCGGCGTGTATGCGTACGCCGAGGATCACGGCCTTCGCCTGACCGCTCACGCCGGCGAGACCGCTGGCCCGGAATCCATCTGGGGAGCGCTCAACCTTCATGCCGAGCGCATCGGGCATGGCCTGGCCGCCGCGCAAGATCCTGACCTGATCGAAGAACTGGCCTACCGCCAGATCCCGCTGGAGGTTTCGCTGACCAGCAACGTTCGCACTGGACTGGTTCCGTCCATCGCCGAGCATCCGGCAAAAAGCTTTTTTGAGCAGGGATTGATGATCATCCTGAATACCGACGATCCGGCGATGTTCTCGACTACGCTGTCGCGCGAATATCAGCTCGCGCAAGACGCCTTCGGATTCACCGACGAACACCTACGAGAGCTGGCCCGCAATTCTTTCGAAGCGTCGTTTCTTCCCGCGGAGAAAAAGCTCGAATTTCTCAACCAGTTCGACGCTGCCGCTGCCCGCTGACGAGCTTGCCGTCATGCTGAGCGGAAGCGAACAATCCCGTTACACGAGCTTGCCCCACCCTTGTCTCCGTGCCCTCTGCAGAGACAAGGTGGAACCGGAATCCTGCATCCGCCGCGCTACTTCTGCGGCGGCTGGCTTTGGGGAGGCTGGCTCTGCGGCGCCGGCTGCTGCCCCTGCGGCGACGGCTGCTGATTCTTCTTGTCGGCTGGCGGCAATTCTTTGCCCTGGTACAAAACCTTCACGTTCGAGCCGAACCGTTTGTAGTCTTCGTATTTGACGATTTCCTTGATGTGCACGTCACCCATCGTGAAGTGCAGTTCGTCATCCGCTCTGGTGTACACCGGAAACCAGTATTGCCCGTCAATCTGCTGCCGCCAGGTCGTGAACTTCGGGAAGAGATTTTCGTTGTTCTTCTTGCGGATGTCCGGAACCGTCTTCCCATACGTCTTCACGATCTGGTAATCGTGATCGTCCACCCAGATGCGTCCCTGGAAATATCGTTTCTTCCCCACGATTTGTTTCGGGGCGATATCGAAGACGTAGCAGTGCAGTTCATCTTCCTGCTGCTGCCCCACGTACAGGATGTTGTATTCCGGAATCTCGCTGCTGGTCAGCACGAACGGCAGCCGGTGCCGGATGTCGTCCAGGTCTTCCTGCGACATCGAAATGCGCGTCAGTGACGACTGCGGCGCAAACACCACGTTTTCCGTGCGCTTGCCCTGGTCGTCGAAGATCACGTCGAACACCTCGCGGTACACGCCGTCCACCGTGTCGCCGTCCAGCGTTTCCACCTTCACGTCCTGGCGATAGGTGTACTGGTCGCGCGCCTCCGCGAATTGCGTTTCCTTCGCGGCAAACCTTTTGATGATCTCGTCAGGAGTAATGCCCTTGGGCGGAGCGGTCTCAAGCGGACCTTCCTGCGCCAGCGCAGGCATGCAAAACATAGAAGCCAAGAGGAGGGCCGTAGCGAAGAGGGCGTGCAAACCGAATTTCATGGTCGTAATCCCGGAAAACGATAGATTGCGGTCCCGGCGCCTGCGCGCCAACCGCTCAAACCTGCAAAGCCTTACAGCTAGTCTATCGAAATCGGGCGGGAACGGCAGGAAACAGACAAGCAATGAGTTCGAGATCCGCTCGGTAAAGGGCGCGTCTTGCTGTCCGCACCGCCTGAGGCCGCGGTTTCGATCTCAGTCGCTGAGGGGCTTTCCGAAACGTCTCCAATTCATTCTTGTCTACCGCGGCAACCCTACCTCCGACCCCTCTCCGCTCAGCGAGGCCGGAGGCTAGGGTGCTGCAGTTCTGCCGCACGTTAAGATGCCTTTCTGGATGAAGGGTTGCCGTGCCTCAAGGAATTCACCATCCCCCACCACAGCCCGATTCCGATCCTTCCTATCTGGTCTGAATGGCCGCAAGCCGCCTTGGTTGCCTCGATCGTTGCGTGTGATCGCGGCCTGAGTCGCGGCTGTTCCGGCGGATGCTCCGTTCCAGCTCCGCTTGAGCCGGGATGTTCACCACACCCGTCCAGTTCCACCCAACTTTACTGGCGTCATCTTGAGCGAAGCCGTTTTCTCCAGGCGAAAAATCTCCGCGCCAATCCACATGTCCGGCAAGCCCGGCGTTTCAACGCCGGGGTGCAGCCGAACGGCCGGTTTCAGCTGGCCCAGAGGTTTTTAAGGACCGATTTTGATCGCGCCATTTCTGGGTGGTGATCTCCCACATACACACCTCGATCTCTTTTGGGCCCCACAGGATGTTGTGTGTGTAACTGAATCCCACCCGTTCGAGCAGCTTTCGCGAATCGTCGTGTGCGACTCCATGTCCGGCGACGATCACCGGCAGGTCCAGCGTATCGAACCCATGCGCGAGGACAGCGAGCAGGGCCTCCTCGCCCAGGCGCAGACCCCAGGCCGACCGCATGAGATTGACGCCGGCCTCGATTCTCTGGGGATCCATCGACCACGGCCGTAGACCGGCACACCCTGCAAATTCACCCGTCTCACGCAGGAAGATTGGCCAGTATTGCATTCCGAGATTGCGGTTGCGTTCACATTCGATGTGAAGCCGATCATGCGCCTGTTCTCGGCTCATAGCTCCGCCGAAGAAGCGGGTTACTTCAGGATCACACCATAGCGACTCAGCTAGAGCTGTATCGTTCTCGGACCAGCTTCTGAACACCAATCGACCGGAGGGCGGCGGAAAAATCGGTGAGCTTGATGAATTGACGGACACGCGGGAGCCTCCGTCATCAGCATAACAATGTTCGCTGGTGACAGAGCGGGTGCGGCTGGCCCCATCTTTTCGCGCTTTTCTGTCGGGTTCCACAACATGCTTTACATTTTGTCCATGGACATCCTTTACAGTGTAGGGCTTCATTTCGGCGTCATCTTGAGCGGAGCCGCTGTCTCCAGGCAGAGCAAAAGGTCTCCTCGCCAATCCACATGTCCGGCAAGCCCGGAAACCTTCGTCCATGACTGATCCGATATCCGCGCCTCGTAGCCCGCACAAACTCCACTTGCGCGGGATTCCTGCACTCGCGAGCACTCATATCCCGCAGGGGACATCTGACAATAGCCCGGCGTTTAAACGCCGGAGAGCATGCCAACAACGAAACCGCGTCCCGCTAGGGACGCCTGATCAATCATGAATTCATGCCCTCGCGGCCAGCCCTGCCCATCTTATCTTCATCTTCCGGCCACTGATTCAATTCACGATGGGCAAGCGCACGCTAACGCTTTGGCGTGGAAGGTCAAATCTAAGCAGCCTCCGGCGATTTAAAAAGCGCGTGCATCAAGGGCTTTGGCGTGATACGATTCCGGCCTCTTCGGTTGAGATGCGCTCCCGTGCACCAGCCGATGTCCGGCTAGCCTCCCCCTTCAAGTCGCTGCACAGTTTTTCTGAAAGTGAGAAAACTTGTATGAGGACCCGCAAGACGCTTGTCTCGAAAATTGTTTACCCAGTCACAACTGTTGTGCTGCTGCTGGTTGCATCTGCCGCCAGCGCGCAACTCAAAACCTTGCATAGCTTTGACTTCACCGATGGAGCCGATCCGAATGGATGGCTTATCCAGGGTTCCGACGGGAATCTCTACGGAACCACCGCGAGCCAAGGCGCGAATGGCTACGGGACCGTTTTCAAAATTTCACCGGCCGGCAACTTCGTCACGCTTTATGACTTCTGCTCGCTCAGCGTTTGTGCGGATGGTGCTGGACCGCTTGCAGGACTTATCCAAGCCAGCGACGGAAACTTTTATGGCACGACGAACACAGGCGGAGCCAACGTATACGGCGGAACAGTTTTTAAAATCACCCCAGCTGGCGCGCTGACGACACTCTTCAGCTTCTGTGATCCCCCGGTGAACTGCTCATCTGGGTACCATCCCGAGGCAGGGTTAGTGCAGGGCAGCGACGGCAACCTTTACGGAGTTACCTATTTGGGCGGCGCCAATGGAGGCGGTACAGTCTACCGGATCACTCGCACTGGCATCCTGACCGTTACCTATAATTTTCCCTTGGGATCGCAACCTTCCGGAACGCTGATTCAGGCGACCGATGGCAATCTGTACGGAACCACTGCCGCCGGGGGAACATATGGTTACGGCACGGTCTTCAAGATCTCTCTCAGCGGATCGCTGACCACTCTGTACAGCTTCTGTGCAACCTCCGGATGCCCCGATGGCGAGGCTCCGATCGCAGGCTTGGTCCAGGGTAGCGATGGAAATTTTTATGGAACAACGTACTTCGGCGGTATCAATCTGTCCGGAACGATCTTCAAGATCAATGCTGCAGGAAAGCTGACCACGATTTACAACTTCTGCTCTTTGTCAGCCTGCTCCGACGGCCAGTACCCGGAAGACAGCTTGATTCAGGCGGGCAACGGGACGACCTTTTATGGAACAGCATCCCGAGGCGGAGCCAATTTCTACGGGACCGCGTTCAAGGTTAGCTCCACGGGCACAATGACTACGCTCTATAGTTTTTGTGCGCAAAGCGGATGCACCGACGGCCAAAACCCGTATGCCAACCTAATGCAAGACACGAACGGAAGCTTCTACGGGACAACATTCGGCGGAGGGAGCAGTTCTGCGGGCACTGTGTTCAGCCTGTCTGCGGGACTTGGCCGATTCATCGAAACGCAGCCGAGCTACGGGAAGGCGGGGGCGTCGATCAAGATACTGGGTACCAACCTGACGGGCGCTACAAGTGTCACATTTAATGGGACGTCAGCAACCTTCACGGTGAACTCGTCATCGCTGATCACTGCGACTGTGCCTGCAGGCGCGACCACCGGATTCGTCCAGGTCGCAACACCGGGTGGCACGCTCAAGAGTAATCGCAAGTTCCTGGTGCGATAAGCGGCGGCCCAGATTGACTTTTTGCCGTGCATAGCCACGGAGCAGCCCTCCCACGCACGCATGTCCCGCTGGAGACATCTGACAATAGCCCGGCGTTTCAACGCCGGGTGCGGGCAGGTGCCTACCCCTGATCCGCCCGGCAAAAATAGCTCCTCTTCTACCGCTGCGCGCGGGTCGCCAAATCGCCCCGGCCGTGGAGGTCTCTTCTCCCTCTTTGTTTTCTTGGATTTATCTGTCATGACAGTATCGCCTGCCCATAGTCGTCATGACGATGTGTTCCTTCAGGAACATTTTGCCTTGACCGTACGCGCCGGCGGATGACCCTTCTCCGTCTTCGAAGATTGGGATGCGCTCCGCAACTCATCCCGCTTTCCACCTCCTCTGTCCGGGCACAACGAAGATGGATTATCCTTGACCAGTCATCCTTTGGAGGGCGTTTATGAAATCCATCCATTGCGCGTGCGCGGCGATGCTGCTGAGTTTTTGTCTCCCAGCTGCCACCGCCCGCACATCGGCTGCGGCCAAGGCCGCCGAAAAGCCTCCGCAGATTGCCGAAACTTCCCAGAAGCTTACCCCGTTCGAGCAGGCGCTGGTCGACGCGGAAAATGGTTTCATTGCCGCCGCGGAAAAAGGCGATCTCGCCTATATGAAGCGAACTCTCGCCGACGACTATTCCTTCGTCGGCTTCGACGGCCAGGCTTACGAGCGCCAGGACATGCTTGACGGTTTTGGCGGCGCCGGCGTCAAACTGGAACCCTACAACCTACAGGTCATCCCCATGGGAGACGACGCCGGAATCGTGAGCTATGACCTGATCTTCCGCGTGCCCGCGTCGGAAGACGAGGGGCCTCCTCCCCGCTATCAGCACTGGAGCACGGTCTGGGTGAAGCGCGACGGCCAGTGGAAAATCAAATTCCAGCAGACCACGCCCACCCACTGGGGCGATTGGTAGAGCTGGCCTGCGCATTGCCCGCTGCTAAGATGCAATCAGATGAAATCGATCATCGTCGGCACGGCGGGACACATCGATCATGGCAAGACGGCGCTGGTGCGCGCGCTGACCGGGATCGATGCCGACCGCCTGCAGGAAGAAAAGCGGCGCGGCATCACCATCGATCTCGGTTTCGCGCACATGGAACTGCGCACGCCCGCCGGAGAGGCGCTGCGCCTGGGTTTCGTCGATGTCCCCGGCCACGAGCGCTTTGTGCGCAACATGCTGGCCGGCGTGGGCGGCATCGATTTGGTGCTGCTGGTCATCGCCGCCGACGAATCGATCAAGCCGCAGACGCGCGAGCACTTCGACATCCTGCAGTTGCTCGGGGTGCGGCGCGGCATCACTGTGTTGACCAAGTCTGACGCCGTCGATGCTGAAACTCTCGACGTGGTGCGCCTGGAGGTCGAAGAGTTTCTCCGCGGAACATTCCTGGACGCCCCAAATTCCATCATCCCAGTCAGCTCGCTCACGGGCGCGGGCCTCGACGAACTGAAGCAGGCCATCATCGCCGCCGCTGCCGGCACGCAGTTACGCGATGCGCTGGCGCTGCCCCGGCTTCCCATCGACCGCGTCTTCACCATGAAAGGATTTGGCACGGTCGTCACCGGAACGCTGATCTCGGGCACGATCCGGAAAGAAGACGAGCTGGAAGTATTTCCCGCGGGACGGCGCGTGCGCGTGCGCGGCATCCAGGTGCATGGCTCGTCGTCTGATCAGGCGCTTGCTGGGCAGCGCACCGCGCTGAATCTCGCCGGCGCGAGCACCGAGGACCTGGAGCGCGGCATGACCCTCGCGCCTCCGGATACATTGCAGGCGACGCAGCGCGTGGATGTGCAATTGCAGTTGCTGCACTCGGCGCCGCGCCCGCTGAAAGACCGCGCCCGCGTCCACTTCCACGCGCACACCACGGAAACGGTGGCGCAGGCCGCGCTGTACGGGGCGAAAGAGATCCGTCCGGGAGAGACATCGTTCGCCCGGCTGTCGTTCGCCGATCCCATTCTTCTCCTTCCGCAGGATCGCTTCATTCTGCGGCAGTTTTCTCCCGTGATCACCATCGGCGGCGGAGCCGTAATCGACTCCGCGCCGCTCGCGCGAGCGCGCACCAAAAGCAATGCGCTCGAAGTGCTCGCCGGCGACAATGCGGAACAGGTCCTGAAACATCGCATTGCGCGCCGCGACCGCCGCGGAATTTCGCTGGCGCAACTGGTCGCCGAGAGCGGATGGCCGCAATCCCGCATGCAGTCGCAATTGGCCGAGCCGCTGAAGCAAAAGCAGATCATCGCCTGGAACGACACTCTGATCGATGCTTCCGCCTGGAATGCATTGCAAACGCAACTCATCCAGAATGTCGCAGCCTTCCACACGAAGAACCCACTGGTGCCAGGCATTAGCAGAGAAGAACTGCGCGAGCAACTCGATACCACGCCGGCAATGTTCGACGCCTTGATGCGCGACTTGCCGCAGCAGAAGAAGATTGAGATTGCGGGCGACCTGGTCCGCCTGCCCGGGCGCGGCGTGGTCATGAAAGATGAAGAAGCCGAATCAAAGAAGACAATTGAAGAAGCGTTCGCCGCCGCGGGATTGAAAGCTCCAGCGCTGCATGACGTCCTCGCCGGATTGAAAGTCGACAAAGCGCGCGCCCAGAAGATTGTCACGCTGCTTCTGCGCGACCGCATCCTGGTGAAGGTTTCGCAGGAACTGGTGGTTCACCGCAGCGCGCTTGAGCAGTTGCGGCGGCAACTGGCCGCGTACAAGGCGAAGTCGCCGAAGATCAATGTCGGCGAATTCAAGGATCTCACCGGCGTGAGCCGAAAATATGCCATCCCGCTGCTCGAATATCTGGACCGCGAGCGGGTAACGCAGCGCACGGGCGATGTGCGCACAATTCTCTGACTTGGTTGCAGCAAATCGGGTGTTGCGTGCATCATAGGGAGCACGGCCTCTCAGCGTCAGCGAAAGCGCCTCCCGACAACCCATGACCCGAACGCGTCTTGCCCTCTGCGCCGCGCTGTTGCTGAGTCTCACTCCGTTCGCCAAAGCCCAGGACAATTACGAGATCCAGGTCTATGGCTCCGATACCGTGCCGCCGCGCACGACCATGTTCGAAATTCATTCCAACTTCACGGCCCAGGGCTCGAAGACGATCGAGGACGGAATGCTGCCCACCGAACACGCCGAGCACGAGACGCTGGAAATCACGCAGGGCATCAACAGCTGGGCGGAGGTCGGATTCTACGTGTTCAGCAGCATTCAATCCGACGGCGGGTGGCAGTGGGTAGGAGATCACATCCGCCCGCGGGTGCGGGCTCCCGATTCCTGGCACTGGCCGGTGGGCGTCAGCATCTCCAACGAGATCGGATACCAGCGCAGGGCGTTCTCTCCCGACACATGGACGTGGGAGATCCGGCCGATCATCGACAAGAAAATGGGGCCGTGGTACTGGGCGTTCAATCCGGCGCTCGACCGGTCGTTTCACGGGCAAAGCGTGAACCAGGGGGTCACGTTCTCGCCGGCATTCAAGCTCAGCTACGACATCACGAAGAAGATCGCCGGAGGATTCGAGTACTACGGCTCGACCGGACCGATCACCGGCTTCGATCCGCTCTACCAGCAGCAGCAGCAATTCTTTCCCGACGTCGATATCGATTTCGGCCCGCAGTGGGAGTTCAACTTTGGCGTGGGCTGGGGAGCGACGCGGTCGACCGATCACCTGATCATCAAGTGCATCATCGGGCGGCGCTTCAACTGGCCGGAACATGCCAAGGTGAAGCTGAAACATCCGGCAAGTACCGATTCTTCAGACGAATAGAATGATTGTACATACAGTATTGTAGTCTATACGCGTCTGCAATCGACGCCAGGGGGGCGGCGGGCTGCCCACCTGGCTATCCTTCGGCATGGTTGTGTCCCCGCAGGGCCCGCTTCCGTTTCGCCCGGCAAGATCGGTGTAGCTTCGCAACGACCTGCCGTTTCTCAACCTCCGGGTTGCCCGTCACTCGGAGGCAACATTGTCAAGCCTATCCTCAAAGCAAGACGTCACGACACGAGCGCCGACTGCCGCTTCTGCAGGAATCGGCGGACGGAGGCGTCGCGCTCGAGACCTATTGCGGTTTCATAGGCGTTGCGTGCCTCACTTGTTGCGCCTGTCTTGGCCAGTAGATCCGCCCGTGCCGCCCAGTAGGGCTGATATTCAGCGAGCCGCACATCAGCCGCTATCTTGCTCAACTCAGTGAGAGCAGTTGCGGCGCCATGAATCTCCGCCATTGCCAAAGCGCGATTGATCGCAACCACGGGTGAAGCAGTGAGTGCCAACAAGGTATCGTACAGTTCGACTACGGCAGACCAATTGTTGTGACCGGTGCGGCAGCGATAAGTATGCGCCGACTGCAGAGCGCTTTCTAACTGATAACGTCCGATTGAGCCAAGGGCTCCGGCGCGCGACAATAGGGCTTCGGCCTCACTAATCATGGCCGCGTTCCAGAGCGAAGAATCCTGCTGCGCAAGCGGGACGTACTCGCCTTGCCCATTGCGGCGAGCCGAGCGGCGGGCTTCTGCGTAAAGCATGAGGGCAAGAAGGCCAAGCGCCTCCGGTTGTTCCGGCAATACCTCAGCCACAAGCCTGGCGAGAAAAAATGACTCTTCGGTGAGATCACGACGCACAACGTCAACGCCGCCTGGATCGGTCCACCCTTCTGTAAAGGCGGCATAGATCGCGTCTAGTACTGCACCAAGCCGGCTGGGAAGTTGTTCGCGCTCCGGGACATTGAATGGGATCGCCGCCTGTCGAATCTTCTCCTTGGCACGGACGAGTCGTTTGCCCATGGTCGCCGGGGAAACGAGGAATGCTGAGCCGATTGCCTTCGCATCTAGCCCAAGCACTGCTTGCAACATCAGCGGCGCACGAATAGCAGCATCGATCGCCGGATGGGCGCAGACGAACATCAAAGCAAGCCGCCGATCCGGGATCTCTGTCTCGCTTGCAGCGGCATCCAAGCCTTGGGCCCTTAGCTGCAACTCACCCGCGGAAATTTCAGCTGTGTATTGACGCCGGACTGCATCCAGAGTTTTCCGCCGAGCGACGGTCAGAAGCCATGCTTCGGGATTCGCGGGACAACCCTTTAACGGCCATTCCGCGAGCGCCGAAGTAAACGCCTCTGAAAGGGCATCTTCGGCGGCTGCAACATCCCGGGTCCAAGCTGCAAGAAATGCAACGAGCTTGCCGTAGCTGCGGCGTGCGACCATCGCTGCTACGTTGCGTGCCTCTGGTGGGGATTCTGCGGAATTCATGGAGTCGAGAAGAGCCGCCACACGCTATGGATGCGGCTGCACCGGGCGTTCGTTGAGAATCATCCAGTTGATGCCGAACCGATCTTGTACTTGGCCGAAGCGGGAGGCAAAGAACGTCTCCCGGATTGGCATCAAGACCCGCCCGCCGTCAGACAGAGCGGCGAAAACGCGCTCCGCTTCCAGGTCGGTATCCATTCGCAGCGTGAGGTAGGCGCTCCGCATCGGTTCGGCGTTCGGGATATCTGCCGCCATTAGTTCATGCTCGCCAATCGAAATGCGCGCGTGCAGCACTGCGTTTCTCCACTCCGGGCTGGTCCTACTTTGGTCAGGTGCCTCCGCGTGCGTCATGATCATGCCGGTTTTTGCTCCGAGATGCTTCTCGTAATACTGGAGCGCTTCCGCGCAGTTGCCACGAAAATTGACGTATGTGTCCAACCTCATCAGGTTATCCTTGTTGTCGTTTTACCAAGTTGCTGGTTCTTTTTGCTATTTGGGCTCTCACGTCGATTATGCTCTTCCGGCTACGGCTGTGCTTTAATTGCGAGCCTCTCGTCGACCGGGATTAGCACCACGGCAAATGGCGTTCCAGCATCGTCCGACACGATCGGAAACGGCGGATTGCCTAAAGGGTTCCCGCCAAGCATCGAGTTCTGGTAATACGGGCAGGAGACCATCATATGCGGGTGCCAATGGCCGAATGCTCCAAGGTTCTGATCCGCAGACCACATGTATGCGAAGCTGACTCCGTCCCGCTTGGGCAGCTCACCCTTGGCATAAGCGGCTTGAATGCTTTGGGTGATTTCATCCGGTGTCTTGCCTTCCATGGCGAGTTTGTTGCGTAGCTCGTAGTAGGGCATCACCGTTCGGGATGCCTGGGGGTTGAAACAGATAGGCGCGCGGAGCTTAGCATCATAGACAAGATCGCGGAGCTGGGCGGGCGTAAACGTTGGGGCAGCCGACCCACGCATCACCATGCACACAAACCCATTGTCGCCTTCGCGCATGACCTGGAAGCCAGACGGTGCTAGGACTCTAATCGTGGCTTTACTGGAGACATTGCCCGGGGCCGCACTCTTGGCCAGCGCGATTTCGGCGGCCTGTGGCATCAGGTACTCGCTAAGCGGAGGGTACCTCGCTTCTTGGGCTGTGGCTTCGATGGCTACAGGGCTAATCAGCAACGAGAACAGAACAAACTTAAGACAGTTCATTTCTACCTCAGTTTCTTTTCTTTGATCTTGGAAGTCGCGTAGTGACTGGGTTTCACTGAGATTCTCCGGTGAATGTTTCGACACTTATGCCGAAGTCACCCAGAGTGGACGCACCTCCACGACGCCGTGACCTACGGCAGGGCAACGGGCCGCCCAAGACAGCGCCGCATCCAGATCTGGTGCATCAATCAAGTAATAGCCGCCAAGCTGCTCCTTCGAGTCGACATAAGGTCCATCCAGTACCTGAGTTTTGCCATTGGTGCTGCGCACGGTCGTAGCGGACGCACTTGGCTGCAATCGATTCGCACCCTTGAGAACGCCGGCTTTCGTGAGCGCCTCCGTATAGGCGGTGTAGGCTGCCACGCCCTGTTCCTGCTCGGCATTAGACAACTTCGTCCAGCCAGTTTCGTTCACGTATAGCATCAAGAGATATTGCATTGTGGAATCTCCTTTCATTGCTTTGCGGCGGCATTTTGTCCCGCCACTAATGATGACGTTTGAAGTCGAGCCATTTGGACACGAGGCCATTTGGCAAGAATAAGTGCGGTGACGACCATCTTCAGGAGCCAATCTCCGGCATGGATCAGGTCCAGCGTCCATGGTTTGTTGTCCCATAGGCTGGCGCCCACAAGCATCTGTACCGGGAAGCCAAGCCACATCCAGAATCCGAGACTCGCCGCGCCTTTCCAGTCGAGAATTCTCAGTTTATTGACAAAGCGTGCAAGCACATAAACGACAACAAGCTCCCGAACAAGATCGATCGAGAATTTCCACGCAGGCAGGGTGGTATTTCCTACCCCCGCTCGCTTTATACCGCTCAGCTCCATCCATTGTTTGCCGAACAACAAAGGGTTGTACCAAACCGAACTGACCACGGCTGCAGCAAATAATGCCGTCACGATCGCGAAGTAGCTTATTCTCGAGGTGTCATCGTTCAAGACTAGGGCCTCCGTGCCCTTGCTACAATGACGTTTCACCCCCGGCGATTTGGACAGTGCAGTCACCTCGGGACGGAAGCGGGGTATCACGGACGAGTCGTCGGCAGTCCAGAAACTGGCACTTCACGGCCATCTGATATCGCTGTAGCCGGCCGCTTCGCTTTTTACGCGGCGCTTGCTGGCGGCGACGGTTCCGGGCCGCAGGCTGCGGAAATCTCGTTTTTCCTTTCGATATCGTGTCTCAGCGGCTAAAGCCGCGGTTGATTTTGCGGCACTTACGGCGCGGCCTGAAGCCGCGCCCTGTCAAAACGCCGCCCCGAAGCGAGTTTTTCGCAGCCTGCCAGTTCTTCGCACAGCTCTGAGACGGGTATTGTGTTCACAAGATGCTGGCAGAATGGCAGCTTTTTCTTCCCGGAAGAAGTCGGTTGCGCTCAGGATGACTTCATGGGCGAGCGCGCCGGTTGTCCCACACAAGCAAGGGAGGGCTTGTATGGGCCACCAACCAATCGCAGCCCTTATCCGATCGGCGCGGGGTTCGGCGGTAACGGCGGCGCGGGCGGAACGTCGCGAATCGGCTGCACCGCGGCCGAGGGATACAAGACCTGCGCCAGCCGCGGATATCGTCCCGCAAAAAAGTAAATCGAATACGCCGGGAAGAACACGATGACGGGCACCGACACCAGCGAGACCAGATAGAGAAAGACCGCGACCAGAATCGCGCCGACCACGACGGCCAGCGTAATGGTGTAGACATTCCAGGTGAGCCCGGCGGACTTCCCCGTCATGATGGCGATGACCGTCATGGCGATGGCGGGAACTGCGATAACCAGCGCCAGGATCATGGTGACGATTCCGACGGCAATCGCCGCCGCGATCGCCAGTACAACTTTCATGCCGATGTATCCGGCGTAGCTGCCCTTCTCGGCTTTCATCAGCGCCCACAGACGCCGCCAGCTCTCGACCACGCCGATTCCTTCCAGCGCCATCTGCGGAATAACAAAATCCTTGGTCAGCACATAGACGACGAGCATGATGATGGCGAAAAGCCCAATCGCCAAAGCTGCGAGCAGGGCGAAGATGATGAGAGGCCCGATGTGCGACTTGGGATCATGAAACCAGCCGGCGGAGAGCGCGAGGGCCGCAGGAATGCCGATCAGGATTCCGATGCCGGCCAGCGAGATAAACATGTAGGCCAGCTTGAACAGGAAATAGCCGAGGCCCTCACTCTGGCGACGTCCCCAGTACTGCCCGACGCGGCAGTCCCTGGCCAGAACGCTGTCGAAGAGGATGAAGCGCATCACGCTACTGATGTACATCAAGATCAATCCCAGAACGAATGCCGAAACCACCAGCGTGACAATCAGTCCGACCAGCGCGGCGGGATTAATCCCCAGCTGCGAGAGGGTCGGCAGATGGGGCAAGGCGCCGCCGGTGCCCGCGCCCGGATTGCTGAAGCTGCGGGACATGTTGCAACTGCCCGATCCCAGTTCGCCCGCGAGCAGACCGACCAGAGCCAGGCGGTTCCATTGCCCGAAGCGGAAGGGTTTGAACGCCTGTTCGACGGTGTGACGAAAGGCCAGAGGAATAGAGTCGACGGCAGAGATCGGCAAAGGGTCACCTCAAAACGTGCGTATGGAGAGAAATTACTGCGAACCCCGCGCCAAAGCAATGAAAGAAATGCGAGGGTAACCGCGATCACAATTGCCGCGTTGGTGTTTATTCGTAGCGCAAAGCGTCGACGGGATCGAGCTTGGAGGCGCGCATTGCGGGCACAAGCCCGCTAATGACTCCGACGAGCAGCAGCACCAGGGTGGAGAGCACGACCGTGATCATGGAGATGCGCAGGTGAATGTCGGCCTGCCCGGAGTTGTCTTCAAACAGCGGTCCCATCAGCGGCAGGGTTCCCACCGCCCAGGCAATCAGGTAAGAGACGCCAATGCCGATTGTGCCTCCGACCAGCATGATGAGCAAAGTTTCGGCCAGGAACTGCAGCTTGATGTGGGTTTTCCTGGCGCCGAGCGCGCGACGCAGTCCGATCTCGCGAATGCGCTCGTCGACTGAAACCAGCATGATGTTCATCACGCCCACGCCGCCGATGCCCAGCGTCAGCGTGCCGATAAACGTGAGCAGCACCTGCAGGCCGATGGTGAGCGCGTCGATGACAGGACGAAATTCGTCGCGCCCGAACATCTGAAAAGCTTTGGGGTCGGTGGGGGAAAAATTCTGCCGGGTCGCCACTGCGGCCAGCACCTGCGCCATCGCCCGCTTTTCGAACTGGGGAGCGATCGGCTCAAACAACATCACGTCGGCATAGCGCGTGTCCCACAAATCGCCCGCAGTCGAGTAGGGAATCCAGGAAGATTCGTCGTCGCTGGAAAAATAGTTGCTGAGCTGGATCTTGCGCGCCATCACGCCAATCACGGTGAAGCGCACGCCCTGCACGAGGACGGTTTCGCCGACCGCCGGGCGCCCGCTGAACAACTGCTCTTTCAACCTTGCGCCGAGGAAGATGACGCGGCGGCGTTCCAACTCGTCTTCGGGGTTGATCCAGCGGCCATCGGAGGGGACTTCGTTGCGCATCTCGCCATATTCGGGGCAGACGCCGCGCACGGGAGCCGTGCCGGAGAAGCGGTCGCCATAGGCGATGCCGGGCCGGTGGACGGACTCCCGGCAAACATATTTCACCAGCGGGGCGGTTTCTTTCACCATCTCTACATCTTCTTTTTCCAGCAGCACTTTTTTGCCGGCGCGCTGTCCGCCAGGCTGCTCGCTGGTCTGCTGGGGCCAGCAGATGACCACGCTCTTTCCGAAGGCGTCGAAGCCGTGCACCAGGATGCTGCGGAAGCTGTTTCCATAGGCGATCAGCAGCGTGACGGTGGCAATGCCCCAGACGATTCCGAGCATGGTGAGCAGGCTGCGCGTGAGGTTCCGCTTCAGCGCGATCCAGGCTTCGATGATGATTTCGATCAACATAAGGACCCGTTGTCATCCTGAGGCGACAAGTGTCTTTTCGCCAAACGACCTGAACGCGCCGGGCGTCGCAGATTCTTGTGCACCCGCGTCTTCATCCGCTAGCCGCCGGCTTCGTAGCGCAGCGCCTCAATGGGATCGACCGATGCCGCCCGGCGCGCGGGATACAGCGCGGCTCCGACGGCGATTGTTCCCAGCAGCCCGGTTGCGACCAATCCCGAAGTCCAGCTTGGAAGAAGTCCGGCAAAAAAGTCGGGCATGGGAAGCAGGTTCACCAGCGCGCAGAAACCGAAGGCAACGGCCAAGCCGATCGCACCGCTCAGGCCGGCGATGATGACCGCTTCAAAAAAGAATTGACGAAGGATGGTTGCCGCCGGAGCGCCAATCGCCTTGCGTACGCCGATTTCGCGCGTGCGCTCGCGGACGGCGACCAGCATGACGTTCATCACGCCGATGCCTCCGAGCAGCAGGGTGACAATTCCCACCGCGCCCAGAAAATACTTCATTCCGTCGGTCATGCTCTTGAACGCCTGCGCCTCTTTCACCGTATCCCAAATCGGACAGGCTTCCTTGTCGTTGGGATCGTAGTCATGAATTCGCGCCAGAGCCACGCGCACTTCGCGCTTGCACGCCTCGTGCTGCTCCACCGAGCGCGGCGTGACCAGCAACTGATCGAAATTGGTTGCCGTCTCCGGCGGGGGATCGGGGAAATCCCGCCGCATGGTGGGAAAGGGGATAAAAATCTTGTTCACATCCCAGCCGTCATAACTGGAATCCTGCTTCTTTTTTTGCATGACTCCAATCACGACATAGGGAAAATCATTCAGGTAAAGCGTGTTCCCCACCGGTTCCCGTCCGGGAAACAGCTGCCTGGCCGCGTCCGATCCCAGAAAGGCGACGCGCCGCGCCTCGTGCATGTCGTCCCAGTTGTAGAAGCGCCCGTCGCTGACATCGAGGCTGCGAATGGGGGCAAACTGCGGATACGATCCCGTCACGGTCAATGCGGCATTGTTGTAGCTGGTATGGGCACGCACGGTGTCTTGTTCCAGTTCCGGAATCGCGTATTCGCAGTCGGGAGACTGCTCCTGCACGGCCGGGACATCATCGTCGTTCCAGCGCACGATCCGCCCGGCGTGCAAACCGCCCGCCTGCAGGCTGGTGCGGCCATGGAAGACGATCATGATGTCTTTGCCGAGGGTACGCGCCTGCGCTTCCTGACCCTTGCGCAGGCCCTCGCCGGCGGCCACCATGAGCACGATCGAGACGATGCCCCAGGCGATGCCGAACATGGTGAGGAAGGCGCGCAGCTTGTGCGCCCACAGCGTACGTAAGACGTCGAAGAGCAGGTCGCGGAAAGACATATCGCGTCACAGGGTTGGACGTATGGCACCGGAGAACGTAACCGGCAAATCCATATCCACTCTCAGATACGTAGCGGGAGGGGAATTTGTTCAGGAAGAAATCGATGGGGAAAAGGATTGCGCCGCGATGCAACCCCGTGCTTTCCACCATTCCTCGAATTCGCGCAAGGCGAACTCGCATTGCAACCGATGGCGCTCTTTGCGGTCGCGAACCTTCTTGTCGAGCGGGGGCAGAAGATCGAAAGTGATGTTCGCCGGCTGGAAGTTTTTGGCGTCGGCGTGGGTGACGTAATGGGTCAGCGATCCGAATGCGGATGCCCGGGGAGCGGCGACCGGCGTGCTATCGGCGGCGAGCGCAGCGGCATGTACTCCCACCAGCAGTCCGGTGGCAATCGACTCGACGTATCCCTCAACGCCGCAAGTTTGTCCCGCAAACAAAACATTCGGATGCGCCTTCATCTGCAAGGTTTCGGTCAGCAGGGTCGGAGCGTTGATGTAGGTGTTGCGATGAATCTGCCCGTAGCGAAGGAAGCGCGCGTTCTCGAGGCCGGGGATCAAGCGCAGCACGCG
>DAIDGW010000203.1 GCA_027452245.1 Acidobacteriaceae bacterium
GCTGTATAGCTCCAACTGAGTTGCACCAGACTCGTGCCTACAAGTTCTGAGAATGGCCTGGGACCGGCGTCCAGAATTCTCTGTTTGTTAATAATATTGCCGGTAATAAAAGTGAAGAAGATGTGGACACGCTTCGCATACGCCTTGGGATCGAAAATTTCGACGGCCCCACGGCGGACTCTCGGAGACCGAGGTTGGTAGTGCCCAGTAAAGGAATAGCTACTCACCCAAATGAGGTCGTAGTCGGCATTTTCGCAGTAGCCAATAATCTTCGCCAGGGCCCCAGGGAGGAGAAGGTCATCATCGCTGAAAAGCCAGACATATTTGCCGCGTGCCTGCTCGAAACACTGAAGGAAGTTGGCGTCTGGGCCTACATTTTCCGGATTTCGGATATATCGGAGGCGAAGCCCACGATCTGCAAAATCCTGAACGACCGATGCTGTGTCGTCGGGAGAAGCATTGTCGGAAATGATTAGCTCGACCTGAGACTGTCCCCTGAGTTCTTCATTCAGGACCGTCAGTAACTCGCGCAGGCAGGTGGCTCGATTGAATGTTGGGATTGCTATGGTCAGAAGGGGCTGAGTGATACCTTGCTCGTGCACTTGTGGCACACCTCTCCGCATCATTCCCGAAGTATTCACTCTACCGTACCACTCCACAATTTTCCGGAATCCGGGCTCGCGCACCTCTGGCAGCGGGCAACAAGGATGAGACTGTCATCAGTCATGAACGGCTTTGTTTTTCACGTGGCAAATTGGCCGGGACTTCAGAAGGATTCCGAGATGCCCACACGGTGCCCCCCAAAACCCCCAAGAACTGTGCGCAAGCGCGGAGTGCAAGGAACACCGGCGCAAGAAGTCCGACCGGGGGATCTTTGACGATCGCGCGCGAAACAAATGGAACTGTGCTAAGCAAGAAGGCAGCCGTAGCAATCGCTGATACCGAGATTGAAGGCCGCGCCACGATATCTATTACTGAGGCGAGAAGTAGCACCGGCGGAAACAGAAGCTGCAGCTTCATTAATTGCGGCGTATGGCTGTCTTTAATACCTTTGCTCGGATTCTTACGGACAGCTTGGATCCGCCAGAATGCAAATTTGTATTTCTTTCGCAGGTACTTACCAATGCTGTCCGGATGGGTATGGTAGACGACCGCCTCGGGAACGAACCTCATTTTCCAGCCTTGCATCGCCATGCGATAAGAAAGATCAACATCCTCGGCGCATGCTATTGGAAAGGAGGGGTCATACCCGTTCATTTCCAAGAACGGTTCACGGCGAAACGCTGCAGAGTAGGTATCCACAAAGTCGATCTCAGGAAAACGTGCCATCCTGCGGTACCGGTCCTCGTATTCGATTTGCACGAAACGAGCCACGAGGCTATTCTGGCAAGTCCGGTAAACGCCCTTGGCGCCTACGACCTCAGGGTATGTAAACGGCTCCAGCATTGCCTCAAGCCAGCCATTGGCGGGCACGCAATCATCGTCCGTAAAGATCAGGATTGCTCCCGAAGCTTGCACTGCACCGCGGTTGCGAGCAGCTGCGGGTCCCGCGTTGGATTGTGTTATCAGGCGAACAGCAGAATATCGTCTGACAATCTCAGCCGTATTATCCGTTGATCCATCATCAACCACGAAAAGTTCAGCGTTTCGCGCATGGCACTGCTTGATGAGCGCTTCCAGGCAGTTACAAATGCGCGACGCACCGTTGAAGGTAGGGATAATGATCGAGACTGATTGGCCTTCGATGCGATACTCCTGTGCCAGTACAATTTCAGAGATTTTGTTATCACCCGGCAGTATCACACACCAACACTGCTCGGTCGAGGTGCCGTACTCGGTGGGGATCCATCCTCAGACCGCATCGCCTCCTGATGCTGGCTTCCGCGCAGGAGATATTTTGATAATGTGATGAACCCTTTAACATTGCGTTGCAGCTCGCGCCGATCCTTGAGCGATTGCTTGACCTTGTACATCAGATATGACGGGCTCAGGTAGAAGCTGCGACGGGCCCGGTCGCAAAAGCTGACCAATTCTTCGTGGGTAATATTAGGCAGGGTTACTACACTGTTGTGCAAGCCGTCTTTAGTCAACCAGGCATTCCAATCTTCTATCTGGATATAATTTCGTCTTTTGGCCTCATCGTAAGCGGTAGTACCCGGGTAAACCATAATCGGGAAGAACTGGGCGGTATCGGGTTGCAGTTTTTTGGCGAATTGCAGTGTTTTCTCCATGCTTGTCGGCGTTTCGTTCAAGTTCCCCACCATGAAGCAACCGTGGACCATAATGCCCGATTCGCGGCATCGCCGCACAAAACGAAATGCTTCTTCGTGGTATTTTGCATCACGCCGATCATCATTGTTTTTCTTCATGCCATTGATGACTTCGACATCGCCGCTCTCAAATCCTACGCAGAACAATCTCGCCCCGGCCTTATGCAAGGTCGAAAGGAGCTCTGTCTCTGCACCGATGTCCGCTCGACAATTAGCGTCGAATGGCAACTTATTCTCTCGGCGAATCAACTCCTTCGCTAATTCCAATGTTCTTGGCTTGCTGATGATGAAAGTGTCATCCTCAAGCATGACGGTTTTAATTTCTGGCATCTCTCGTGCAACAAACTCAAACTCATCGGCTACATTTGACACCGATCGGTACCGCATTTTGTGTCCGCTGAATGTTTGCGGATACACACAGAATGAGCAGTGGTAGGGACATCCCCGACTGGTATCAAACACCACTAACGGCCACAAGGAGTGCCCATAAAAGTAGTCCGGAGTGCGGAGAAACCTCTTGTAAACCTCCGTCACAAAAGGGAGCTCATCTAGATTTTCGATCGGCGCTCTAGGAGAGTTGCTGATAACCTCGCCGCTCGGTTTCCGCCATACCAGCCCATCCACACCGCAGAGATCAGCCCCACACGCCTTCGCTTCCAGCCAATCGCGCACGGTGTATTCGTATTCGCGGATCGCCACCGCTTCTAGGGCGGTGGACATCGCCAGCGTTTCTCGAGGCATGGACGACACGTGCCGCCCAACCATCAGCACGTGGAGAGACCGCTTGGCACTCAGTAATGACTCGATGACATTTATGTCATTGATAATGCTCGGGGTCGACGTGTCGCAGACGACTGCATCGATATTCTTCCCTGAGATGCGATCGATCACTCCCTGTACGGAGCACCCTGCCGCGGGACAATCCAGAAGGTCTACTTCGTGCCCATTCTTGATCGCCACTCCCGCCGCAGTCGCTAGCCATTTGGGATAGTAAAGCGTCCCGCTCTTCGTAACTGCCGGGCTACGCTGCTCTCGAGAAAAACGCGGATGAAATGGTGGATTCAGAAACAGAACACGCATATGGGCAGAGTATAGCAAAGCTCCTTTTGGGGGATAATAGCGCCCGAAACACTGGCTCTTGTTTTACAACCTTCGGCGGATCCTCGGAGCTCGGATTAGGGGATTGGCAGCACTCTAACATCCCTTACCCAGTCATGCAAGTGACCCCCGGGAACCCACAAGATTATAAACCCCCCGGGTTTATAAAGTTGCCTGGGATCAAGGCTTTTGGAAACCCTTTTTGAGGCGTTCAGTCCCTCGCCCGAGAAAAGTCAGCCTAGCTCGGCCCAGAAGGAGAATGCCCTCATCTCGACCGCTAATAATCACTACAACGCTGGAATCCATGCCACATCGCCGTCTTGGAGATCGCATTGCGTAAATCAACCCGCTGTTTTAAACCCAGCTGTGCCTTCGCCCGACCGGTCGAGGGTACGTATTGCTGGAGCTGAGCCCCAGGTTCAGGCTGCTGTCGAACAGAGATTTTGAGCTTCGGATCCAGCGCTGAGACGGCCACTTCTGCAAGTTCGAGAATGGACAGAGCATCCTCCGATCCCACGTTATAGGCAAAACAGGGGGTTCCCATAAATAAGATGGTCCACAACCACACCATAAGATCGGAAGCATAGAGATAGCTACGTTTGGGAGTACCGTCCCCTAGTATTTGTATATCCTGGTGATTCATGGCGTCGGACATAAAATTTCCGATCGCAAAATGTGCATTGAGGGGAAGGTGCGGGCCGACGAAAGCAAAGCAGCGAGCGATCTTGGTCTTAAGCCCGTGCTGCTTAAAATTAATACTACAAAGTTGTTCTGCAGATCTCTTGGCCTCGCCATAGACAGAAGCCGCCCTTAGCGGGTCTGGTGCCCCCTGGTATTCTTCGCAAATATGGGAAATGCTAGGTGGCTGGATTCCGTACACGGCTCCTGAACTTGTGAATAAAACGGATCGCGCCGCCGATTGTCTCGAAAACTCTAGCACTCGCTCGGTGCCTGCAACGATCGTGGAAAACATTTCCATAGGATCTTCTTCGGATTGTTTAGCACTCGCAGAAGCTGCGGCATGGATCACGAAATCGAAGGGACCTCTCGGAAATCGAAAGCTGCGCACGTCTCCCTCGAGGAATTCAAGGGAAGTCTCGCGGGAAAGGTGTCTAGCCTGCGCCAGAAACGCCGCTGGGTTCCGGGTCAGCACGGTCAGGCTGGAGTTCAATCCAAATCGATTATTTGCTGCAAGAAAACTCTCGACCAGCCATGTACCGAAAAAACCTGTGCCTCCCGTAAGAAAAATCCGTGCGCGGCGACACTGCTCCCATAAGGGTCCTGTTACGCCGCATATATCTTTCAAGTCGTCGTCGGGAAGCGCTGGCATACTTCCGCCTTCACTTTCTCGGATCACTTTTTCGGGACAGCCATGGGTTGCTTCATTTGCAAAGGCGCGCTCTGCTCATTTAATCCGCGAGCGTAGATGAGTTGCTTCAATGACGATATATATGCATATGCCGAATCGATCTCGTCAATCATCACCGGAGCGTCCTTCTGAATCGGCTTGAGCAAGACCTCTCCGCGCATGAGTTCACGACAGGAAATCTGGCCCCGCAGCAAGGGAATCGCGAGATATACATCTTCATCTGTTAATGCGTGACCGGCGGGCAGATCGGATGCCGCATATACACCTCTCACGAGCGAATCTAGATATTCCACTTCGCGTCGCGGCGGAATGCGTTTTTGCGTTCCGGGCGCCCCGCACATCTCTTTCGCCTTATTAAATGCTTTAAACCAGACGTCAATCTGATCTGGCAATGAGCAATATTGCGATACTGGGATACTGGCGTCTTCAATATCAATATGCCGCTCGAATGTGCGAGCGCCTTTCGCGTAAGCAACCATGATCGATGAAGCCCAATCGTGGTACTCATGCGTGGAGAATCCGATCGTGTGCCCCGGATATCGACTCTTGAGAAAATCGATCTGGTTCAATTCCAACTCACTGTCCTCCGAGGGGTAAATGGAAACGCAGTGATTGATTGCCAATGGAATATTTCGATTGCCGAAAAACGTAACCAGATCATCCAGGTCCTTCAATGAACTCCCGCCAGTCGAGACGATGCACGGCCTTCTTGTCTTCGCAATCTTCTCGATCAGCATCCAGTCATTTAGATCTGAACTGGCGATTTTAATGATCGGCAGATTCAATTGACCGCACAATTCCACCGAGCGTTCGTCGAAAGGCGTCGCCATCGGAATACATCCGGATTCGCGAATAGCCTTAGCGAGTGTCGCAAAATCCTCTTCGGATAGGCGAGTGTCTAGAGTCTTCTTGATATAGCGGATGTCCCCGCGATTGCGGAAATCACGATGTATGAAAGTATCTACGTCGCGGAGTTGCACTTTGATTGCTGCCCGAACATTATTGAAGCGAACAATCTTCGAAAACTCCGAGATGATTTTCAGGCCCCGCTGAACACTCCCCCAGTGATTATTGGCCAACTCCAGAACGAACAGCTCTTCGAAAATATCTCTATCGATCATCAAAATCCTCGATTGCAAATTTCAATCAGATCGTGAAACTGATGAATCTGCTGAGCCGAACAAACAGAATTCGATTCAATTCCCGTTCCATATCCGTAACGAGCAAACACAAATGGTATACCGATCTTCTGCGCCGCCTGCCAGTCCTCTTCCCCATCTCCGACGACTAAAGCATGAGTCGTATCGACCTTGTGCTGCTTTATCAGACTGCGCAAAATCTCAGCTTTTGAGGCGAACGGGGGCGTCCGCGAGTCCCTGCTCATTACATCTTCGAAATAACCTTCAAGACAACCACTCGCAACCATCTGCCGCGCTGCCTTGTAGGGCTTGTTAGTAAATACAAATAACCGGCAGCCCTGCTTGTGCAAACGCGCCAGGGTTTCTACCACGCCTGGGAACCAGTTAAACATGCGCCAGTTACCGCCATCGTAGAGCTTCCGAAAAGCCCCCTCCAAGTCCCGAATCGTTGCCTCCCCGATCCCTGGCAAAAGCTTTTCAAGCATCACTGAGACTGGCGGTCCAATCACTGCCCGAACCTTTTCTGCTGTGAGTTCAGCCGTATATGCAGAACCGACACTACAAATCGTTTCCGCCACTCCCGGCAGAGAATCACAAAGTGTGCCATCAAGGTCAAAAAAAAATATGGGCGCGTTTTTCGTCTTATTTTGGCTCCGCAATCGCCTCGTCTTTCTCACTGATCATGTTCTCAGCCAACTCTTCGGCAGAAAGAAATGGGTACATGTCTTCGAGGTTTGGCGACACAATGGTTCCATCGGGTAGGGCGCGCGATTTCAAGCGCGGTTCAAACTCCTGCCCGGGATCAAGCAGAACGTCGAACACAGCCGGTCCGGGTGCATCAAGCAAGGGTCGAATACTCTCATAGTCTGCCCTTGTGTTCAGCCTTAATACAGGCAGCCCATATGCTTCTGCAAGCTTCGAAATATTGGGGAAAGATACGCCACTCTGCGGGCTTTCTCCCACCAGACGCCCGTCAAAAAATCCCTTCTGCGTTTGACGAATTGAGAGGTAGCCGTTATTGTTCAGCACAAACAGTTTAACGGGAAGATTATGGTGACGGAGGGTTTGCAGTTCTTGAATATTCATCTGCAGGCTGCCATCTCCAGCTAGACAGATGACGCGTTTGCACCCTCGAGCGACGGCGGCACCGATTGCCGCTGGCAAATCATAGCCCATAGAAGCGCATCCAGAATTGGAAATGAGCCGTTGTCCTTTCTTCAGTTTCCCTGCCTGGAATGGCACAATACAGGCCGTAGCATCTCCGCAGACGATGACGTCACGATCTATCAACTCGGCAAATAGTTGCTCAACAAAACCATAGGCATTCAGTGGACTCTCCGCTAAGCGCTGGTCGTCGCGAACTACCGCGTAACGACGCTTGCGTTCAGCAGACCAGGATAACCATTCCGCATGCTTCTCCGGAACAATATATTGTTGGCGGTCCAGTTCCGAGAGCATAAGATTCAGGAATAGCTTCAAATCCGCGTGGATCGGCATATCCGGCCTTACCGTGGGTTTCGCGAGTTCAGCAGCATCCACGTCTACCTGAATCTTGAAGGCATTCCGGGCAAACGATTTCCAGTTGTAGCTGACTTGACGAATGTTCAGACGAGACCCGAGCACAAGGACCAAGTCCGCATTCTGAACCGTGAAGTTTCCGGCCCGCTCTCCAATCGTTCCTGGGCGTCCACAGAACAGTTCATCATCCGACGCAATTAAATCGTGGGTCCAAGCCGTAGTGACCGGAATTCTTAATTTGCCAATCACCGATTCAAATTCCGAAAGAGCATTCGAAATCCGTACTCCTGTTCCGGCCAAAATCACAGGGCGGCTGGAATTTCGAATTCGCTCAATAACTTCGGCCGCAGCCTCGCGAAGTTCATCGACGTTGTAGTTGACCTCATCTTCGGAGAGATCATAATGACGTAACTCTCCAGGATTGATTTGTGCCGACTGAACGTCCACAGGAATATCAATCCAGCAAGGCCCAGGTCGTCCCGATTGGCAAAGATGCCACGCGCGCTCCAGATGGTAAGCAACCATCAGGGGATCATCCAAGAGAACGGAATACTTTGTGATCCCCTTTACCATGCGGATAATATCGACTTCTTGGTCACCTAATTGGCGAAGATTGGCAAGGCCGTATGTCGACATACAGGTCTCGCGCTTAACCTGTCCCGAAACAACGAGCATCGGCACAGAATCAGTCCACGCACCGAAGACACCATTCAGGGCGTTAATTCCACCAGGCCCTGTCGTGACATTGACCACGCCGGGAATACAGCTGACTCTCCCATAGCATTCGGCAGCGATGGCTGCAGCCTGCTCATGATGATGGCAAACGTATGACATCGAAGGAGTGCGCCCAAACGAATCATTCAGATGCATGGCGCCACCCCCGGTTACGAGGAAGACATGGCGGGCTCCCATCGCCATCAAGCGCTGAACAAGATAATCCGATAGTTTCATGGTTACGCAGTCACCGTTCCGAGACTCCTGGCTGATCTCGCGCTTGCGACGAAATGGAGAATGGTCGCTGCAATGTAATCAACCATTTCCTCGCAGAGGCCAGGATATACACCCACCCAGAACACACTATTCATCACAAAATCGCTGTTCTTCAAGTCGCCGACCACACGATAGTTCAATTCCTGATAAGCAGGCTGGCGCACGAGATTGCCGGCAAACAGCTGCCGTGTGGCAATCTTGTGACTCTCTAGCTCCTGAACAAGTTCCTCGCGAGCAAATGGCGCTCCCGCTTTCACTCCAATGGGGAAACCAAACCAGCTTGGGTCTGATCTGGCAGCGGCATTGGGCAGGAGAAGGAAATTCTGAATTGGGTCCAATGCATCTCGAAGGCGTGAGAAATTGCGCTTGCGCGCCTCAATGAAACTAGGCAGTTTTCTGATCTGAGAATATCCAAGTGCCGCTTGCATGTCGGTGGCCTTCAAGTTGTACCCGACGTGTGAATACGTATACTTGTGATCGTAGCCGCAGGGCAACTCACCCAATTGCCACTCAAAGCGTTTGCCACAGGTGTTATCCTTACCCGGTTCACACCAGCAGTCGCGTCCCCAATCTCGGAATGATTCAAGAATCGTCTTAAGCAAAGGCGCATTCGTTACAACCGCGCCTCCTTCGCCCATAGTAATGTGGTGCGCAGGATAAAAACTGAACGTCGCTAAATCTCCGAATGTACCGACGTATTTGCCGTCGTATGTTGAACCAAGCGCATCGCAGCAGTCCTCGATGAGCCACAAATTATGTTCTTTCGCAAAGTCCGTGATCCGATCCAGCGCAAACGTATTTCCCAAAGTATGGGCGACAATGATGGCTTTAGTCCGATCGGAAAGGGCTAAATCTAACTGCGATATATCGATCTGATACGACGGGACATCTACATCCACGAACACCGGAATCAATTGGTTTTGAAAAATAGGATTCACCGTCGTAGGGAAACCAGCTGCAACGGTGATCACCTCATCCCCGGGAACCAATCGGCGGCAACCGAGCTTGGGTGAGGTTAAGCATGAGACAGCCAGCAGATTTGCCGAAGATCCGGAGTTGACTAGAATTGCCGATCGCACATCAATGAAACGTGCGAGGGCGCGTTCGAACTCCCGTGCAAAGCGGCCGGTTGTAAACCACCCGTCCAGTACAGAATCGACAACGGTTTGCAGATCGTCAGCATCAATAACCTTCCCTGAGACTGGGATGGGTGTCTCACCAGGAACGAACTGGCGCCTCGGAGAAATCTCTCGTTGGTACTCGGTCGTCAGTTCAAGAATCTGCTTCCTCAGTTGCTCAGACCGCAAACTCATTCAGGTGGGACTCCTCATTATTAACGTGCAAACATCCCCCACCATTCCCCGGGGAGTGTAATCGCAAACCATGGATGCGCTACTGCACGCGAACGAATGCTTAGGTTGGAGCGCTCTGCTACTTATATTACAATTATCCGAAATCAAACGGTATGCTTTTAGTGAATCGGGGGACCTCTGCCCTCTTCAAGAGGGCGACACACGAGACATCACTTCTATGAAGGCAGTGATCTTGGCAGGTGGTTTGGGAACCCGTCTGAGCGAAGAAACCACGGTTCGTCCTAAGCCGATGGTGGAAATCGGAGGGAAACCGATACTTTGGCATATCCTCAAAATCTATTCTTGTTACGGTATCAATGACTTCGTCATTTGCCTAGGATACAAGGGCTATCTCATCAAGGAGTTTTTCGCGAATTACTTCTTGCATACAGCCGACGTGACCTTCCACATGGCAGAGAATCGTATGCAGGTTCATGGCAATACAACCGAACCATGGCGCGTTACCCTGGTCGACACTGGCGACGAAACCGGAACTGGCGGACGCCTCCAACGGATAAAGCGCTTTGTCGAGGCAGAAGATTTTTTTTGCCTTACCTATGGGGACGGAGTGTCCGATGTCGATATTGAAAGCTCCGTGAAATTCCATCGCTCTCATGGCAGGTTGGCCACCGTCACGGCAGTGCAACCGAAGGCCCGATTCGGATCTTTGGAGGTTGAGGGCACAAGCGTACGCCGTTTCCAGGAAAAGGCGACCGACACGGATGCCTGGATTAATGGTGGTTTCTTCGTTCTGTCTCCAGCGGCGATTGACTATGTCGTTGCCGATTCCGAGATGTGGGAACTACAGCCTATCGAGCGCCTGGCGTCGGAGAACCAGTTGCAAGCTTATTTTCATCGTGGCTTTTGGCAGCCAATGGACACGTTACGAGACAAGCACTACCTGGATGACCTTTGGGCCAGGAACAGGGCGCCATGGAAACTTTGGTGAGCCAAGCGTGGAATGGCCGCCGAGTTTTTGTGACGGGCCATACTGGTTTCAAAGGAGGCTGGCTCTCGATTTGGCTTGCCCACATGGGTGCTATCGTTCGTGGGTACGCGTTGGCTCCGCCAACCGATCCCTCTCTGTTTGAGGTAGCACAACTCCAAAAAGTGCTGGAAGATGTGCGGGGTGATGTCCGGAACTTAGAAAGGCTATCTCAAGCTTTATCGGAGTTCGAGCCAGAAGTCGTTTTTCATCTTGCAGCTCAGCCTTTGGTTCGTGCTTCATACGCTGACCCACTCGGCACATACGCGACGAATGTGATGGGTACCGCGAACCTGCTGCAGTCGCTGCGCTCGGCACCCTCAGTCCGGGCAGTAGTGGTGGTTACAACCGATAAATGCTACGAAAATCGCGAGTGGATGTGGAGCTATCGAGAGCATGATCGGCTTGGTGGTTACGACCCATATAGCAGTAGTAAGGCATGCGCGGAAATTCTGACGGAATCCTACCGGAGATCCTTCTTTTCCTCGTCCTCCGGCGGCAGGACTTGTGCGGCAATTGCCACGGCAAGGGCGGGAAACGTCATCGGAGGAGGTGACTGGTCCGCCGATCGCTTGTTACCTGACTTGATCCGCGGGTTTGTATCCAGTACCCCTGTGCCGATTCGCAATCCCCGTTCCATCCGCCCCTGGCAGCATGTGTTAGAGCCTATAGCAGGATATTTGGTCTTAGCACAGGCCCTCGTTGCTAAAGGCACCGCACTTGCTGCGGCATGGAATTTCGGCCCCGATGAAGATGGTGCCTGGACCGTTGCCAGGATCGCCGATGAGATGGTGCGGTGCTGGGGTGGTGGCGCAAGCTGGAAAATTGACGACGCTGCTCAGCCGCATGAAGCTCAGACCCTCAAATTAGATGCAACCAAGGCCAAAACAATTCTCGGCTGGCATCCCAGGCTCGACATGGCGCAAACTCTTCGGATGCTGGTGGATTGGTATCAAGCGTGGACACGCGGCGCCGACATGCTCGCCGTCTCTCAGTCCCAGATTGAGGAATATGAGTCCTTTTTGATCAGCCTCTAATTCCTCGGCGCCCACTGCCTTCATCCACCTGGATCTACGAACCGCGAGAGAGTGCGATTTGAACAATAGTCAAAATTCTCGGCACACATTGCAAGCCCCAGGGCTTGACCCGATCCAATCCGCATCCCGAGACCATTCGATTTCGGTGCCGTCTCCACATTCTTCAGATCGCGGCTTGAAACTCCCGCTGATGAAGCGAGTGGCACACATTTTGGGACTTGACCGGGCTATCGCCTATACCGTACTCGCGAGATTCTGGTCGATGAGCGCGGGTGTTATTACGCTGCTGCTGATCGCACGATTTCTGAGCCCTGTCGAACAAGGGTACTACTACACTTTTTCCAGCTTGGTAGCTCTGCAGGTGTTTTTTGAGCTTGGATTCGCCTTCGTCGTATTGCAGATGGCGAGTCATGCCCGCGCCGATTTGCGGATCGAAGAAGACGGCACCATTGTGGGAAACGCGAGTTCGCACGAGCGCCTCGCCTCGATACTTCAGACGTCGGTCCGCTGGTATTCGGTAATGTCGGTGGTCATGTGGGTAATCCTATTGCCCTTGGGTCTTCGCTTCTTCCGTACGGCGCATCCCGGAGCGGCGGTAACAGGTTGGAAAATTCCGTGGCTGATCATGGCTTCTGCTGCTTCGATCAACCTTCTGATCGACCCTCTGTTCTCTTTTCTGGAAGGCTGCGGACTTATCTCCCAAGTCGCGCAAATGCGCCTGTTTCAGGCAGTCTGCGCTTCCGCGTTGTCCTGGACAGCGATGCTGTTGCATCACGGTCTTTATTCTCCTCCGATGATTTTGGTTGGACAATTAAGCTGTGGCATCGTGTGGCTATTCCGGCGTCGCAGACTGGTCATAGATTTATTACGGCATCCGGCCGCAAACAACCGCATAAGCTGGCGTCATGAAATTTGGCCCTTTCAGTGGAAAATCGCAATCAGTTGGTTGGCAGGTTATCTGGTCTTCCAAATCTTCAATCCGGTTCTCTTCGCATACCAAGGGCCAGTGATTGCTGGGCGCATGGGCATGTCTCTGAGCATTTCGAACGCGGTGGGAGTGGTGGCATTGGCCTGGATGAATACGAAAGCGTCGCCGTTTGGTGCCCTGGTTGCTCAACAGAAGTATCACGAACTGGATAGAGTCTTTTTTCGTACTCTGAAGCAATCTACAGTTTTGCTCATCTGCGGTTGCGGTGCAGTATTCTCTGCGGTGTTATTCGCTGCCCATCTTGCTCCAAAGTTCGCGCTGCGCCTCCTCACGCCGTGGGCATTTGGCCTTCTCTTAGTCACTGCGATTTCGAACCATATAGTGTTCTGCGAGGCTCTCTATCTGCGCGCTCACAAGCAAGAACCCTTTCTGATTCCCGGAATCTTTTGCGCCTCTACAATTGCCTGTGCAAGTTATTTGCTGGCAAGATACGCCTCGGTGAATGCGGTTGCTGTGGGCTATTTCGTAGGAAATGGAATCCTCGGCGTATCGGTCGCCACTTTCATTTTCCTGAAAAAGCGACAGGAGTGGCACGCCTATACGGTTGTTCCAGAATTGTGATGTCAGAGTCTAAGGTGCATGCGAGCCGTTTGTTACAATTAGCGGCGTGTGATGCATGCTGGATCGGTGCCGGAGGCGCGTCGAGCTATACACCAGAAATTATGGAAGAATATACGCGGCAGTTCGACGATGCGAGTGCCAAACCGCCTTCGTCTGAATCGTAGCCGATTCGCCGCGGCATTTGACCGCCTTCCGCGAGGAAAAGTGCTGGACTCCCTAAATGGAATTGTGAGAAAGAGCGTAAGAATACTACGCTTGCAGGCAATGTGCCTCAAGCACGGCGCTATCTACCGTGCATCGACCGGGGTCATTGAGATTCGCAAGGGTATGCGCTGCATACGCCTGTCTTCCAAACACGTTGATTTCGTTCCCGACATGGTTAAGTACTTCGATGAGTATGCGGCGACGGTTGTCGGCGCCAATGGAGTGGTAGATTATTCCCGACCCGGGCTGCACCGTTACGCGGCTTCAGGCCTGGAGTTTGAATTGTCCTCTTTTCCTGAGGAGCAGACTGTCATTGACGACCACTTCTATTGGTACACACCGGCCCCCGGTGACCTGTTATTTGATGTGGGAGCGTATTGTGGAGTTTCGACCTATCATTTATCAAAAAGCGTAGGTGACCGTGGCAGAGTAATAGCGTTCGAGCCAGATCCCCTCAATTTCCGGCTTCTTGTTCGCAACTGCCAACGCCATTCTCTGGCGAACGTTACTGCTCTGCAAGTGGCAATTGCCGGTTCTTCGGGAAAAGCCTTATTTAATGGGGAAGGTACTCTGGGTTCAGGCATCTCGCGAAATATTGACCGCGCAAGCGCCGGCGATACGATCGATGTGGAAACGATAACGCTTGAAGAAGCCTGCCGTCGATATGGCGTCCCTCAATTCATTAAAATGGACGTTGAGGGAGCAGAAATCGAGGTCATCCAGGCCGCACGCAATTTCTTGCGACAACACTCAATCCATTTCACTCTCGATACCAACCACCATGCGAACGGAGCACTCACGGCTTCCCGTGTCGAGCAACTCTTTGCTGACTCGGGCTACGAATCGCATTCCTCAGACAAGTCGGGTTTTATGACCACGTGGGCTCGACCATTGGCGGTTTCCAACAACCAGCCGCGTCTGCCACAGTAGTTGCAATGTACACGCCCGACAGCAGGTCGCCAATTTTAGATCCCAAATTTTCTCCGCCGCGCACGACAATCCGCGTGCCGAGGGAGTTGTTCTGACCCAACCCCCGAGAACTGATCCATCTACAATGTGAGTTCTCCAAAGCCAGGAGAGGAGAACCGTAATGAAGGGCACACGACACAGCGAAGAGCAAATCATCGCCATCCTGAAGCAAGGCGAGGCCGGAGTGGCCCCGGCGGAGTTTGCCAGAACACTAATGGAGGGCATGAGTGGAAGGCTTATACAGAGAGGAAGCGAAGCAGGGGCTCAAACGCCGCCCCTGCTCCGCGCTTCATCCCCGCTAAAACCGAAAAATCAACTGAGGACTAACATTGTCATTGGTACAGCGAACGGGGGCACATCAGGTCGAAATTCGATCTCCTCAGTTGGAAAATCGAACTAGATGATCCGACTTAAGCTTCTTTAGGATGAGACTTCCAGAGCTCCCGGATGGTTCGCAAGCGGTCGCGGTTTTCAGGAAGCTCAGACGCCAACGCGAACGACCGGCGCAGCCAAACCCAAAATGTGGCCAAGAATAACGAAAAAATAGTAGCGCCCATCACAATCAAGGTTCGATGAGGGGAAGCTTTTTTGTCGGGGACCTCAGCAGGATCCACAACCTGTACGATCGCGCCTTCTCGCGCTTCATCCAGCTTGGCTACCTCGTACTCCTTGGCCAAGAGTTCGTATACGGCTTCCTGATACTTTAGCTCGCGGAATCGGCGCACATATTCCATGCCTTCTTCAGTTACCCTCCCCTTAGAGAGGTTGATGTCGGAGCCTGAATCCTTCCCTGATTCTGCAATTTGTGCAAGCTGTGCTTTGAGAGCCGCTAACTCCTGTTTGGCTAGCAGCAGTTCCGGGTTATCATCCGCTGCGAACGATCGCATACTTTCAATCTGCACTTCCTTCGCAGCAACTTGAGCATGCAGCCCTGCGGCCGATTCGATTAAGGCCCGGGCTTGGCTGCCAATCTCCAATACGCCGGTCGACTTCTCCGTCTGGCTCATAGCATCTTCGGCGGCAGTGAGCTTTTCTTTCGCTTGTTCCAACTGCTCGCCAAAGAACAACCGTCGTCTGGCAGCCTCGGTTATCGCCAGCGAGGCAGAAAGCTTTCGAAACTCTTCCACATACCCGTTGGCCAATTCGGCAGCGCGCTTTGGGTTGTGATCTTCCACCGAAAGGCGGATCAGACCATCTTTGGCACCTGATGTAATGGTGGTCTGGCGCTCCAGATATTTGCGCGTATCTGACAATCGCTTTTCGTGATATTCCTGCTCCAAATCAAAATCCCGGATTACGGCATCTTCCACGGTGCGACTCTTAAGCAAAGAAACATACATATCCGCAGGATTTTTGATTCCCAGACTGCCGCCTGCGAGAGAGGCTAATGAGCCCAAAGCCCCCATGCTTCCGAGTTGTCCCATCAGTGCCGCACCTATGGAGGAGTTTTGGGCTGGTGGAAGCAGCACGACCTGTGATTCGTAGCTGACAGGCAGAAGAAAAGCAATGATGGTCGCCAATACAGCTGAAACCAGAACAAACTTCAAAATGAAATGTTTATGTTCGAGAAGGAGAATCACACTGTCGAGCAACGAGATTTCACTGTCCCTAGCAAGCGGATCTGCAATCCCATTCTCGACAATTGTTTGAGTTTGGATCTCGGTTTCAATCATGTACTGGCTTGTGTACAACTCCCGGGTTGCTACCTACGCTAGCAGTAATTTTATCAGGCTTGTTTCTCTCTCATCTATACTCATGTGGGACCATGTGGGCCAGCATTGAGATCATCTAAGAGACTGCTGGTTCCGTGAAATCGTCCAGCTGCTCGACAGTTAAACGTGTTTTTGGTAATCAGGTAGAAACACCTACGCTTGCTCGGACGAGTTTCGTGCTGCTTTCAGGCATGCTGACCAAGCTGTCAGCTCTAATCCCGAAGCATGATTTTGAATTCTTGGAGCCGTGATGGGCGAATGCAGAAATTGTGGAAAAACCACACTCCGCGATCTTGGTTTTATCGGAGAGGTCGCTCCGTTTTTCCTAAAGAGAGTCCTAAACCTGGAATATGATCTCGCTCCCAGCGGTAATCCGCTTAAGCGCTTGCTCCGCAGCATTGGAACTTTTTCCAATCTCTCTCAGAAAATCTATGGAAAGTCCATCCTGGTACAGCTTCAGATCTGTGAATCCTGCTCATTTATCCAAACAGAGCTTCCCTTCGCTGAAGAGGCGCTGGCTCGCCTGTACGCCGATTATCGCTCGGATGGATACAACTTGGAGAGAACGAAATACGAGCCTGAGTACACCGCAATCGCACAACAAGTCGGGAGCGGAACGATGGAAGTTCAGAACCGAACCGCAAGTTTAACTCGATGGTTGGAAGCAAAAGTCGCCACCGGGGCAGATTTCTCTATGCTTGACTACGGAGGGGCAGACGGGAAATTCCTACCTCAACTGGTGGGGAAGAAGCATGTCTTTGACATTTCTGATATAGCACCGGCGAAGGACGTCGTGAGAATTCGGGACGAATCACAGCTAGAGTCCTATTCCTATATTCAGATTGCCCACGTGCTGGAACATGTTTCCCACCCTTTGGTATTAACAAAAAAGGCCGCGTGTTTTCTGAGACCTTCGGGTTATCTCTATATCGAGGTTCCACAAGACTTGAGCGATTCTGTGAGGGATCGACTGGCACACGGCGACGAGCGCTTGCGGGTGCCCATTCACGAGCACATAAACCAGTATTCTTCCAAGTCCGTTCAGGAACATCTGCGGGCAGCCGGCTTAACGATAGAAGCCGTGCAAACAGAAGACGTCGACCTTGGATGGATCAAGTCCAAAGTCATCAGAGGGCTAGGAAAAAAGGCCTGACGGATCCATGATAGCTGCCAGCGTTTTGCAAATGTGCGAAAAGGACGGTAATGACCCTCGACAATCTGGCGGTTGCGCTACAGCTTTGGTTTTTTAAGCTTCCAAAGAAACTCTGTTGTCTGATTAGCACGATCGCGGTGTTATCTCTAATGACATGGGCACAGTCCCCGGACAGTCGGGAATCCACGTCCAAAGATTCTGCGCAACTGAACCAGCCTTCTGTTGAATTCACCCTGCCTCCCGTTCATCTCAAGTCCCTCCCCCGTAATTTATTTATGGACCAGAAGAAGCTGGTCTTAACACCCTTTCACATGACGCAGTCGCAATGGCAGTGGACAGTGCCTCTGGCGTTCGTTGGCGCAGGCCTGCTCGCCAGTGATACCGCCATCGAGAAGCACGTCCCCATGAATCCCACGACGGTCTCGCGGGCCGTCAATGCATCTTGGGCCGGAGTGGGCGCGCTGGCGGGCGTGGGCGCGGGAATGTACCTGTGGGGGGTTGCGGAAAATCATGACCAGATGCGTGAGACCGGCTTCCTCGCCGGGGAGGCGGGAATCGACGCGGTCATCGACACAGAAGCTCTCAAATTCATTTTCGGTCGCGAACGGCCGTTTACCGGAGATTTCAAAGGACATTTCTTCAAAGGTGGTGCCTCTTTTCCGTCTGAGCATGCTTCTGTCAGCTGGGCCATCGCTAGCGTCATCGCGCACGAATATCCTGGATTTTTGACTCAGTTGCTGGCCTACGGAACGGCTACAGGCGTAAGCGCCGCCCGCGTTATCGGCCACAAGCATTTCGCCACCGATGCCCTGGTGGGAAGCGCTCTGGGATGGTATCTCGGCCGGCAGGTCTTTGAATCGCATTCCAGGTACAGCAAGGCGGAAATCGCGCGCTGGGGCACTTTCAGCAAGAGCGAAGAGGAAGACACGGCTCATGAGCCACGCAATATGGGGTCTCCCTTCGTTCCGATGGATAGTTGGATTTACCCCGCCATGGATCGCCTAATCGCGCTGGGTTATGTCCAGTCCGCGTACCTTGGAATCCGTCCTTGGACCCGCATGGAATGCGCGCGGATGTTACAAGAAGCTGGCAAAGCACTGGAAAACGAGACTCGCTATGCCGGCGAGGCACGGCACATATACACGGCGCTCAATATCGAATTTTCCGACGAGATCGCACGTCTGGGCGGAGAAACGAATCTGGGCATAGACCTGGATTCCGTCTACACGCGCGCCATGGGGATTTCGGGTCAGCCACTCAATAACGGGCTGACGTTTGGACAGACGATTGTGAACGATTACGGACGCCCGTACGCTGAGGGATTTAATGACGTAACGGGAGTTTCCGGGGAAGCCGTGGCCGGTCCCCTGTCGTTCTATGTGCGTGCCGAATATCAGCACGCGCCTGCGTTCCCGGCTTTCTCTTTAGCGACCCGCCAGTACATTCAGGCCATTGATGGAAATGTTCCCACAACGCCGCCCGGAACTCCCGGCCCCGGCGTCGATCGGGTCGATCTCCTGGAAGGCTATGTGGGGATGCAACTGGACAACTGGGAGTTTTCCTTTGGCAAACAGGCATTGTGGTGGGGTGAAGACAAGAGCGGCCCGATGCTCTTCAGCACCAACGCCGAGCCTATTCTCATGCTGCAAATCAACCGGGTCAGCCCGTTCGAATTGCCGGTTCTCGGCTCCATTCGATTGGATTACATTCTTGGTCGACTCAGCGGGTACCACTGGATATTTGGCCAAAACACCGGATTTATCGGATCGTGGACCCAGTCGTTGAGCGATCAGCCTTTCATTACAGGGGCAAAACTCAGCCTGAAGCCGTCCAGCAACCTCGAACTCGGATTTAGTTTAACGACTCTGTTTGGGGGACCCGGAGTCCCGGTCACGTTTCATAAAATTCTGCAGACAATGTATTCCACTAGTAATGGTCTTCCCGGAACTCCGAGCGACGTGGGAGATCGCCGCGGCGGATTCGACTTCAATTACAAAATACCAGCGCTGAACGGCCTCTCATTCTATTTGGATGGATTTACCGACGACGAACCGAATCCTTGGCTGGCGTGGAATAAGACCGCCTTGACTTCGGGCTTTTACCTGCCTCGCGTACCAGGAGTTCCAAAACTCGAACTTCGCGTGGAAGGTGTGTATTCCGACCCACCGGGTTCCAACACTACCGTCAGGCATGGTTTCTTCTACATCAACGACCGTTTCCTGAGTGGTTATACGAATGATGGAAATCTGATCGGAAGCTGGATTGGACGCCAGGGTCAGGGTGCTGATGCCTGGGCTACGTACTGGCTTAACGCAAAGAGCAATGTGCAGCTAAACTTCCGACATCAGAAGGTAAGCAAGGAATTCATCCTCAACGGCGGAACAATCAGCGATTTCGGCGTCTCCGGTGAATATTGGCTGCACAACAATATTGGCCTCTCAGCGTGGGTGCAACATGAACGCTGGCTGTTCCCCGTGATCCAACCAAACCCTTCCAAGAACGTCACTGCATCCGTCGAGATCCTCTTCCGGCCGCGAAACCTGTTCAGGCACCAATCTTCCGGAGCAACCCAGCCATAGATTTGCTGGGTAACACCTAAGGAATTAGTTCTCCGCGTGAGCTCAGCCTGACTCCCTCGCAGAGATTGCGAATCGTACAGTCTGAACCGGTCCGATTTTGGCAGGATTGTGATTTATCGCTTGGTAATTTCCGGCTCTTGCGCTATCATCTCGCCTTAAAAAGTTCGCTGGGAATGGATCGTACGATGACCGAAACGAGACGCATATCTGCTGGTCATCTCTATTCATAGTTGGGTCGCAGCCAGTTCACAACTCAAAAGATTATATTTACCAATCCGTTACTATCCAGGGGCTGCAATCAGGTCCACGGTTAAGGGAGCACAGATGAGTCGCCAAAACAAGCGTCTTGCAGTGTTTTCGTTCCTAGTTGCATGCGCATTTCTCGCACTAACCGCTTGTGGTGGCGGATACAGCGGTCCCCCGATTGTCGTGGCATCTGTCGGCAGCACAGCCAATCCTCTCGTGGCGCAATTCGCCGTGTCAGCGCCATGTACGGGCCAAGCCATGGTTGAATTTGGGCTGGACACGACCTACGGCAGAAGCACGTCATGGTATCCCGTCGATGGAAACCTTGTGCGGCGAACCATGATTCTTGTCGCCGGCATGCGCGCGTCCACTACCTATCACATGCGCGCTACCGTACAGTGCTCCACACAAACGGGCAACAGCAAGGATTTGACGTTCACGACAGGGCCTCTCCCTTCAACGATACCCTTCCCTACAGTGCAGGTTTCGCGCCCTGCGGGGTTACCCAAATCCGCCGAGGCCCCTGGGATTGAGTCAATCGACTCAACGAACTTCACCGACACCAATCTGATCCAGGCACTCTTCACGAATCGAGATGGAGATCCGATTTGGTTTTACGCCCTCCCACAGGGATATTTTCCATTTAACATCAAAATGCTTCCCAACGGGCACCTCATAGTAAGCGCCTCGAATTGGAACCTCAACCCGAATTCTGGAGCGGGCACTGCATTCTTACGCGAAATCGACTTGGCCGGAAACACCATCCGAGAGTTGGACATTCCTACACTCCAGCAAGAGGTTAAGAATGCGGGCTTCGACTTCACCCCGTCATACTTCCATCATGATCTAATTCCGCTCGCAAACGGCCATCTGATCGTCCTCGTAAACTCCTTCAAGAGTTTCACAGATCTGCCCGGTTATCCAGGCACAACCTCCGTGCAAGGCGACCAAATCATCGATTTAGACCAAAACTGGAATCCCGTATGGGCATGGAACAGCTTCGATCATCTGGACGTAAACCGTCACTTGGCTGGCTTACCTGATTGGACCCACAGCAACGGATTGGTCTACTTGCCCAATGATGGCAATCTGCTCTTATCCATGCGCCATCAATCCTGGATTCTAAAAATCGATTACAACAATGGCTCCGGGACAGGCACTGTGCTTTGGAAGCTAGGGTACCAAGGCGATTTCACTCTCGACCAAGGCACCGACCCCAGCCTTTGGTTTTCTTTTCAACACTATCCTTCGCTGGTGAGTGAGAACGGATCTCAGATCACGTTGGGTGTTTGGGATAATGGCGACAATCGCCCCTTGGATACAACTGGCGATATTTGCGGAGTACCCGAAGCGAGCGGCACCACAATCCCTTGCTATTCTCGCTCGACCATTTTCCAAATCGATGAGAGCACCATGTCAGCCAACCTGCAGTGGGCATATTCTCCCGTGCCTTCCCCGGGAGCAGCCCCGTTCTATTCAGTTTGGGGTGGCACCACCAATGTAGAGTCTAACAACGATGTTGAATTTGATGTGAATGCCCCCCTCATGCCGACAGGTTCAACCCTGGCCTCTGAGGTGCAGGAAGTAACGCAAACCTCAACCCCGGTAGTGATCTGGAAGATGGATATATACACTCCCGCAGCGGCATACCGTGCCTATCGTTGGCCCAGCTTATACCCCGGGGTGACATGGCAATACTGAACTGCCAAACGCGAGCAACCGTTTGGCTTTATCCCCGGTAATATTTTGCTATAGCGTGTCGCTGAGAGAAGACCTCTCTCGCTACTCACTGCCATTGCACCTGACCCAACCCCCGAGAACTGATCCATCTACAATGTGAGTTCTCCAAAGCCAGGAGAGGAGAACCGTAATGAAAGGCACACGACACAGCGAAGAGCAAATCGCCATCCTGAAGCAAGGCGAGTCAGGATTGAGCACAGGCGAGTTATGCCGGCAGCACGGCATCAGTGGGCAGACGTACTACCGCTGAAAGGCCAAGTACGGTGGCATGGATAGCAGCGAGGCGAAACGACTGAAGCAATTGGAAGACGAGAATCGGAAGCTGAAGCACGTTTCGCTGGACGGGTGCGGTGAGTGGGCCAGTGGCGACCAGGGCGAATGAACGCTGGTCGATCGATCTCGTCAGTAATTGTGTGAGCACGGGAAGAGTAATTCGCATGTTGACGGTGGTGGACGATTGCACGCCAGAGTGTCCTGCAATTGAAGTCGATACGTCGCTGGGCGGGTTGCGTGTGCGGCGGGTACTGGATCGGATTGCCAGCGAGCGCGGACTGCCTGAAGCGATCGTGCTGGACAACGGGCCGGAGTTTCGCGGGCGAGCGCTGGCGGCCCGGAGCGAAGAACGCCGATTGCGGTTGGAGTTCATTCAGCCGGGCAAGCCGGCGCAGAACGCGTACGCAGAAAGCTTCAACGGACGGCTGCGCGATGAATGCCTGAATGCGAATGGGTTCACAAGTCTGAGCGATGCACGGGAAAGATCGAAGATTGGCGGCAAGATTACAACCAGCAACGTCCGCATAGTTCGTTGAACCACCTGGCCCCGGCGGAGTTTGCCAGAACACTAGTGGAGGTGCGGGCATGAGTGGAAGGCTTATACAGAGAGGAAGCGAAGCAGGGGCTCAAACGCCGCCCCTGCTCCGCGCCTCATCCCCGCTAAAACCGAAAAATCAACTGAGGACTAACATTGTCATTGGTACAGCGAACGGGGGCACATCACCTCGACCACCATCGAGGGCCTTTTCGGCTACGCTTATCTTCTATCCCGCTATCGGTGCTGGTTGTTGTGCTTGGCGTGGTAAATCTGCCGCGACTGACGGTTTTGTTCGCGGTTTACCTGTTGCCGCTGCTGCTGTGTCAGGCGTCCACCGTTGGCTTGCCGATCATTTCGCACCTGCTGGTTGATGCGCGCATCGTTGCGCTCGAGGTGAGAGGCTTCGTTCGGCGTCAGTTGTCCACTGCGGATTCCCTGCGCAATCCGGTCTTGCTGATTCTCGGCACGTTTCCCAATCTCACCTTTGGGATTGGTATTCTGCACCGCCGAATTATGTTTATCGGCATAAATCTGCTTCGATACCCGGTTTTGCTGCCGAGTGATCGTTGCCTTGTCCGCATTGGTCAGGTTGCCGTTGTCCTGTTGCCGCATATTCTGCTCTTCATGGTTAATCTGGGACTCTCGCCTCTCAAGATTCGAGGTCTCCCCAGCCGTCAACTGCCCGCTAGCTACACCATTCGCGATGCGGTTCTGCTGATTTTGCTTGCGTTGCTGGATTGTCTGCTGGTTCACCGGATTGGGCGGGTTTCCAGGTGCAGTCTGGGCTACGAGCGGCAGCGCGGCGAAGGCCACGGCTGCGCTCAACAAGATCAAGTTCGTCGAACGGTTCATGCGATCTCCTTGTGCGCTGTCGTGTTGATTTCCAGCGGCTCTCGCCGCTCGGAAAAACAAACACGCATTGTAAACAAATGTTGCGCTCATTACGAAGCGGGCTTATACACTTCAGTTTCTATGCCTTACAGATGGCTTCCGCCGCATTCAGTTGGAGCGTGCAACAAAGTGAAGAAACTTGCAGTCAGCGCCTGGTTCTGAAAGGTCATACTGGCTGTAGGAAGGCTGTCCCAAATTTGCCCGATCCGGCAAAAATGATTTACCCTCAGCCCAATCCATGACAAACAGAAAAAGCGACGCCTCTGTCCATGCTTCCTCCTATTCCCATGCCATGCGGCGTGAGATTTACGAGCAACCCCATGCCATTGCGAAGACTGTGGAAAAGCATCTGCGGGAAGACATGATCTTCCCGGGAGAACTGCAGGCCATCGAAGGAGCTTTGCTCAGGTTCGAAAAGCTGATCATCGCCGCCAGCGGCTCCAGTCGCCATGCCGGACTGGCCGGCGAAATCATGATCGAGGATCTCTCAGGAGTTGCAGTCGATGTGGAGTATGCTAGCGAGTACTGCTACCGGTCCACCCATGCCGCCGTCGATCCCATCGTTTTGGTCATCACTCAATCGGGAGAAACCGCAGACACCATTGCGGCACAACGCGAAGCCCTAACGCGGGGTGTGAAGACCATCGCCATCTCGAATATGGACCGCACAACCATTGTCCGCGAAGCAGGAGCGGCCCTCATCACCGGTGCGGGACCTGAACTCTCGGTACCGGCCACGAAAAGCTTTACCACCCAGGTCACGATTCTTTATTTGATGGCGCTGTTTCTCGCTCGCAAGCGCGGCCGCATGACCTCCGAAGTAACGCGATCGTATCTTCAGCGCTTGCTGCGTCTTCCCGAATCGATCGATCAGCGGCTGAAACAATGGGATGAACTCGCCGAACAAGTTGGTGGTCGCCATTTTCAAGCTGAGAAATTTCTCTATCTCGGACGCGGCGTACACTATGCCATTGCCCGTGAAGGCGCGCTGAAGCTCAAAGAAATCTCCTATGCGCACGCCGAAGGCTATCCCGCGGGTGAACTGAAGCATGGCCCTAACGCCTTGGTCGATGAGAATCTTCCTGTCGTCGTTCTTGCCACCTGCGATCATCGCGACCCAGATTCCGTGCTTCGCTATCGACGTACGCTTGAAGTGATGAAAGAAGTGAAGTCCCGGCGAGGCCCGTTGGTCGCTGTCGCTACCGAGGGCGATACCGAAGTTAGTCAGATCGCTGATGATGTTTTCTTCGTGCCTGCCGCTCCCGAACTGCTGCTGCCCATCCTTGAGGTCATCCCTCTGCAGTTGTTCGCCTATCACGTGGCCGTCCGCAAGGGATACGATGTCGACCATCCTCGCAACCTGGTGAAAGCTGTTGTAACGGAATAAGAATTGAGATTACCGGCAAGCGGGGCAGGATCAAGTCGCAGTTGTTCCGCCGAACCCCTGCCATTCCGGCACCTGGGTCAGTACGTTCTGTTGCCCGTGTCTCCGGGCTGGACAAGGATGGAATTGGTCGGGGCGATAGGATTTGAACCTACGACCCCCTGCGCCCAAGGCAGGTGCGCTACCAGGCTGCGCTACGCCCCGACATACATCGCTCTGCTAATTCTAAATTAGTTCCGAAAAATCGAGGATTCGAATCCCCAGATACATTCCCTGTGCTGCGTGTAGAGGAACCGATTGTGCCCAACCGTTGATCTGATCAGCGTCACCGCTGCACTTCCCAGGCGAACTGGGCTCGCTTTCCATCCGCATCAAGTTTACCAAACGGCTGGGCTTCATCCGCTCATCCCAGGCTAGAGCTTCAAGAAGAGACTTTAGCGCCGGAGAGACGGGCAGTTCAACGACCTCAGATTGGGGCGATTTACCGTCCGGCCGCTACGGCAGCAGAGTCTTCGACCTCTGCCTGGTGTCGCGGGGAACGAATGGGCAGAGGCTGGCGCAAGATAAGTGCGGCAATCGAGTCTCGGTCGCGGAAGATCAAGACCACAATTCCAATCAGGAAGGCGGCCGCCACGGAGAAGAAGGTCCAAAGATAAATACTCGAGACATCCGGCCACGCACGCGTCACCGGCTTGAAATCGGTGTAGGCAATGGCGCTGATGAGCAGACACACCAGGCTGGCGGCGATGTTGCCGAAGCTCGATATCGCCGCAAAGCGAAGCAACAGGTAAGCGCGGATTTCGATCGCGAAACGGACCAGCACCGAGAACAGCAAAGCGTCGACCGCAATTATGGCGGCTGCCTGCACCGTCAGTTTGCGCTCGACGATCCATCCGGCATCGTGAAACATCGGTAAGGACTGGGTAATCAGACGAACAATGACCAACCCGACCACGCCGATTGCCAGATTCGTAGCGACTCGCGCCAGTTGCTTGTCCGATTTTGCTCTGAAAGACACGTCGGCCTCCGCAAACATCCAAGTGTAATTTTCCATTTGGAGGGAAGAAATGTAAAGAAGCCGGGCGTGCATGTACGTCCG
>DAIDGW010000204.1 GCA_027452245.1 Acidobacteriaceae bacterium
TTGGTGGCACCGTCTTCGAATTGAAGACGAACAATTCCAACTCGTGGAACCTGACGACCCTTTACGGGTTCCCCGCCGGCGATGGATCCGCCCCACAGGCGAGGCTCGTCAGCGATTCCTATGGAAATTTTTATGGCACCACCTCGAAGGGAGGGACTTACGACCTCGGCACTGTTTTCGAGTTGACGCCCGGCTCTGGCGGCAATCCGTGGCAGGAAAACATCCTCTACAACTTCAGCTTTGGCATAACGCCTGGTAGCGGCGTTTTGGCTTCCGGTGTGACTTTCGATTCCACAGGGAACATGTACGGCACTTATTCGGATGGCTATAACCTCAACGCCGGAAGAGTCTTCGAACTTTCTCCCAGCGGCATGAATTGGACGGAGAAGGATCTTGTCGACTTTAGCTATCAGGGTGGTCCGGCATTCCCGCAGAACGGAGTGGTTTTCGATAAGGCGGGAAATCTGTATGGCATTGCCAGCGGAGGGGCGCATGGACTCGGGGTAGTTTACGAACTCAGTCCCGATGGCAACGGAAATTGGACAGCGCGTGTGCTGCACAGCTTCGCCGGATGTCCGACCGATGGCGCGAATCCTGCAGGTAGATTAGCCATCGACCAGAACGGTCGACTCTATGGAACCACCGCAGATGGCGGCAACCTCAGCACATGCAATGCGAAGCAAGGAGGACGGGGCACGGTGTTTGAGGTTGCCTTGAACGGAAGTTCGTGGCAGGAGAGAACGTTGTATTCCTTCCAGGGCGGCTCCAATGATGGGCAGGCGCCGTTTACCGGAGTGATATTGGACGCGAACGGAAACCTCTACGGCACCACCCTGGCGGGCGGTGTGACCAATGCGTGGTGCAGCAGGGGCGCAGGATGCGGCGTGGCCTTCGAACTCAGTCCGACGGGCGGCACATGGGCCGAGTCCATCCTTCACAAGTTCACAGCGAAAAATCGGGACGGATACTCTCCGGGAACAGGCTTAACGTTTGATTCTTCCGGAAATCTTTACGGCACAACCAGCGGAGGCGGAGCACACAATGCAGGCTCGGTATTCAAGCTCACGCCAGAAACCGATTCGTGGATGGAAACCATTCTGTACAGCTTCCAGTCGAAATTTGACGGAAGCCAGCCGATGGGATCGCTGCTGATCGATTCGTCGGGAAATCTATACGGCACGACCCAGAGCGGAGGACAAGCCGGCGCAGGAACGGTGTACGAGATCACCCCGTAAGTTTCAGTCAGGACTTCGCACATTTGGTGAATTTCGGAGATCGCCGACTGCGTTTGGCACGGCGGGCGTGTGTCTTTCCCTCACTGTTCCGGCTTCCGCGGCGCGAGTATGATTACCTGCTAAGCGCACGCCATGTCTCTGCGCTCCATTGCCGAGCCCATTCTCGATCCCGAGGAGCGGTTTGAGGGATTCGAGAACCTGATGCCCTTTCGCGTCCAGGACATTCTTCTGGTCTCGAGCCTGTACGATTCCTTCATTCTGCGGGAAGACGGACGGCTTAACGAACTGCTGATCGACGAATCGCTCGAACTGAATCTGCGGCAGATACCCGGCATCACGCACGTTTCCAGTTGCGCCGAGGCGCTGCATCTGGCGAGCACCAATCCGCAATTCAACCTGATCGTCACCAATCTGGCGGTGGGGGACATGGATGCCGCGCAGCTGGCGCGTGAAGTGCGGCGCCAGGGGCTCGACATTCCGGTAGTCGTGCTGGCTTACGATTATCGCGAGATCAAGAAATTTGTGGCACGCAATCCCACAAGCGATGTGGATCGCGTGTTTCTGTGGCAGGGGAACTCGCGCATCCTGATCGCGATCGTGAAGTTTGTCGAAGACCAGCGCAACGTGCTGCACGACACGCGGGCCTTAGGCGTTCCGGTTCTGCTGGTGGTGGAAGACAACATCCGCTATTACTCGTCATTCCTGCCGGTGATTTATACCGAACTGATCAAGCAGTCGCGGCGCGTGATTGAAGAGGGAATTAACGTCGCGCACAAACTGGTGCGCATGCAGGCGCGGCCCAAGATTCTGCTCAGCTCGAACTTCGAGGACGCTGCAAGGCTGGTGCAGGAGTATCGCGATTACATTTTCGGGCTGGTTTCGGACGTGGAATTCCCGTGGGAAGGGAAGTTGAGTCCGGAGGCGGGATTCGAACTGGCGCGCATGGTGAAAAATCTTGTGCCCGACGTGCCGGTCGTATTGCAGACCAGCCGCACGGAGTTTCGTCCGCGAGCGCACGCGGAAGGGTATTCGTTCCTGCGAAAGCGCTCCCCCACGCTGCTGAAAGATTTGCGGCGCATCCTGACCGATCATTTCGGTTTTGGCGACTTCGTCTTTCGCATGCCGGATCAGAGGGAAGTGGCGCGCGCCAAAGATCTCACCGAACTGGAAGAGAAACTGCAATCCGTTCCCGCCGAAAGCCTGATGTACCACGCGCAGCGCAATCATTTCTCGCACTGGCTGATGGCGCGGACGGAATTTGCCCTGGCGGCTAGGCTTCGCCCACGGCAGGTATCGGACTTCAGCGGGCCGGAGCACCTGCGGCAAGACTTGATTGAGTCGATCGACGCCTACCGGCGCGAGCAGAGCGAGATCCTCATTGGCGACTTTAAGGCGGAGACATTCAAGGCTTCGCCATCGACGTTTCTGCGGATCGGTTCTGGATCGCTGGGAGGGAAGGCGCGCGGCCTGGCGTTCGTCCGGCATCTTCTGCGTAAGCGGCGCATGACGCGGCGCTTTCCCGGAATCACGATTGCCGTGCCTCCCGCCGTGGTGCTCGCGACGGGATTATTCGATCAGTTTCTGGCCGAGAACAATCTGCAGGATTTCGCATTGCATTGCGAAGATGACGATCAGATCCGGGAGCGATTTCTTTCCGCCAACTTGCCCGTGCAGTTGCAAGCAGATCTTCGGGCGTTCCTGGAGGAGGTCAAGTATCCGATTGCAGTACGGTCATCTAGCATCTTGGAAGACTCTCAGTATCAGCCATTTACCGGCGTCTATGAAACCTTCATGTTAGGCAATCGGCATACGGGGATGGAAGAACGGCTCGCCGAATTAGGCGAGGCGATCAAACGCGTTTACGCCTCAACCTTCAGCCAGCACGCGAAGTCGTACGTGCGCGCGACGCCCTACCGGCTGGAAGAAGAAAAGATGGCGGTGATTCTGCAGCAGGTGGTTGGAACGAAGCACGGTTCGCGGTTTTATCCGGACTTTTCGGGCGTGGTACGGTCGCACAATTTTTATCCGGTTGAGCCGATGACATATTCGGACGGCATCGCGGCGGTTGCGTTAGGCCTGGGTCGCGCCGTGGTCGATGGCGGAAAATGCCTGACGTTCTGCCCGAAGTATCCGCGGAACCTGATGCAGTTTTCGTCGGTGGAAGACATGCTGGCCAATTCGCAGTCGGAATTCTGGGCACTGGAACTCGATGGAGTTCCGCACGGCAAGCCCGGGCATTTGCATGAGCTGCGTTACAGCCTGGACGCCGCCGAGGTCGACGGAACACTGGCGTCGGTCGGTTCGACGTACTCTGCCGACAATCAGGCGGTCTACGACGGCCTGGGCCGTGCCGGAGTGCGCCTGGTAACGTTTGCGCCCATGCTCAAGCATGGCGTGTTTCCGCTGGCGAACATTCTGGATGTGCTGGTGCGAGCCGGCGAAGACGCGCTGGGCAATCCGGTAGAAATTGAATTTGCGGTGCGGCTGCCGCGAACGGATCGGGAATCAGCGGAATTCGGATTTCTGCAGATTCGTCCGTTAACCCTGGCCCGGGATGGCCAGGATCTTTCGACTGACGATTTCGATCCGGCGGTGGTGTTGTGCCGCAGCAGCAAGGTTCTGGGCAACGGCCGGATTGAGGACCTGTGCGATGTAGTGGTGGTCGACTCGCAGCGCTTCGAGCGCAGCCGCAGCCAGGAGGTCGCCAGGACCGTTGCGCATTTCAATGCCGTGCTGTCAGAGGAAAGTCGTCCATACATTCTGATTGGGGTTGGGCGCTGGGGCTCGAACGATCCGTGGCTGGGGATTCCGGTGGAATGGGACGAGATTTCCGGAGCGCGCGCCATCGTGGAAGCCGGCTTTCGCGATTTTCGCGTCACTCCATCGCAGGGAAGCCACTTCTTCCAGAATCTGACCGCGTTTCAGATCGGATACTTCACAGTGAATCCTGATGCCGGCGAAGGGACAGTGGACTGGGAGTGGCTGAAGCAGCAAACCGCGGTGGAAGAGGAAGGCTGCGTTCGGCATCTGCGCTTCGGAGAGCCCTTGCGGGTGATTATGAACAGCCGGACCAGCCAGGGAGTGATCTTGAAGCC
>DAIDGW010000205.1 GCA_027452245.1 Acidobacteriaceae bacterium
GAGCAGAATGTCGGCAGCCTGCAGGACTGGATAGGCGAACAGGCCAGCAGTGGCCTTCATCTCATTTCCACGAGCTGACTTGTCTTTGAACTGCACCATCCGCTGCAACTCTCCCACACTCGTGAAGCAGTTAAGGATCCAGGCCAGTTCCGCGTGTTGCGGAACTCGAGACTGGAGAAAGAACACTGACCGTTTGGGGTCGATTCCAATCGCCAACAGAAGTGCAGCGGTGGCAATGATCCGGCCGCGCAGTTCCGCTGGATTTTGAGGCGTGGTAATCGCGTGCAGATCGGCCAACATGAAGTAGCACTCCGCCTCCGACTGCAGCGCCACCCAATGCCTGACGGCCCCAAGGTAGTTGCCCAGGTGCAGTCCGCCGGTTGGCTGGATTCCGGACACGATACGCATCACCGTGCGTCGGTCTCCGGCTGCCCGGCGGCTTCGATGTGATTCGCAATCGAGCAGAGTGACGCCAGTCGCGGCATGCTACTGGCGGAGATTGGCTCCATTCGGACGATGTCGAACGTCTGTCGCCACGCAATCGTGATAAGAACTGCACTTTCATCCGCCGCTTCAATTTCATGTTCCAGATTTGGATCAAGCGAGAGCGCATGTCCGGCAGGCGTCTCGACGACCTCACCCAAGACACGAGCCCGGATATACCCGCTCAAGACTTGGATCAGAACCGTTCCGCGCGCTTGATGTCTGTGCAGATGCGCGCCTGCTCTCATCACCGTGAGAACCATGCGGAAATCCCGATGTTTCACCAGGGTGCGGGAATTGCGTCCGTCGGACCACGCAGCTTCATTTCGAAGTTGTTTGGCCATGGTCATCAGATCGAGATCCAGGACAGGCCCACTTGTCGCTCTCGGAAGCCGTATGCCGTCCGTGGCAAGACTTATGTTTACCGGTCCAATCTGGTTTGTGGTTGGAATCATGACAGTGCTCGCAATCGACATTTCAGTGTTCTCCTTCCTACCCGCGTAGCTTGCGCTTTGGTCATCATTTGCAGGAGATCGCATTGTTACGCGAATTTCCATGCGTACCCGGCGCCCAGCAATGGATTGGTCCTACGCGGAATGCGCGACCTCTGATCGCGACACGACCTTCATGCAATGCCGAATCGCGGTACTGCATTTCTCTGCGGCCTGACGGGCTTCCGTGCCTTTCATGGAATCGATGAGGTTCAGCGAATCCGCCAACGATCGCTTGTATTCCTCCGATAGCACTTTCTCCGCCATCGGCAGGAGCAGATAGTCTTCCTTCCAGATGTGATCCGGGAAGAACTGCGCCAGCGCTTCGAGCGTATTGATCAGGGTTTCATCGACCACTCCACCGCTTTTCAAATACACGCTTACTGCCGAAGAAAGCTGGTCAACAAGAGTCTTGCGCTTTTGGTTTTCGTAGTTGATCACTACGATGGGACAGGCTCCAGTCGGAACGCCCCTTTCGTGCAGCAGAGATAGAAGTGCGTCCTCTGCCTGCCGGTGATATCGGTCGCCGTACTGATGGAAGAAATCAACAATGCTTTCGAGGACGTCTATTGGTACTTGCGCTCCGCGTCGCAATACTTCGGCACAGACGCCGCATGCACTCGCCACCTGCTCGATCACTCGGTGTTCCCGCTCAAGGGTTTCAATTGCCTTCATGGATTCCTCTTCCTAGACTCTGCCTGATACCCATTTCCGCACCGATGATCCAGGCAAGACAATAGACGAACCGTACTATCGGAACTACCGGATATACCGGCACCACGTCGTTGGAGGCGATCTAAGTGCGGCCGTTCGCATAGGGCCTGGACAAGCCCGCCATCACGCGATACGTAGCAACTGGGATGCATGGCCTTTTATAGGTGAGGACGATTCAAACGGCGAGTTGTCATCCATGTCATTGAGCTCACGTTGATTAGCGAGCCCGCAACTTGGATCCGGAGCCCGCATTTGTGTTGCACATCAGAAGAGACCTGAAAGTGCATGAGCCGGCCTTCCACGTCCGTCACATTCACTTTGACGGACTAAGCATCACGGTTTCATGGAATGAGGCGTTGCTCTTCTCCTGACCGGATAATGTGACGATCTGCTCGTGCGTAAGTCCGCATTTAGTGCAGGTGCCCGTCACTGCCCATGGGTTTTCGCTACCATTCTCTGCCAGTGCGGCAATGAACCTACGTGGCTCGCCAAGGTCGCTCCAACCCACCTCACCGCAGCTTGCAACACGGAGTCTCTCCGTGCTCACCGCGAGGACCTCGCGGGAAAAGTCCGATGAAGCCATGGCGCCATAGATAACCTGCATCTTACGCTCGTCGAATTCTGACTCGCCGTGCGGCAGAGCCGACGCGAATGTTTCGAAGAGAACAGGTGCGGTGTTCCGGATCATTTCGAGAAATGCAGCCACGCCGCCGATCATCACGAATGTATTCCAGAGACACCCTTGCGCCAACAGCAGCCTCGCAGTCTCAAGAGGAGGCTTCTCCCAAAAGCGGCGCACTGAGACAAACTCGCGGCCAAATCCAGATAACGTGACGGACCCGGGCTCAATCCATCCGTATTCTGTTTCGGGGCGTTCGGCACCAGCTCCGAGCAGAATCACCGAATTAGGTTCTTTCTCCGCGAAATCGAAGCTGCGTTCGATGGTGGAAATGAATGCTGCCTCGTTTCCAAAGTAGTGATCGGAGGGGAAGAAGGCGACGAGAGCTCTTTCATCGGCATGGAAGAGATGCAACAGGCTCCAGAGGATCGCGGGGAGAGTGCCCTGATTATGCGGCTGAACAATCTTCTGGAATCCGGGAATGGATTCCAGCGCTCTCTTGTAGAAGGGCTCATGCTTTTTCGTCAGCACGAAGAGGACGTGATCCGGATCGATCGCCTTGGCAATTCTCTGTCGCGTATGGGCTAGCAGCGTCTTTCCGCCGAGCAGGGGGCAGAACTGCTTGGGCCGATTGTCGCCGCATGCCAGACGCGTGAGAGGCTGCAGGCGTGTTCCATCGCCGCCTGCAAGAATGACACCCCAACGGTGCCCCGCAGCGCTGAAGCTCACTGTGTTTCGAGTCTCTGTGACTTGCCTATCCGGGTACCCCATCGTTTCTCCTCCGGTGTGATTCTGCGTTTCAGATGCCTGCACCAGCTAATTGAACCGCTTTTCTGTCGATGTTCTCGAGCGTACTCAGGAACGTTGCCAATACGATGGGAGCTTGTACCGCTATCGCGGCCACTCTGGCGGTTCACATTCAGGACATTGGTGATTGGTGAATTCGAGCGTGCTCAGAATTTGTTCGATAGTCGGGGGCATCGAGTGCTCCCGTGCAATATAGGTCGAAACGATCTCTCCGAATCGATCGGTCAAATAAACGAGCGGAACAGTGCAGCCGTGCTCATCCATCGCGCCGGAGAGCATATAGACGGCGTGCGCTTTGTCATAGAGAACAAGGAACGGCAGACTTTCCTCGATTGAGATTGTTTGCTCTTCCGAGCCGCAAGGAACAATAATCACAACCGTCGTGTCCTGCTCTGAGAATTCGCGGCCGTGCCGCTGCACCTCTTCGAGAAAGCCGCTCATCGCATCCGAGTGCCCGAGAAACACCAGAGCCAGGTTGGATTGGCCACGGAAGCTTGATATTCGGATGTTCTCACCACGATGGGAAACGAGTGCAAAATCGCGGATCATGAATCCGGGTCGTTGCAAACCGGTCCCTGGGGCAACTCTTGCCGCGCCGCCAACTTCAGCCTGGATCATAACCTCACCATTCTTCCTAGGCCCCTATTTTCTACTTCAGTCTGGACCGTCATAAATGGATCAGGCATCCCGGCAAGAGGTACATCTGTCATGGGCACTTACGGATTGAGCGAGGGTTACAATCGGACAGGTTAGAGGATCGCAACAGCAGAATGTCGAGTCCAAGCCCCTGAGGGATCCGATCGTCAGGTGAATGCATATGGAAACCAGGATCGAAGATGAGATCGCAACGGCCGAGCAGGTCCAGCCTGGATCTCGCACAAGCGGCGACATCTTGGAAGATTTTCGCCGGTGGGGTTATCTGCAGGCGAAGCTCGATCCTTTAGGGCAGTACCTGCAACCACAGGTAGTTCCAGAGCTTGAGGTTGCGGGCCCGATTGCCGATAAGGCCCGCCACCTGTACTGCGAAACGTCTGGTATCGAGTTCATGCACATCGCAGATCGCGCAAAGCGCCGCTGGATTGAGGAACGGTTCGAGAGTGAAGAGCCGGCGCCGGACCAGAGGCACATTCTCGATCTGCTGGTTCGCGCCGATATCTTCGAGCAGGTTCTTCAAGCGCGTTATCCCGGCACAAAGCGATTCTCACTCGAAGGTGTTACTGTACTCATTCCGTTCCTTGATACCCTGCTACATGGTGCGGTTGAGCGTGGCATGAGCCAGGCCATCCTGGCCATGAGCCATCGCGGACGCTTGAACGTGATGGCAAACGTCATCGGCATTGCGCCGGCCGCAATCTTCTCCAAGTTCGAAGACATCGATCCGCGCAGCGTGCTCGGCAGCGGGGACGTGAAATACCATCTTGGCGCAACCGGCCAGTGGAAGGATGCAAAGGGCGACAACGCGGTCGATCTGGTCGATTTGCACTTGGTCTCGAATCCCAGCCATCTTGAAGCTGTAGACCCG
>DAIDGW010000206.1 GCA_027452245.1 Acidobacteriaceae bacterium
GCAGCCGCTGATGACTCTAGGGTTGCTTCCATCCTGAAGAGACAGGGCATTTCGCCTCTTTTTTAATTACAATGAATTTCCCGATTTCCGGAACAAAGGGAAATGCTCAGCTAGAAATGAACAACCTGATACTAGTCACGGGGGGAGCGGGGTTTATCGGATCGAATTTCGTCTTGAAGATGATTCAGGACGCCGGGTCGACGATTGTGAACCTCGACAAGCTGACCTATGCGGGAAACCTTCGCAATCTGGAAAGCGTCTCCGAGAATCGTCGCTACTCTTTCGTCCAAGGCGATATTATCGATCGTGATCTGGTGCGTTCCCTGTTCGAAAAGTCTCAGCCCAGTGCCATAGTGCATTTCGCGGCCGAGAGCCATGTCGATCGTTCGATCCATGGACCGGATGAATTCATTCGAACGAATATCAACGGCACTTTTGCGCTTCTGGAAGAAGCCCGGGCTTACTGGTCTGGACTGAGTACAACAGAGCGGGAGAAGTTCCGCTTTCTTCACGTTTCCACTGACGAAGTTTATGGATCACTCGCCCCGAACGATCCTGCCTTCACCGAGAACACCCCGTATGCGCCGAACAGTCCGTATTCTGCTTCCAAGGCGGCATCCGATCATCTGGTTCGCGCATATCATCACACTTACGGCCTGCCAACCCTGACCACGAACTGTTCCAACAACTACGGAAGATTTCAGTTCCCTGAAAAACTCATACCCTTAATGATTCTGAATGCACGGGATGGCAAGTCGCTTCCGGTTTATGGCGACGGGCAAAATGTCCGGGACTGGCTTTATGTTGAAGATCATTGCGATGCGATCTCCCTGGTTCTCTCGGGAGGCCGCCCGGGCGAAACCTACAATATCGGGGGCTGGAATGAGAAGCGTAACCTCGATATCGTGAAGACGATCTGTGGCATTGTCGACGAAATGGCGCCACCGATTGGACGTCCGCGAAGCGAACTCATTACTTTCGTAAAGGATCGCCCGGGACACGACCGACGGTATGCTATGGACGCACGGAAAATCGAACGTGAGTTAGGGTGGAAGCCGAAAGAAACATTCGAGAGTGGAATCCGCAAGACCGTTCGCTGGTATCTCGAAAATGAAGGCTGGGTGCGGGAGGTCACGAGCGGGAGTTATCGGAATTGGATCGCAACGCACTACTCGGCTTAAGAACCCGTATTTCCTAATGACGGATCAAACGCAATATAAGGGCATTATCCTCGCAGGCGGCTCTGGGACACGCTTGTACCCGATTACGCAGGCCATCGGCAAGAGCTTGCTTCCGGTTTACAACAAGCCCATGGTCTACTATCCGCTCTGTACGCTGATGCTGGCGGGAATTCGAGACATCCTGCTGATTTCAACCCCGCAGGACACCCCGAAATTCAAAGACCTGCTAGGGGATGGTGCGCAATATGGCGTTCGGATCGAATATAAGGTTCAAGCCAAGCCAGAAGGGATTGCGCAGGCGTTCATTCTCGGTGAGTCTTTTATTGCCGGAAGTCCTTGCGCGCTGGTTTTAGGGGACAACATATTCTACGGACACGAACTCGCCAGAGATTTACGAGAAGCCACGCGCAAAAGGAACGGCGCGCGTGTGTTCGCCTACCCCGTTCACGATCCAGAGCGCTACGGAGTAGTTGAGTTCGATCAGAATGGACGCGCACTGAGCATTGAAGAAAAGCCGAAGAACCCGAAGTCGCGCTACGCAGTGACTGGACTGTATTTCTACGATGATCAGGTCGTGTCGATTGCAAAATCGCTTAAGCCGAGCGGCCGCGGCGAACTGGAAATTACTGACGTGAATCGCGCGTATCTTGAAAAAGGCATGCTGGACGTGATCGTAATGGGCCGCGGCATGGCATGGCTCGATACCGGAACACACGAGTCGCTGATGGAAGCCGCCCTTTACATTCAGGCGATTGAGAAGCGGCAGGGATTGATGGTGGCCTGTCCCGAGGAGATTGCTTTTCGTTCAGGCTACCTTACCGCTGAGCAGCTTGAGCGCATTGGCAACTCGATGAAAAACAACAGCTATGGGGCTTATCTGCTACAGCTTTTGCGGGAAAAGGTGTTCTGAATGAGTTCGGCGTCAGCAGCGCAGGCCATCAAAGCTATTCCCGGATCTCTCAACGGACTTCTCATCCTCGAACCTCGCGTTTTTAGTGATGAGCGCGGATTTTTCCTCGAGAGCTACAACGAGCGTGCTATGGCGGAACTCGGAATCCGTGAGCGCTTCGTTCAGGACAATCATTCCTGCTCTTCGCGGAATGTTCTGCGCGGCCTGCATTATCAGATCAAAGAAGCGCAGGGAAAACTGGTTCGTGTCGCCGAAGGAGAGATTTTGGATGTTGCTGTGGACCTTCGGCGGTGCTCGCAAACTTTCGGAAAGTGGGAGGCCGTGCGCTTGTCCGGAGAGAACAAGCGCATGCTCTGGATCCCGGTAGGCTTTGCTCATGGATTCTCCGTGATTTCCGAAACGGCACACGTGCTCTACAAAGCGACGAATTTTTATTCGCCGGCGAACGAGCGAACGCTGGCGTGGAATGACCCCGACTTGAATATCAATTGGCAACTGGTTGGGAGTCCGATCGTTTCCGCCAAGGATCAGCGCGGCTCGCTGTTGAAAGACGCCGATCTGTTTGATTGATTTCCCGGAATTCGCAAAATGAAGGTTCTTATATTTGGCGCCTCAGGGCTGCTTGGTAAAGCGCTCATGCGCGAGTGGCAAGGGGACACGCTCGTCGGGTTGACCTCTCGCGATGCCGACATTCGAAACTCGGATCTTGTTAAGCAAGTCGTCCAACAACACCGCCCCGACTGGATCGTACTTTCCGCTGCCTATACCGACGTGGACGGTTGCGAAAGCAATCAGGATTTGGCGTTTTCCGTCAATTGCGACGGCGCGGCGAACGTTGCCAAGGCTGCCAAAGCATGCGATGCAAAGCTTCTATTCTTGAGTTCCGATTATGTTTTCGATGGTACGAAAAATAGTCCCTACGAGGCGGGGGACCGACGCAATCCCCAAAGCGTATATGGCCGTACGAAAGCGGACGCGGAAGAGAGGTTGCTGAACATTCTGCCGGATTGTTGCATTGCAAGAACGTCGTGGTTGTTCGGCGTCGGCGGAAAGTGCTTTCCTGACACAATCCTGAAGTTAGCCGCTACAAAGCCTACGCTGGACGTGGTCAGCGATCAGCGGGGATCTCCGACGTATGTAATTGATCTGGCCCGCGCGATTGCGGAACTGTGTCGAAGAGATGCGAGAGGTATTGTTCACGTAACCAATTCCGGCGAATGTACGTGGTTTGATTTCGCTCGAGCCATCGTTGCCTGCGCCGGATTCACGACGGAGATACGCCCGACGACAAGCGCACAAATGGCTCGCCCTGCACCCCGGCCCGCGTATTCCGTGCTTTCGCCCAAGAGCCTGCACGCATGGAAGGTAGACATGCCAGATTGGCGTGATGCGTTAGCGCGGTACTTCGCCGAGCGATCCTCAGTTCTTGCCTGATTGCCTCTTTCGTAAGCTGCCTGTAAGATTTTGCTCGCTGGGGATAAGCACCTTTCTCAAAATTGCATCTGACATTTGTGAAATCCATTCTCAACTACATCGACGGACAGTTCGTGCGTGGCACGCGCACTTTTACTGACATCAACCCTGCGGACGGCACGGTCATTGCAGAAGTGAGTGAAGCCGATGCAGGAATGGTTGATTCCGCCGTTCAATCCGCGCGCTCTGCTCAGGGCGGCCCATGGGCACGAATGGGAGTCCGTGAACGGGCCACACTTCTTTATCGAATCGCCGATGTGATCGAGAAGAAGTTCGACTGCCTTCTCGCAGCTGAAGTCGCGGATACCGGAAAGCCGGTAAGTCTTGCCGCCAAGCTTGACATACCCAGGGCAGCCGCAAACTTCCGCACATTTGCGGATCTGATCAAGACAGCACCCGCAGAGGCTTTTCAGAGCGAAACGCCCGACGGCAAACAGGCACTGAACTATGCAGTTCGCAAGCCGCTCGGAGTAGTCGGAATCATTACTCCATGGAATCTGCCTCTGCTCTTGCTGACGTGGAAAGTCGCTCCAGCCTTGGCTTGTGGCAATTCCGTGGTCGTGAAACCGTCGGAGGAAACGCCCGCCACTGCAACGCTATTGGCAGAGGCCATGGCCGAGGCCGGAGTTCCGCACGGCGTCTATAACGTCGTTCACGGATTCGGTCCGAATTCCGCCGGAGAATTCTTGACCAGGCATGATGGGGTCAATGCCGTGACCTTTACTGGCGAGTCGCGAACCGGAGCAGAAATCATGCGGACGGTCGCGGCGTCGGTAAAACCCGTGTCATTCGAACTCGGCGGCAAAAACGCGGCCATCGTTTTTGCTGATTGTGATTTTGAAGAGACCGTCGACGGATTGAGTAATGCAGTGTTCCTGAACACGGGCCAAGTATGCCTGTGCGCGGAACGAATTTACGTAGAGCGGCACATTTTCGAGAAGTTCGTGGATGCGTTAAAACAAAAGGCCGAAAACCTGCGCATCGGAGCTCCCACCGATACCGCGACGCAAGTGGGGCCGCTCATTTCGGCGCCACACAGGGAAAAAGTTCTTTCTTACTACAAGTTGGCGAGTCAAGAGGGAGCGGCAGTAATCACCGGGGGAGGCGTTCCGCAGTTCGGAAACGCGCTTGACCATGGGTCTTACGTTCAGCCCACGATCTATACTGGACTCAAAGAATCTGCGCGCTGCGTAAAGGAAGAGATTTTTGGCCCGGTTTGCCATGTCGCTCCATTTGATTCAGAGGAAGAAGCCGTTGCGCTGGCGAACGACACGAAATATGGGCTGGCTGCTTCTGTCTGGACCAGCAATTTGAAACGAGGGCATCGCGTCGCACAGGCCATGAATGTGGGAATCACATGGGTGAATTGCTGGTTTCTGCGAGATCTTCGAACGCCCTTTGGCGGAGTCGGGCTCTCGGGCATTGGCCGCGAGGGCGGCATGCATTCGCTGAACTTTTATTCGGAACTGAACAACATCTGCATTCGCCTTTGAACCAGTGTCCATGCAAAACACGGAAAGCAAAATAGTCGAGGGCAAAGCCAAGCCGCGTGGCCGTTTCCCTCATATAAAGCGAGCGGGCGACTTCTTATTTGTCTCCGGGACAAGTGCGCGACGTCCCGACAACACAATCGCGGGCGCGCAGGTAGACTCGATGGGAACGACAACTCTGGATATCCGGGAGCAGACTCGCGCGGTGATCGAAAACATCCGCGACATTCTTCGCACTATGGATGCCGATTTGCGAGATATAGTCGAGATCACGACCTTTCTGGTGAACATGAACGATTTCGGTGGTTACAACGAGGTCTATGCAAGGTATTTCGATGAACATGGGCCAGCACGGACCACGGTCGCAGTTCACCAATTGCCCCATCCACATTTGCTGATTGAAATCCGCGCGGTGGCTTTCAAAACCGCTTTGCAGGAGGACTAGATGCCGTCGATAAAAGACTTAAAGGCATTCAATTTTCAGAAGTGGATTGAAGAAAACAAGGAAAAGTTCAAACCTCCTGTGGGAAACGCTCAAGTGTGGGAAGACGGCGAACTTATGGTAACCGTCGTTGGTGGCCCCAATCAGCGTCGTGATTATCATGATGATGCCACCGAAGAATTTTTTTATCAGCTGAAGGGAGACATCTTTCTGCGCATCATGGAAACTCCGGGCAAGCCTCCAGTGGAGATTCCAATCCGAGAAGGAGACGTATTTCTGCTGCCGAAACACATGCGTCATTCTCCGCAACGGCAGGCAGGCAGCCTGGGCGTCGTTGTTGAGATGCCGCGCCCAGAAGGCGCCTTGGATGCATTTGAGTGGTATTGCCCCAAGTGTCATAACCTCGTCCACCGTGCGGAGGTGAAACTGAAGAGCATCGTACGGGACTTGCCTCCGTTGTTTGAACAGTTCTATGGCAACGAGGAACTGCGCAAGTGCAAGCATTGTGGGACCATCCACCCGGGCAAATCGTAGATGCCAATCATCGATATTCACAACCACTTCTTTCCGCGCGAGTGGCCTGATTTGGCCAAACGTTTCGGCACGGCAGACTGGCCTTGGATCAAGCACCTTGAGAGCGGCGAAGCCGACATCATGCTTGGCAACCGTTTTTTTCGTCACGTCACCTCGGCTTGTTGGGACCCTGAAGTCCGACTCGCGGATATGGATCGCGACGGGATCGACGTGCAGATCATCTCAGCCACTCCGGTTCTATTTGCCTACAATCGTCCCGCGGAACACGCGCTAGACTGCGCCGAGTTGTTCAACGATGCCGCTTTGGACCTTTGCTCCCGCAGCCGCGGACGTTTGAAATCACTCTGTCAGGTTCCACTGCAAGAGGTTGACGCGTCTTGCCGCGAACTCGAGCGGTGTATGAAGGCCGGTCACCTCGGCGTGCAGATCGGGAATCACGTGGGCGAGAAAAACCTCGATGATGATGGAATCATCACCTTCCTCCATCATTGCGCCAACTTGGGAGCCGCCGTTCTCGTCCACCCGTGGGACATGTTAGGACAATCACGGATGCCGAACTACATGGCACCCTGGACGGTTGGGATGCCCGCCGAAACCCAACTGGGCATCGTATCGCTAATTCTGAGCGGCGCATTCGATAAGCTGCCACGGACCCTGAGAATCTGCTTCGCCCATGGAGGGGGAAGCTTCCCGTATCTGCTCGGGCGATTGGAAAATGCATGGAAGCATCATCCTGTAGCTCACGGCTCCTGCGATATGCCACCCAGTCGGTATCTCGACCGTTTCTCGGTGGACTCGGCAGTGTTTGATCAGCGAGCTCTCGATTTCCTCGTGGGCACAATGGGAGCCGATCGCGTGATGCTTGGTTCTGACTATCCGTTTCCGCTGGGTGAGGAACGAATGGGTACTCTCATCCGCGAGAGCCGTCTGCCGCAGCCCACCCGAGAGAAGCTGCTGGGCCGGAACGCGCAGACATTTCTGAACCTCGCGGACGCGAAAGATCGATCGCGTGATCAGGCAGAAGCAGCCAGTTCGGGTGGTCAGCTCAGTTACAGTTCTTATTTGCGAGTGCCGGAACTGATTTCGCTCCAACAACCGCAGTCTTCCCCGCCGCATCATGACGAACTGCTGTTCATTATCGTCCATCAAACCTACGAATTGTGGTTCAAGGAACTCCTGCACGACCTGGATGCTGTCGTGCGCAATCTGCGGGCGGCATCAATTACACCTGGTTCGCGGGATGAAGTCTATGAGGCCGCTCGATTGCTGCGCCGTTGCACCGAAATCACCCGCGTTCTGGTCGAGCAATTCACTATTCTCGAAACCATGCTGCCCACCCACTTTCTAGCATTCCGTGGGAAGCTGCAGCCAGCGAGCGGATTCCAATCCGAACAGTTCCGCGAACTCGAATTTCTTTGCGGGCTCAAAGATGAGAAGATGCTTCGCTATCATCAGCCTACGCCTGAAGCACATGCGCAACTCGGGCGCAGGTTACGCGAGCCCTCGTTGCATGACGTATTCTTCGACGCGCTACGAGCCATCGGAGTTCTTCCAAAACCTGAATTAAACGCTACCGAACAGCAGCAATTTAGGGCACGCGCCCGCGCAATCCTGGTTCTGTATCAAGATGAAGCTCATCATCGTGACTGGATCGATCTTTGCGAGCGTCTCACGGAATTTGACGAACTGGTTGTCAGCTGGCGCCTGCGCCACATCCAACTGGTTGAACGCACCATCGGCATCCGGATGGGCACCGGCGGATCGGCGGGTTCTTCGTACCTCAAACTTACGCTTGATAAAAGATTTTTCCCAGAACTCTGGGAGGCCCGCACCCTGCTTACGGAATAAACGGCACAATGTCTCGAACGAAGCAAGCAGTCACCATCATCGGCGCAGGCCTCAACGGTCCCCTGCTGGCGATCGGATTGGTGCGGCGTGGATTTGATGTGACCGTATTCGAACGGCGTCCCGATATGCGCCGAGTACCGATGAGTGCCGGTCGCTCGATTAACTTGGCGATTTCGACTCGTGGCATTCATGCGCTCCAGCAGGCTGAGCTTTGGGAATCCATGCGCAGTATCATCGTTCCGATGAAGGGCCGGATGATGCATTCCGTTCAAGGGGAACTTACCTTTCAGCGCTATGGCAAAGATGATTCTGAGGTCATAAATTCGATCTCCCGGGCCGATCTTAATATTGCCCTGATGAACGCGGCTGAGCAGGCAGGGGTCCAGATTCAATTCCAACAACGTTGTCTCGGGCTTGACCTGCCAGGTAACAAGATCCGATTACGCGACGAGAGCAGCCGACAGGAGCGCGAGGCCAGCGCAGAGATCGCCATTGCGTGCGATGGTTCCGGTTCTGCGGTGCGAAATGCGATGCTCAGGCTGAATCGCTTCAATTACTCGCAAGAATACCTGGATTATGGATACAAGGAACTGACGATTCCGGCGGGCGCAAACCAGAAGCACTTGCTTGAAACGAATGCCCTGCATATCTGGCCTCGCGGGAAGTTCATGCTGATTGCCCTTCCCAATATCGACGGCAGTTTCGCATGCATTCTATTTCTACCGTTTGAGGGAGAGAACGGCTTCGTTGAAGTCCAAACATCCGCCGAAATTGCTCAGTTTTTCACGAGGCAGTTTCCCGACGTTGTTCCGGTCATGCCCGACCTTATCGCGAACTTCATGGCGAATCCCGTTGGATCAATGGTGACCATTAAGTGCTCTCCTTGGCATGTTGATAGCCGTATGGTGCTAATGGGCGATGCCGCTCACGCGATCGTGCCGTTCTTTGGACAAGGTATCAACTGTGGATTTGAAGACTGCACGGTCTTTCTCGAATTACTCGATCGACATGGCGCCGACTGGCCTCGGGTCTTTGCAGCATTTGAGCAGGCTCGCAAAGTGAATACTGACGCCATTGCGGACATGGCCGTTGACAATTTCGTTGAGATGCGCGACCGGGTAGCGGATCCTAATTTTCTGCTCCGGAAAAAGGCTGAACTTGCTTTAGAAGCCCGCTATCCCGGTCGATTTATTCCAAAATATGCAATGGTTACCTTTCATCGGCTACCGTATTCGCTGGCGCTCTCGCGCGGCGTGATTCAAGAAAAAATCCTTATGGAACTCTGCAATCCCATCACCCGAGTTGAGGATCTTGATTGGAACAAGGCCGGGCAACTGATTACCAGCCGGCTCGCCCCGTTGGAGCAGGTTTTGTGAGCGCACTTGAATTCAACACTTCGAAAGAGTTCGCGCATGAACTGGACGCGCGCGATCCTCTCGCCAGCTATCGGCAGCGCTTTTTGATACCGAAAGATTCTTCTGGAAAAGAGTGGACTTACCTGTGCGGCCACTCGCTGGGTCTTCAGCCAAAAGCGACCTGTCAATATGTCAACGAAGAATTGGAAGACTGGGCTCGCTACGCCGTAGAGGCTCATTTTCGCGGACGTCATCCCTGGATGCCCTACCACCATTTCCTGACAGAGCAGCTAGCCGGAATTGTGGGAGCCAGCAACGAGGAAGTGGTCGCGATGAATTCACTGACGGTGAATCTTCATCTGATGATGGTGTCGTTCTATCGTCCCACGCGGCAGCGCCACAAGATTCTGATCGAGCGCGGCGCGTTTCCGTCAGATCAGTACGCAATCAAATCGCAGCTCCGGTTCCATGGATTTGACCCAGCTACGTCTCTACTGGAAGCGACGCCGCGTGCGGGGGGATCCTGCCTACGGCAGGAAGAAATCGAAAACTTGATCGAGCGCGAGGGCGATTCGATCGCATTAGTTCTTTTTGGCGGCGTGAATTACGCAACCGGGCAGGCATTCGATCTGCAACGGATTACCCGGGCTGGCCACAATAAAGGCTGCATCGTAGGCTTCGATCTGGCACATGCCGCGGGGAATGTTTCGTTGCGTCTACATGACTGGGGTCCAGACTTCGCTGTCTGGTGTACCTATAAATATCTGAACGGCGGCCCAGGGTCGATTGCGGGATGTTTTGTTCACGAACGACACCGCACCAGCGACCTTCCCCGGTTTGCTGGATGGTGGGGGCATAACGACCAAGTTCGCTTCAAGATGGGACCGAATTTCGAGCCCACGCCCGGCGCGGAAGGATGGCAAATCAGCAATCCCTCGATTCTGGCACTAGCGGCGCTTCGAGCGTCACTCGACATTTTCCATGAAGCTGGAATGGACCGTCTCCGCGAAAAGAGTGTGCAATTAACTTCCTACTTGGAGTTCCTGCTGCAAGAGCGACGGTCCAACAAGTTTTTCCAGATTACTCCAACCGATCCGGAACGCCGTGGCGCCCAGATATCCATCCGAATTCCCAAGAACGGTAAAACAGTTTGCGATGCGCTCGCGAAAGGCGGAATCATTGCAGATTGGCGAGAGCCTGATATCTTCCGCGTAGCCCCAGTTCCGCTTTACAACAGCTACGCGGATGTCTTTCGGTTTGTGCAAAGTTTTGCGTCCTCCCTGCCCTGAAGCGGCAGTGGCAAGAGGCCGTGCTCCGCTTGACGCAAGCTGTACCGTCCAATACATTGAACCTTGGCCAAACGGCTGCAGAGGCAAACTCCTGATGAGCGTGCAACATTCTCCTCGCACTATTACGCTTCAGCAAAAAGCCCAGTTGATGTCTCCCTCAGAAATCGAGCGTACTCTCGTCCGGCTAGCACACGAGATCGTGGAAAAAAACGACGGGATTGACGGTCTGGGTTTGGTCGGTATTCGCCGGCGGGGCGTTCCTCTCGCCGAGCGCCTCGGCAAAATCATCACTCGCATCGAGAGTGCAAAAGTTCCCGTCGGGACTTTGGACATCACTTTCTACCGCGACGATCTCTCCACGCTTGGCCCGAAACCTGTCGTACAGCAGGGAGAGATTGGATTCTCCATCGAAGACAGGAACATCGTGCTCGTCGACGATGTCCTTTTTACCGGTCGCACAACCCGAGCTGCGATGGATGCATTGTTTTCTCACGGACGTCCGCGCCGCGTGCAGCTTTGTGTTCTGATCGACCGCGGGCACCGCGAATTGCCGGTGGAGGCCAGCTTTGTGGGACGCCATGTCCAGACCACCATGAATGAGGTCATCGAGGTGAAGCTGAGTGAGATTGACGATGCGGAGAAAGTTCTCTTGATGGAAAAGACAGCCTGAGAAAACTTAGGAAGACCAAAATATGGGGACGGTATTCTCTACCGTCCCCGTTTCATTTTCTAGACTTTCGGGCTTTATGCCAGCTTTGCGCACACGGCTTTCGTCTGTGTGTACAGGTTGAGCACATCGTGACCCATTTCCCGTCCCCATCCCGATTGCTTATAGCCACCGAAGGGCATAGCCGCATCGAAGATGTTGTAGCAGTTAATCCACACGGTGCCGGCGCGAAGATTCGCTGCAAGTTGATGGGCCTTGCTAATGTCGCGGGTCCAAACCGCAGCTGCCAGACCGTATTCACTATCATTGGCACGGGGAAGAATTTCTTCGGGATTGTCGAAGGGCATCGCCGTGACGACGGGTCCAAAGATCTCTTCCTTCACAACTTTCATTTTTTCGTTTGTGTTGACCAGAACGGTTGGCTCGACGAAATAGCCCTTGCTGCCCGCCTTCTGTCCGCCAACTACGGCTTGGGCGCCCTCGGAGAGCCCAGCTTCGAGATATCCACAAACGCGACGGAGTTGCTCTTCAGACACGAGCGGACCCATCTGCGTGTCGGGCTCCAGCCCAGAACCGACCTTGATCTTACGGGCTTCTTCGGCAACCCCCTCGATCACCCGTTCGTACACCGATCGTTCGACGTAAAGCCGCGAACCGGCACAACAGCATTGCCCATGATTGAAGAAGATCGCGCTGGCCGATCCCGGAATCGCGGTGTCCAGATCTGCATCTTTAAACACGACGTTGGGAGACTTGCCTCCGAGTTCAAGTGAAACTTTCTTCAAGTTGCCCGCGGCTGCGTGGACAATCAACTTTCCGACTTCGGTTGAGCCGGTAAAAGCTATCTTGTCGACGTCCGGGTGAGCCGCCAAGGCCGCGCCCGCGGTCTCGCCATAACCCGGAACCACGTTCACTACGCCATCGGGAAATCCGGCTTCCTGTACCAATTCGCCCAGACGCAGCGCCGAAAGCGGGGTCTGCTCCGCCGGTTTGAGGACAACCGTACATCCGGTCGCCAGAGCCGGTCCCAGTTTCCATGCCGCCATTAACAGCGGGAAATTCCAGGGAATAATCTGTCCAACAACTCCGACCGGCTCCCGTAACGTATAGGCCAGATACTTCGCGCCGGGCGTGTACGGAACTGAAATCGGGAGGGTGTTGCCTTCAATCTTGGTTGCCCATCCTGCCATATATCGAAAGAGATCGACGGCCAGTGGTACATCGGCAGCTTTCGCAACAGCCAGGGGCTTTCCATTGTCCAGACTCTCCAGATAGCCGAACTCTTCCGTATGCTGCTCAAGCAGATCGGCCAATTTCCAGAGCAATCTTCCACGCTCCGAGGGAGTCATCCGGTGCCACGGGCCTTGATCAAATGCCTTCCGTGCGGCCCGGACGGCCTGATCGATGTCGTCACGGTCACCTTCCGCCACTTGCGCCAGCACTTCGCCGGTAGCGGGGTTATACGTAGGAAATGTCTTGCCGGAAACAGCATTCTGCCATTTGCCGTTGATCAGCATCTTGCGGGGTTTATCGATGAAATCTGCGACTTGTGGGTGGATCTGCGGGGAAATTGCGATGCCCATGCGGCCTCCTTTGTTTCGATGAAAACGTGTAGTCCAGCTGAAGAATGAGTATTGAAGATGCCGAACGGACGACAGTGACGAGGCCTATGCTAGCTCCGCCGCGTCTCTAATGCAAACGGACCAGGATGGATCAAACCAATGGTAAGCTGCACAAGCAAAGGTAAGCGGCATTTCGCGAACCTAGACAGAACTGCTGCTTAGCTATTCCCCGTAGGGAACCCAGATATTCTTCACCTGTGTGGCATGTTGCAGAAACCAGCGTCCCTCTGCCACTTTCGAATCGAACCAGTCGATTGCCCGCCCTTCGTTCGTAAACACCTGCTTGAGATTTCCGGTGGACATTGCCTTCGCATTGGCGGCGCTTGCCTCGTCAGTAAAACACCAGATCGCATCCACGTCATCGTGCTCAGCCAAGGTCTTGAGCAACTGCGACGAATAGCCGGTGACGATGTTTACCGCTCCTGCGGGCACATCGCTTGTATCAAAAAGCTGATACAAGTCTGAAGTAATCAGCGGATAAATCTCTGAGGGGATCGCAATCACTGTGTTGCCGACCGCGAGCGCCGGCATGACCAATGACAAGAATCCCAATAATGGCATTTCGTTCGGGCAGAGAATTCCTACGGTCCCAACAGGTTCGTTCATGGCAATCGCGATATTTCGAAAAGGCGGATTGTGTACCGCGCCGTCAAATTTGTCGGCCCATGCCGCATAGCTGAATATGCGCTCGATTCCAGCCTGCACTTCCGCTTCAGCTTGTTTTTCCCCAACCGCGGCCGCCAGATCCTGGACCACCTGCTTCCTGCGCTGCGATAGATTCTCAGCACAGTAGTAAAGGACCTGCGCCCGATTATGCGCTGTCGCCTTTCCCCACGCCTCAGCTTTCCGCGCGGATTCCACTGCGTTGCGAATGTCTTTGCGATTTCCGAGCGGCGCTTCGCCGAGCAATCGGCCGTCAGGGCCGCACACCTCCATACTGTAGCCAGAATCCGGACGAGCCTGTTTTCCGCCAATGTAGAGCTTTACAGTGCGATCAATCTCGGGAGCACTTCTCTCCTCTGGCCGACCAACTTCCGAAGTCCTGGGAGGTCTCGACTCAGTCAACTTTGGGGCATGTTTGAACCACTTCGGTTCCATGTATTCCAAGAGACCTTCGCGGCCCCCCTCACGCCCGTATCCGCTTTCGCGGTAGCCACCGAAACCGCAGGCTGCGTCAAACAAATTCGTACAGTTCACCCACGCGACACCGGCTTTGATCTGTGCCGCCACTTGCAATGCAACATTGATGTTCTCGCTCCAAATGCAGGATGCAAGTCCGTAAACGGTGTTATTTGCCAACTCCACGGCCTCTTTCGGCGTGCGGAACGTCATCGCGGCCAGCACTGGACCGAAAATTTCCTCCTGAGCTACGACCGAAGTCGGATGAACGTTGCTCAACAAAGTTGGAAGATAATAGAGCCCCTTCGATGGCAGCGCCGTCTCAGGCTGCCAGCATGTCGCTCCTTCGGCAACCCCCTGCGCCACTAATTTCTGAATTCGATCGAGTTGAACGCGCGCTACGATTGCACCAACATCGATTGCCTTGTCGAGTGGAGCACCGATGCGCAAATTGCTCATCCGTGCACGAACCTTCGCGAGCAGCGCTTCAGCCACACTCTCTTGCACCAGCAATCGCGATCCCGCGCAGCATACCTGCCCCTGGTTGAACCAGATTCCATCCACGAGCCCTTCAACCGCGCTATCCAAATCTGCATCTTCGAAGACAATGAAAGGCGACTTCCCGCCGAGTTCCAAAGAAAGTCGTTTGTGGCTCACCGCCGTCGCGCCTCGGATCGCGCGGCCTACCTCCGTCGATCCCGTAAACGCAATTTTGCCGACATGTGGATGTTTGACGAGCGATTCGCCTGTCGAACCGTCGCCAGTGACAATGTTGACCACACCGGCGGGCAGGCCTGCCTCGACACACAATTCGGCGAACGCCAGGGCAGTCAAAGGCGTAAACTCTGCCGGCTTCAGCACCACGGTATTTCCGGTCGCGAGCGCCGGGGCGATCTTCCAGGCCAGCATGAGCAACGGAAAATTCCAGGGGATAATCTGCCCAACCACTCCACAGGGCTCGTAATCCGGAAATTCGCTCTCCAGCAACTGCGCCCAACCCGCGTGATAGTAGAAATGACGGCTCACCAGCGGAATGTCGATGTCGCGGCTCTCCCGAATCGGTTTGCCATTGTCCATCGTCTCCAGCACAGCGAACCGGCGGGAGTGCTTTTGCACCAGACGCGCAAGAGCATATAAATGGCGTGCCCGTTGATGACCGGTCAGGGCTCGCCACTTCTCCGACCCCGTTCGTGCCGCGGTCACGGCGACATCGATATCTCCCGCAGTCCCCTGCGCCACAGAAGCGAGTTTCTCTCCCGTCGACGGATCAAACGTATCGAAATATTCCCCGCGGGCCGGTGATCGCCATTCACCGCCAATGAAGTGACCAAACTTTCGATCGTGACGATCGAGCCACAACAGGGCCTCTCTCGGATCTTCCGGCGCAGGCCCGTATTCCATGGTTACGAATTTTTCCGCAATGCTCATATAGAGTATTCTCTCGGCAACTACGCTACGGGATGCCTGTACTCTGCTGAATATCTGCCGGTGGCATGATGCTCCAACTGCCGCTCGATATCATTAAGCAGGCTGCTGGCCCCGAAGCGGAACATCTCTGAACGTACCCAGCCATCGCCCAGTTCTTCTTTCATCATCGCGAGCCAGTCAAGCGATTGCTTCGCCGTCCGGATTCCGCCGGCCGGCTTGAATCCTACGGCCATGCCAGTCTGGGTCGCATAGTCACGGATTGTACGCACCATCGTCAGCCCAACAGGCAAAGTTGCATTCACTGATTCCTTGCCCGTAGACGTTTTGATGAAGTCAGCACCAGCCATCATTGCGGTAAAGCTTGCGCGGGCAACATTTCGCAAGGTCACCAGATCCCCCGTGCCCAAGATGGCTTTCATATGTACTGGACCGCATGCTTGTTTAAAAGCGGCAATCTCGTCGTACAGAGCCTGCCAGTTGCCTCCAAAGACGTGGGCACGCGTGATGACAATGTCGATCTCATCGGCTCCGGCCTCGATCGAGCGTCGAATTTCCGCCACCCGCTCGGCCAGCGGGGAGAGTCCCGCAGGAAATCCTGTGGACACGGCTGCAACGCGTACGCCGCTATTTTGCAATGCGTCCCGCGCTGTCTCGACAAACATGTGATAGACACACACGGCCGCGACCTTGATTCCGAGTTCTTCGATTCCCAGCAGTTTCACTAAATCGTGCCGAAGAGGGTTTCGCGCTTTAGCGCAGAGGCGCCGCACTCGATCGTCAGTATCGTCGCCGGAAAGCGTGGTCAGATCCATGCAGGTAATGGCCCGTAACAGCCATGCCGCCTGCCACTCCTTTTTCACGGTTCTCCGGGCCACTTGCGACTGCGTACGCCGTTCGAGGGCACTGGTATTGACTCGAACATCGCGAATCCAATTCAAATCCAAGGGAATGCCCGTGTTCGGTACCAAGCTGCGGCCAGAGAGTGTCGGCAAAAAACAATGCGACTCCTGGTTCGTGCGACCTATTTGTTGTTTGGTTGATTGGCTCATACTGCGTCAGAATCAGTTCAGACTGCCCAGCTTCGGCTTCGCGTTATTGTACGGCACCGCATCCACTCCTGCGAACCCGGAGCTTTGCTGCTCACCTCCCGCAAAAAGACCGCCCCCATTCCCTCCCATCAGGGTTACAATGTCGCTTCACTTCCAACATGCTCCCAATCGCTCGCGACCTATGGCCCAAAAAAGAGGTAAGCTCTGCCACGCTCCAGAAACTGGTTCGTGCCGCAAAGAAAACAATGCGCAATGCCCACGCTCCCTATTCTAATTTTCATGTCGGCGCTGCCATCCTCACGGCTAAAGGCGAAATCTTCTGCGGATGCAACGTAGAAAACGCTTCTTATGGGATGACTAATTGCGCCGAGCGAACGGCAATTTTCTCCGCAGTAGCAAAGTCCGGACCCAATCTCGAGATCGTGGCGGTTGCGGTTGCGAATGATCACGGAGTCCCCTGTTCTCCCTGTGGTGCTTGCCGCCAAGTCATCTACGAGTTCGGACCCAACGCCCTCATATTCTTTCAAGGCAAAGAGGGGCCCAAGCAGGCACATATTACCGAACTCCTTCCGGAGGGATTCCGCCTCCAGTGACTGCCCCCTCTGCAACAGTTGAGAATTTCCGCGCCATTGATGTCATCCGGAAAAAGCGCGACGGCCGCGAATTGTCTTCGGCTGAAATTGGGGCTCTTGTTCGCGCGTACACCGACGGCAAGGTTCCCGATTATCAAGTGGCGGCATGGCTAATGGCAGCAGTCTTGAGAGGAATGAGTCGCGCCGAAACTGCCGCTCTCACCGACGCAATGCTGCACTCGGGAGAAGTTCTTGATCTGAGCTTTCTTCCCGTCAACAAAGTTGATAAGCATTCGACTGGCGGAGTCGGCGATAAAACATCACTCGTGCTCGCGCCGCTCGTCGCAGCCGCGGGCATTGCTGTTCCCATGATCAGCGGCCGCGGACTGGGTCATACTGGCGGAACCCTCGACAAACTCGAATCGATTCCCGGCTTCAATGTCAACCTGCCGCTGGCGAAGTTCCGTAGGGTTCTGGAAACCTGTGGTTGCGCAATGACCGGGCAAACGGCCGAAATCGCTCCTGCCGACCGCAAACTCTACGCGTTGCGCGATGTCACTGGGACGGTCGAAAGTCCTTACCTCATCTGTGCTTCGATCATGAGCAAAAAGATGGCGGAAGGAATCGACTCACTGGTACTCGACGTGAAGACCGGCTCGGGCGCATTCATGAAAACCGAAAAGGACGCCGCCTTCCTGGCGCAATTGATGGTTGAAACCGGCCAGCGCATGGGGAAAAACGTTGTCGCTCTGCTCACCGACATGGATCAGCCTCTCGGACTTATGGTAGGCAACGCTCTTGAAGTCAAAGAAGTGATTGATGTGTTACGCGGCGCTGGCCCCGATGACTTGCGTGACCTGTGCATTGAGCTTGCGGCGTGGATGCTGTATCTCGGCAAAGCTTGCTCCGGTGTAGAAGAAGGCAAGCAGCAGAGCTTGCAATTGCTGCAATCGGGCAAGGCGTTGGACAAATTTCGACAGATGATCGAGTTGCAGTCGGGAGATCCTCGCGTTCTTGATGATCCGAGGCGATTGCCCCAAGCCAATCATCGCGTCGACGTGAAAGCAACAAGCAGCGGCTATGTCTCGTCCTTTGCATGTGAGCAAGTGGGCACTGCCTGCGTCATCCTCGGCGGCGGTCGAGAGCGCAAAGAAGATTCGGTCGATCCTGCGGTGGGAATTGTGCTGCAGAAGAAAGTTGGCCAGCCGGTGAGCGCGGGAGAACCCCTGGCTACGATTCATTACAATTCGGAGGCACTGGCAGCCCGGGCATCGCGGTTGCTCACGGAATGCATTGTGATTTCAGCGGAGCGGCCTGGTGTGAATCGACCCCTTGTGCATCAAGTAATCCGCTCGTCTGGAGAAGCGAACTAAATGGGACGATTCACCGGAATCCTCGGCATCCTGACAATGCTGGGCCTTGCCTTTGCGTTCTCTACCAACCGCCGCGCCATTCGCGTAAAAACTGTGGCGTGGGGTCTCGGCCTGCAGATTGCATTCGCCATTTTTGTTCTCAGATCGCAATACGGACGGGATATCTTCCAAAAGATGGGTGATGCTGCCAACAAGGTGTTGAGCTACTCGTTTTTTGGTTCCGAGTTTGTCTTCGGAGAACTGGGAAAGCAAAATAACAACATCGGCTTCATCTTCGCGTTTCAGGTACTTCCGGTCGTGATCTTCATTTGCGCGTTATTCGCGATTTTGTATTACGTGGGGATCATGCAAGTCATCATTCGCCTAGCAGCCATTGTGATGACTCGCGTCATGGGGGCGAGCGGCGCCGAGTCGCTCAATGTCGCCGCCAGCATCTTCATGGGACAAACCGAGGCGCCGGTGACGATTCGACCCTTCCTGCCCGATCTCACGCGGTCCGAATTGATGACCGTGATGACTAGCGGCATGGCCCACGTGTCGGGCTCAATTATGGCCGCGTACTTTGCCTACGGAGCCGAGCCCAGGCATGTGCTAAGTGCCGTCATCATGACAGCTCCGGGCACGATCCTCATCTCGAAAATGCTGGTCCCTGAAACCGAACATCCCAAGACCGCCGGCAAGGTAATCATGAATCTTGAAGAGGAAGAGGCTGAGAAGCACGAAAACTTGCTGGGTGCGGTTGCCCGAGGCACGAGTGCCGGCCTGCACATGGCGCTTAATATTGGGGCCATGCTGATAGCGTTTATCGCGCTTATCCATCTTGTCGACGGAATCATGGGAGGTATTCACAACCACATCAGCTTCTTCCCTTCCAGCCTGGAAGGAATCCTTGGCGCAATCTTCGCTCCTGTCGCGTGGATCATCGGAATCCCCTGGCACGATTGCCGGATCATCGGCAACCTTCTCGGAACGCGCATGGTGCTGAACGAGTTGGTGGCGTTCTCCATGCTCGGGCCGCAACGCGCGATTCTTGATCCGCGTTCATTCACAATCGCGACATTTGCCCTGTGCGGGTTTGCGAATCTGAGCTCGATCGGAATTCAGATTGGCGGAATTGGCGCTCTCGCCCCCAACAAAAAAGGCGAATTGGCCCGATTGGGAGTTCGGGCCATGCTCGCCGGAACCATGGCAAATCTCATGTCTGCATCAATCGCTGGAATACTTTTGCAGTAAGTCAAATCGCACGATTCAGCCTGCTGTTTGGAAAGGACTCTCCGGTGAAACGACTTTGGATGGTTTTCCTTTGCCTTGTATGCGTCGGGGCGCCGCTGCTGCCTGCAGCGGCACAATCCACACCTCGGCATGTCATTATCGACACCGATCCGGGTACCGACGATGCGTTGGCGATCCTTCTGGCCTTGAATTCCCCGGAATTCAAAGTGGAAGCGTTGACCGTAGTTCCCGGAAACGTCATTGCCAAACAAGGCTTGGAGAACGCGCTTAAGATTGTTTCCCTCGCAAACCGCTGCGACATTCCCGTTGCCGGCGGTGCCCAACACCCGCTCAATCAAAAGTTGATTACAGCCGAGTTCTGGCACGGCGAGAACGGTCTTGCCAACATTGAACTGCCCGCATCGAAGTGTAAGGCTGACCCTCGCTTCGGTCCCGATCTCATCATCGAGTTAGTTCATAAATATCCGCATGAAATCACTCTGATCCCCATCGGACCGTTGACGAACATCGCACTGGCAGTATCGAAAGATCCGTCCATCGCGTCACTTGTTAAAGAAGTCGTGATTATGGGAGGTTCGATCTCCGGTGGCAATGTAAACGCGGTTTCTGAAGCAAATATCTACAATGATCCAGAGGCAGCCTCCATTGTGTTCAATGCTGGATGGCCGTCGCTGACTATGGTCGGTTCTGACATCGGTGAACGCACGCTATTCACTCGCAAGAATCTTCAGGAGATTGAGTCCGCGCCGGGACCTGAAAGTAACTTAGTAGCCGGAATCGCACGTTTCCTTCTCGATCTCGGAGCAAAATACGGAGACGTGGGCACCGCTATGTACGACCCCCTTGCCGTCGGTGTCGCTCTTGATCCTTCCGTGGTTACCACAAAGCCTATGCGCGTCGATGTAGAAACCCGAGGTGAGTTTACGCGTGGAGAAACGGTCGCCAACCGACGCCTCGCCATCGAACGAAACGTACTGCATGGAGATCGTTACTGGATCGAAGGTCTGGATTCGGTCCAACCGAACACCAACGTCTGTGTGGGATCAAATGCGAAGAAATTTCTTAATATGTTTGTCAGTCGAATCAAGGGTAAGTAGTTCACCTTAGAGCCCCAAGAACCGAACCTCCGAATTTCCATCGGAGCAGACTTGCTACGCAGAAATTACCTTCCCCACCCTCTCTTCTTGCCTCGCGGTGGCTGCACGCCGCTACGTTCCCCTTTGGCAAAGACTGTGCAAGAGAAAAATTGAGGCGTTCCAGGCAAAGAACTGAGGTGTCCGCCTTAGCCTTACGGCAGCCAATTGCAGTAAACTGGCATCGAATGTGTGCTGCTTCCTGTAGCTATTGCAGGGAGAACGCCTGCCAGTGCTGACGGATTAGTCGTATACCTGCGATCAAGCGTACGCCGAGTTGAACCTCTGTCTGTCTGCGGCGAATTCGGCGAATGGTTCAAGGACGTGACGCATGCGATTATTGAGCACACGCCTCATCATCTCTCTGATTATCGGTGTCACAATTGTCTCCCTTTGTTCCTCGTATTATGAAGTGCTGATTGAGAAGCGCTCCATGCGCCGCGATCTGCAGCGCCGTGCCGAAATCCTGGGGGACAGTCTGGCTCGCAATGTTGAGCGTGATCTTCAGCGGAAGAACCCGCAAACTCTCAATCGTCTCGTGCAACGTTTTGCTCATCGTGAAGATCTTGCTGGATTGGCCATTTACGACCCCAAGGGACAGGTCATAGCCATCACTTCTCAACTGGCTCCGGTGATGACAACCGTCCCGCCGATCGTTACACAAGTTCTCAGAGACGACCGCGAAGCAGACGTTTTTCAGAGAATTGATACCGCTTCGCTGAATATTTGTGCATTCCCTCTTCACAATGATGACAATCTTGTGATCGGCGTTCTGGCGATCGTGCATGATGCCGGATATATTCGCTCGCGTAGCCTCAGCATCTGGCGGGAAGCATTTCTCAGCGCACTCGCGTATGTCGTTCTCATCGCCCTGGTGACCTTGCTCATTGTGCGGTGGAGCGTCGAAGGCCCAATTGCTCGGACAGCACATTGGATGCGCGCACTTCGCACTGGCCGTACGCCCTCGACCCGAATTAAGGTCCCGGATCTGGATCTGTTCCGCCCTTTGGTTCGCGAAGTAACAACTTTTGCTGAAAGCCTTAGTACCGCTCGTTCTGCGGCTGAAATCGAAGCTCGCCTTCGTGAGGAGGGACAATCGCTTTGGACGGCCGATCGTCTTGCCGTTCACATTCGCTCGCGCCTGGAGGACGGGCATTTGTTCGTGGTCTCAAACCGTGAACCCTATATGCACATTCGTAGCGGGCGCACGCTGGAGGTAAGCGTTCCTCCCAGCGGCTTGGTCACTGCTCTTGAACCCGTTCTGCGCGCCTGCAATGGAACCTGGGTGGCCCATGGCAGCGGCAGTGGCGATCAGGAAGCTGTAGATCAATGGGATCGTCTGCAAGTCCCTCCCAACGATCCGCAGTACACCTTACGTCGCGTTTGGCTTACCAAAGAGGAAGAGGAAGGATATTATTACGGCTTCGCAAACGAAGGTTTGTGGCCACTTTGCCACATTGCGCACACCCGTCCCATTTTCCGTGCCAATGATTGGGAGCAGTATCAGGCTGTAAATCGCAAATTCGCTGATGCCTTGCTCGAAGAGATGGATGGTTCCGAGCGTCCCGTGGTACTAGTTCAGGACTATCATTTTGCGCTCCTGCCGCGAATGATCAAGCAGAAACGTCCTGACGCACGCGTCGCTCTGTTCTGGCATATTCCGTGGCCGAATCCCGAAGCATTCAACATCTGCCCCTGGCAGCGCGAACTTGTGGACGGACTGCTTGGCGCCGACCTCCTCGGTTTCCACATTCAGTCGCATTGCAACAATTTTCTCAACACAGCCGATCGCGTGGTGGAGTCGCGGCTCGACCGCGAGCACTTTGCCATTCAGCGCCGCGATCATATCACCACAGTCCATCCATTTCCGATCAGTGTCGACTTCACCGAACTGCCGGTTGAATTCCCTGAAGCGCCGTCCTATGAAGAGCGCTCGGGCCTCCTGAAAGCGCTCGGAGTTGAAGCTACGTTCCTGGGAATCGGAGTCGACCGCATCGACTACACTAAAGGCATTCTGGAGCGATTTCTTGCCGTCGAGCGTTTTCTTGAGAAATATTCGAAGTATCAGGGTAGCTTCACTTTCATCCAGATCGGCGCTCCCAGCCGGACGCACATCAAGCGGTATCACGATTTGCAGGCGGAACTCGAGGTAGAAGCCGAGCGGATCAATTGGCGCTTCCAGAAGAACAAATGGAAACCGATTGTGCTCCTCGATCGCCAGCATACCCACAAAGAGATTCAGAAGTACTATCGTGCGGCCGACCTTTGCCTGGTAACGTCACTGCACGATGGCATGAACCTCGTGGCCAAGGAATTCCTGGCAGCACGCTCCGACGAATGTGGAGCGCTGGTTCTTAGCGTATTTACTGGAGCGGCACGTGAACTGCACGATGCTCTGCAAGTAAATCCGTATGATATCGATCAGACGGCAGAGGCAATCCGAGCAGCACTGGAAATGCAACCGGAAGAAAAGCAGGCTCGGATCCAACGTATGCGCCGAACTATCCGCGAGCGCAACGTTTACTACTGGGCGGGAAGTCTAATCACTGAACTTTGTGAGTTGCGGCTCGACTCTCAACGACGGCATGACTCAAAGCAGACAATTGCTGCCTCCATAGGCAGCAAGGTCTGATCCGGAGAGTGTCATTGGTAAATCAAACTACTGATTTCAGCCTTGATAATTTTTTTCTATCCGTCACACAGTCTCCACTCTCTGCCCTTCTGCTCGATTACGATGGCACCTTGGCTCCTTTCCGTGTGAAACGTGAAGAAGCTGTTCCCTATGAAGGCGTTTGCGGCCTTTTGCAGGAAATCACCAATAGCGGGCGAACACGTCTTGTCATCATTACCGGACGGGATGCTCACGAAATTCCCTTGCTGTTAAAAATCGCCCCCTGTCCCGAGATCTGGGGATCACACGGGTTGCAGCGCCTGAGGCCGAGCGGCTCGTGCGAGATGCCCGAACTCGATGATCGCGCGCTGTCCGCGATTTCTGAAGCCGAACGTTGGCTGGCCAGGGAAGGGCTCCAGAATCTCGCTGAATCCAAGCCGGGTAGCCTGGCGGTCCACTGGCGCAGTCTCGATGGGCATAGGGCTAGCCAAGTTCGAGAACGCGTTCTTCTGGGAATGTTTCCCATCGCCCAGAGGGCTTCACTTTCCGTTCTCGAATTCGACGGAGGCATCGAACTCCGCGTCCCCGCTCGAGACAAGGGTGATGCAATCCGCACACTCATGCACGAAGTCGGAACCCAGACTCCGATCGCCTTTCTCGGAGATGACATTACAGACGAACGTGGTTTTCGCACCCTCCGAGGAAGCGGTCTCACCGTGCTCGTCCGTACCCAGCCACGGAAGACTACAGCGCAGCTTTGGATCAAACCGCCGGAACAACTGCTCGAGTTCTTAACCCGGTGGCGGGATGCTTGCCGAACAACCCCCACCTCGTCCACTGCTATCTACTCTGGAAGAGACCTCCCATGAATGCTCCGAATACCGCCAGGAAGCTCATCAAACCTTTTTATTTCAATACCTCTGAGCATCTGTTGCGAATTGGCCGCGAACGTGCCTGTACGCTGAACGAGCTTCTTCATGCCTTGCAAGTGTGCCCCGAGGACTCGATCTTTCAACACACCTACAGCACTCTTCAGGAACACCATTTCATCCGACAGGGATTCTCAAATGATTTCGCCCATTGGAGCCTTTCCTCATGTCACGAACCGATTCTTGCCGAACAACTCGCCAGCGTTGACGTGCGCGAGTACACCTCAATCAGCGGGCTGCGCCAGCACATGATCGAACTGGTGCGGGATTTTCTGGCGGCGCACCCACGCTCCGCCGACCGATCGGCAACCGAACCGTTCTACTTCTGTGCCGCAGACCTCGTAGTTCTTCCGACCCCTTTCGTCACCAACAACATCGAAAGCTTTCTCGAAGGCCTTAGGAAAGTCACTTTGCACTCTATTCACCATCATTTCATCGAAGCCCGACTGAGGCTAAGACTCATGACCAACGATTTTTCCGAATGGCTCAAAGAAGAAGCGGGCCTCGAGCAAACTGCAGCCGCTATCGATCGCATCGATATTTATACGAACACGATGGAAGGCGTCCGCCGGCAGATCGCACGCATCGTGGAGCAGTCACTGAACTAAGTCCAAGGTAGGTCATGAATCCTGTAGATAATCCTGCCATCCTTTCTCGCTCCCAAGAATCGCGAACTCCTGTTGAGTCGAAAATTCCAAGCTTGCGGCCGGTCCCGGCACCAATCCATCCGCACGGCCGCCCGCTGCCCAAATATGTCACTACTCCCCCGACCCCACCACCCCCGCCGCACCTTGATGACTACGCTGGCATTATCGGTAAGCAGCAGATCGAAACGCTTCATTTTCTTGCCGAAGAGTTGCGAGGACGGCGTGTGAAGATGGTGAACTCCACCGCGGTCGGCGGGGGCGTCGCCGAAATGCTGAATCGTCTCGTTCCTATGCTCTCCGAACTCGAGGTGCACACCCAATGGGATGTAATCACCGGAGGCAATGATTTTTTCGAGGTGACCAAGGCCTTTCACAATGCGCTCCACGGGGCACCATACGAACTTACCAGGAGCGCCCAGGACATTTTTCTGATGTACAACGAGCAGAATCGCCAGCGCATGAACTTCGACGATGACTTCGTTATTATCCATGACCCTCAGCCCGCGGCCTTAATCCGCGCACGGAATGACCACGCGGCGAAATGGATTTGGCGGTGCCACATCGATCTTTCCAATCCTCATCCGGACGTCTGGCAGTTCCTGCGTCCGTTCATCGAACAGTTTGATGCTGCCATCTTTTCTTCGCAGTCCTTCGCCCGCCAGTTGCCTATCCCCCAATATCTGTTTTATCCCTGCATCGATCCGCTTTCCGAGAAAAACAAGGAGCTCGACGACACATTCGTGCAGAAGATTTGTGACGATTTCGGCATTGACCGTTCTCGTCCGATAGTTACTCAAGTCTCGCGTTTCGATCGCCTGAAAGATCCTGTTGGCGTAGTTCATGCCTATAAACTCGCCAAGAAATACGTAGATTGTCAGTTGGTATTGGCAGGAGGCGGTGCCGCCGATGATCCCGAAGGAGCTGCTGTTCTTCAGGAAGTCAAAGATGCCGCCGGCAATGATCCCGATATCATCATTCTCGATCTGCCGCCCTGGTGCGGTCTGGAGATCAATGCCATTCAGCGGGCTTCCACGATCATCGTTCAGAAATCGTTGCGCGAGGGCTTTGGCCTCACGGTGACCGAGGCTCTATGGAAAGGGAAACCCACCATCGCTGGAGCTGTGGGCGGAATTCCCAACCAGATCATTCACAAACTCACCGGAGTTCTCGTGCACTCCATCGAGGGATGTGCATTTCAGATTCGCTATCTCTTAACGCACCCGGAGTTCGCCCGTCGAATCGGGACCGCTGGGCGCGAGCATGTGAAAGAAAACTTCCTGATGACCACTAATGTCAAACGCTGGTTGCTGCTCTTTCGCATTCTCAGTGGACAAAAACCAGTACCAATTCCAAGTGACACGCAATCGGCTGCCTGACAGCTTCGGAATACAACGCATTGACATGTTGCGCCGCACTCCGTAGAGGCAAACGATGCTCCGATATGCCTCGTCCTGAATCGAGCAAAAAAGCAAGCCTCCGACCAATATTACGATCGAAGGCTCGCTCTGGCTCTTACTCTGGCTGAACAACCAGGAACGTCGTAGTGCCACCCCGATTTACCAGCAATACGATCGCCTGCTTGCCTGCTTCCGTTACGAGCCGATCATAGTCGGAAACGGAACTTACCGGATGGCGATTCACCTGCTCGATGACATCACCTCGTTGCAATCCGGCGTCCGCCGCCGCAGAATCTTGTGAAACATCCGTCACCACGACTCCCTTGGTTCCCGGTTTCAACCCAAGCTGTTGCTCGATGTCAGGAGTGAGTTCCTGCACCTGAACTCCCTTCATTGGACTGTTCTCTGCGGCCCCGCCTTCCCCACCCTTTGCATTCTTTGTGCTAGGAGCTTCTTGGAGAGTGAGGGCAACGTCCTTAGCCTGACCGTTGTGGTTCACTTTCAAATGAACTGTGGTTCCGGGACTCATCGACCCAACCTTCAACCGCAGATCGTTCATCCCCGTAATCGCCTGACCGTTCAACTCGGAAATTACGTCTCCGCGTTGTAGACCGGCCTTTGCTGCAGGACTGTCCGGTTCTACGCTAGCCACTAACGCCCCTTCACCTGCGGGAACATTAAACGCCTTTGCCAGATCCGGCGTGACATCCTGAATACCTATTCCCATATACCCGCGAATGACCTTTCCATGCTTCAAAATCTGATCCATGACATACTTCGCCATGTTCACGGGAATGGCAAAGCCGATACCCTGGTTCCCACCAGAGTTTCCAGACAGTATTGCCGTGTTGATGCCGATTAGTTCGCCCCGCGCATTCAGCAGAGCACCACCTGAATTTCCAGGATTTATCGCCGCATCGGTCTGAATAAAATCTTCATAATCCTCGATCGCGAGACCATTTCGTCCTGTGGCACTCACAATTCCCATCGTGGCTGTTTCTCCGACCCCGAACGGATTCCCTATCGCAAAGGCGTAATCTCCGACCTGCAGTTTCGTAGAATCACCCAATGGAATTGTCGGCAGTCCGGTAGCCGCAATCTTCACGACAGCGATATCCGTCTGAGGATCTGTCCCAATGACCTTCCCTGTAAATTGCCTCTTATCCGGCAACATGACTTTGATGTCAGTGCTCTTTTCCACCACGTGATTATTGGTCAGAATGTAACCATCCGGGCTGATGATCACTCCTGAGCCCAACCCGCGCTCTCTCTGCTGTTGCGGCCCGTGCGGGACCTGTCCCCCAAAGAATTGTTGAAAGAACGGATCGTTGAATAACGGTGATTGCGGGACTTTAACGATCCGTGATGAAGTGATGCTCACTACGGCCGGCAACGCCGGTTTGAACAGGGGTGCGAAGCCCATCGCATTCGAGGCCTCCGCATTCGCTGCTCCAGCCGATTCGCT
>DAIDGW010000207.1 GCA_027452245.1 Acidobacteriaceae bacterium
GCGATTGGAGGATCTCCCGTCCTTGGTCGGAATACATCTGTTCCCGGAATTCGCGATCAAACCGTTCCAGGTTATAGTCGCCGCGTTCTTGCTGTTCCCATCGTTCGGCGCTGCCAGCGCGTTTCAATATCAATCGTGCATCAGAGGACATGGCAGGGACCTTTCAGTTTAACGTAAATAGAAGTTCCAGAAGCAATTGTTGAGCTTTCGGTCGTTCGTGACAACCCGATAGATGCAACCGCTGATACGCTCCTTGAGGTACCACATGCCATCCGCTTCCTCAATGAAAAAGTCCGTAGAGGACAACAGCATGGCCCGCAAAAGCGACGCGCACTCCGTAATGGTTCTCACGACGAGAACGCCGTTCGCCACGCCGGTATCCAGATTCACCTGCAGGGCCAAGGGATGCGACTCCTTGAGCGTCTTTGCCCGCTTATCGTAAACCGCCTTCTCAGAGGACGCGACCAGTCTGCAGAACGTTGCGAGATCCGCGTCAAGGTCCGTGCGAAGGCTGCCTACGGCAGCATCGTCTATGATCGACCGCCATATTCGCTTGTCGCAGTAGGCAATGAGCCGATCCTGCACGCGACTGACCAGTTGCAGGTCCTCATCCGTCAGCCGCTGTGCCAGTTGCTCGTCTGCATACAACACGAAACGAAGCCGTTCCAGGATGGTCGCCGGTTCTTCGTGCACCAGTTGTGTGGCCCGGTCATCCGGATCGAGATCAGGAATGTAGGCGATGACCGGCTTACCCTGCGCGAGTGTGGACGCCAGTTCTGAGTCCTTCCCAAGCGTGTCGGTGTCCTGTACCGAGTACACTGTGCAGCGTGCCCGCCTAAGCATGAGCGCTTCGACCAGTCCTTTGTTTACCCGATTATCGGTGTAGGCCTGGGTCGGATCGAAGTACCTGAGGTGGAGGTCCTTGAGCTCCTCCCGGCCCATCAACCGTTCGATGAAATTGTAAAGATCTTGGTACTCCCACGCCTTCCGCATGGACGTTGCAAAGTAGATGTCCATGTGGTCCCACGTCAGGTACGTGTTCTGGTTCTTCGTAGCGCGAGTCCGTACCTGATCGACTTCCAACTTCTTCGAGGAAAGCAATGCCATCGACTCATCGAGGAACGCAGTAAAAGCTGCCACGTCAGCCTTCGTACACTTCTCTCTGTAATTTTCGACGATCTCTGCGAGCGGAGCGAAGTGCTCCGGCTTTGCCATGATCTTTACTCGAGCGAAGTACTCTTCCCAACTCGCTGAAAGCCCCAACGATCGAGCCGCCCCGAGTAACAATTCACAACGCCCACGGTCACCGACGATATCACCGACCGACAGGTACCCGACGAACGGCGTTTGATGTTTCTCGATCCGGTCCACTTCAAGCAGCTTTTGCGGGCGGTTCTTGAAGTAAGTAAGCTCTTTGGCCGGGTCCTTGACAGAGTCCGCGATCTTCTGATGAAACTCGGAGGCAGCCTTGATGCGCGACAGCGTGCGAAAGGGGAACACGAAATTCCCGTACAGAAGCAGCGCAGTCTTCTGAAAGCGTTGGAGTCCACTTGAGAGTTGGCCCACCGTGCACTTGGTCCCAAAGAAGTGATCGAAGAAAGGCTGCTCGACGCGGTCCTTGTGAACCAGCAGAAGTAATTCATTCAGGTGTGAGCAGTCGATGGGCCGGGCGTCGTCGCTGAGGATGTCCGCCAGGTTTTCGCGGTCGATTTCGGCTTCGCCTTTGATCTCCGTGCCGGTGAGTTGAGCTGCGAATCGAAGAAAGTCGTCTGGAGTCACGGCCGTTCCTGTCTTGAAATCACCAAAACATATGTTAGTGCAATTGTCGGATCGTTGAGGGCAACGTTTGCTCCCCGCGTCGCCCTGCGCGGGTTCGGTGGGCCCGTAGCTTCGGCGATGGGTTGCGCTAGGTTCGCCTGTTCGGCGATGGCGCTTGTCTGGGCAGCGTGCTCCGGCGGCGAGCGCGGTGCCGGCCTAAGAGAGAGCGTTCCTAGATCGCGCACAACGGAGCCGCGCGGCTGACGCCGCTCGCGGCCCTGTGCGCTACATTCCTTCGGCCTGGGTGGCGGCGCCGTATTCTTTGAGTTTGTTGAAGAGGGTTTTGAGGCTGATGCCGAGGATGTCGGCGGCGCGGGTTTTGTTGTTTTTGGTTTCGGCTAGGGTGGCCATGATGAGGGCTTTTTCGGCCTCGTCGACGGTGGTTCCGACGCGGAGGCGGACGGCGCCGAGTTCGACGGTGGGTTCGGCGGCGGCGTTGGCAGCGCCACCGAAGCCGGGCGGGAGGTGGGTGCGGAAGATT
>DAIDGW010000208.1 GCA_027452245.1 Acidobacteriaceae bacterium
ATTGGCGCTTCTGGGAGCGCCGCATTATCATGACTCAATGAGCTTTTCCGAGACGATCTTCCTCTTCTTTCTCGCCCTTATTATCTTTGGGCCCAAGAAGTTGCCGGAGATCGCCCGCACCGTGGGCAAGTATCTGGCGGAATTTCGGCGCGCCTCCAATGAATTCAAATCGCAGATTGAGCAGGAGATCACCAATCTGGAGCGTGAGGAGAATTACAAGAAGCATCAGGCGGCCAAGACCGAGTTGCTGGTGAAGGCCGAGCCGCCGGTGGAAACAAAAGACAGGACGACCGAAAGTGCCGCCGAGGAGCCGGCCAGCCTGGCCGCGCCTGCTGTCGAGACTGCTCCGCTGAACGTCGTTCCCCGCGCGACTGAAGCGCTGCCCGCAGTAGAAGTTACAAACAATCCTGCGCCGCAGGATAGCCATGCCTGAAGTCCTGGAAGCCAGCACCGGCGAGCGGGAAGAGCGCCTCCCCGCAATGGGATTTCTCGATCACCTCGAGGAACTGCGGCGACGCATTGTGTATTGCATCATTTCGGTGATCGTCGGGTTTTTCGCCTGCTGGGGATATCGCGAGCAGATCTACGGCATCATGCAGCGGCCAATCATGACCGCGCTCAAAGCGCATGGAATGGCTGAAAAGCTGGTCTATCTGAATCCCACGGAGCCTTTCAATCTTTACCTGAAGATTGCGGCGCTGGCCGGGATCTTTCTGACCTCGCCATTCATTCTTTACCAGGTCTGGATGTTCATCTCTCCCGGCCTGTATCGGAATGAAAAGCGCTACGTGATGCCGTTCATGGCATCGACCATCGCGCTTTTCGCGGCGGGCGGCTACTTCGGTTATCGGATCGTCTATCCCGCGGCTCTGGATTTTCTGATCGGCTTCGGCCAGCAATTCCAGCCGATGATTACGATCGGGGAATATACGCAGCTGTTCCTGAGCATCATTCTCGGAATGGGTGTCATTTTTGAGATGCCGGTCCTGATCTTTTTTCTCGCGCTGATGGGAATCGTGAGCGCGGGATTCATGTGGAAGAACTTCAGATACGCAATTCTGGCGATCTTTGTGCTTGCCGCCATCATCACGCCGACTCCCGATGTGTTGAATATGTGCATTTTCGCCGCGCCCATGGTGGGGCTCTACCTGGTGAGCATTCTGGTGGCGTGGGCCGTACATCCCAAACAGCGTGCCAAGCGCAAAGAGCGGCAAAATCCGGCGTGAGCCCAGCGGAAGGAAATCTGTGAAAGTCAGATACTGGAAATTCGTTGTGCTTACGGTAGTGGCGGGAGTGCTGGCTTGCAACCGCGACAACGACTCGGTGAAGGCGGGCAGCGCTCCGCAAAACCAGCCGGCACCGTCACAGGAAGCAGCCTTGCCCGATCTGAAATTTCCGCCGGACAACGCGCCACCTCCGTCGATCGACGCCGAGCGCGCCATGAAATACGTGAAGGAGATCGTGAAACTCGGGCCTCGTCCGATCGGGAGCGAAAATCACAAGAAAGTCGAAAACTATATTCTCGATCACCTCAAGGGCGATGACGTTGAGTCGGACAGCTTTGTGGCCGACACGGTGGAAGGCAAATTTCCCGTCCGTAACATCCTGGCGAAGTTTCCCGGCAGCAAAGACGGCATTATCGTGATCGCCAGCCACTACGACACGAATTACCCGCTACGCAATACGAGTTTCATCGGGGCGAACGACGGCGCATCGACCTCGGCCCTTCTTCTTGAATTCGCAAATCAGCTACATGGGAAGAAGTTGGATGGCTACAGCATTTGGCTGCTCTGGACCGATGCGGAAGAAGCGGTCCGCAACTGGACGGAAACCGACAGCGTCTACGGAGCGCGCCATCTTGCGGGAAAGTGGCAGCAGGATGGGACGGCGAAAAAGATCAAAGCATTCCTGCTGACCGACATGATCGGCGATGCCGATCTCAACGTCGAGCACGAGGCCAACTCAACGCCGTGGCTTGAGGCGGTTGTGTATGAAGCCGCCAAGCGCCTGGGATATCAATCGCATTTCTACGATCGCTACTTTCCGATCGAGGACGATCATCTGCCGTTCCTGCGCATGGGTATTCCGGCTGCCGACCTGATCGATCTGAATTACGGTTACAACAATGTCTTCCACCATACGACCCAGGACACGGTGGACAAGCTCAGTCCCAATAGCCTTCAGATCGTTGGCTCCGTCGTTCTCGAAAGCATCAGGATTCTTAACAACATGAATCCACTCCCGCCAAAAGTGAACGCGCCGTCAGCGAGTTCGCATTAGTCAGACGCATGACCTTCTTTGCCCTTTGATCTGTTTTCATTTTTAATGGCACGCGTATGCGAACTACTCTTCGTGGTCTGTCCTGAGAGTCCGCAGGCATTGCAGTTCGAGAGAAAGGAAAACGGCCAGGTCGAGTCTAAGAACGGCAATCTCCCGTGTTCTATTTCTGGATCCTATTTAACGTTGTCGCGGTCGTGCTGCTTGGGCTGGATTTGTATGTCTTCCACAAGCCGGGCCGCGCCGTAAAATTCCGCACGGCCGTTGTCTTCAGCCTGATGTGGATTGGGCTGGCGGCCGCGTTCGCAGTCATCCTGCATCTTTGGCAAGGACAGCGTGCTGCACTCGAGTTCGTCACCGGCTATGTGGTTGAACTTTCGCTCAGTATTGATAATCTCTTCTTGTTCCTCGTGATATTCCGTTATTTCGCAGTTCCTGAGCGCCAACAACACCACGTTCTGTTCTGGGGGATTATCGGGGCGCTAATTCTGCGAGGGCTGTTTATCGGAGTTGGGATCGGCCTCCTTGAGCATTTTCACTGGATCTTCTACGTCTTCGGAGTGCTCCTGATTTACAGCGGCATCCGGTTGGCAGTCATCGGCGAGCACCAGGTTGAGCCTGCGAAAAACCCGGTAGTCGGATTAGTGCGCCGCTGGCTTCCGATCACCGACGAGTACCACGACAGCAAGTTTTTCGTCCGCAGCTCATCGAAGGCGGCGCTGTGCGCAACGCCATTGCTGCTCGTGCTGATCGTCATTGAAACCACCGACCTGCTGTTCGCGGTGGATTCGATTCCGGCGATTTTGGGCATCACCCTGAATGCCTTCGT
>DAIDGW010000209.1 GCA_027452245.1 Acidobacteriaceae bacterium
GCCAGACGACGGGCCACAAACTGCAATCTCTCATCCATGACCGAACACTCCTTCCACGGCATCCACTTTCCTCCCCAAAAGGGGAGAAAGTGTAACCTATGTGTCCGGTACGATCTGTTACCTATGTCTCGGGTCGCTCACCCCCCTTGCAGCCACCCTTTACTGCCCCAGCAGGCCATAGATATCCAATTCATTTCCAGTGGGAACGAACACCCGTCCGTGAGCGATGGTAGGAACTGAAAATTTGCAGGCTTGGCCGGCCTGATCCCGGCTGCCGGCTTGGGAGCTGTTGTAGAGCTCATGAGCAACGTTGGTCGCATCGTAGGCGTGAAGCACCGCCGCTCCGCTGCGCGAGGGATTGCTTCCGATGTACGCCGAGTTGTCGATATCCCAGGCAATGCCATTGTAGTTTCCATTCGCAGAAACCGACACAGTCGCGCCGTGACCGGCATCGCTAAATACCGCCTTCCCAGAAGAAGTTGGAGTCGACGACATCTGTTGGCCGTCGCTTCCATCCGCATTCCAGCTGAATGCATGAATCACATCCCTGCTGGGATGGTAGTAAATGTTTCCGTTCCAGTACGCGGATGTGGAGAAAATGTTGTCGTACTGAGTCGTACCCGTGTGTACGCTCTGGATGACGTTGTTGGTGGCGTTGAAGCCGCCCATACGCAAGGGATCCAGCACATAAATATTTCCGTCTTTGCCGCCGCCAACCACTTCGAGCTGATGCTGCGAATTGCCAGGGACCAGCGCCGGAGAACCGCTGCCCAAATCGGCGTCCGACTTGGATAACTCATAATTGTTATCTGGAGAAAAATAACTTTGCACATCCAAGGTCTTGGGGTTCAGGTTCAGAAATGAGTCGTTGTAGCCAACTTGCGTGTAGCTTGGAGCCGGCTGGATCCAGGCATCATCGCCAAAATCCGTTCCGCTCTCGAGGTAGACGTTTCCAGTATTGTCGTCAATCGCCGGAGCTCCGCCACCCGCCCAGAATCCTCCACCTTGCGCCTGGTCGGTGGCATCAAAGATCGCGGTCTGGGTGAGCGAAGATTTGTCATACGCCAGGACCCAGCCGTGATCGCAGCTGCCGAACGCGATGTAAATCCAATTCGTGACCGGATTCAGTGCCAGCCCCATGCGTTGGTAGCAGCCACCACCGAGAGTATCACCGGCATACGAGCCAGTCACCGCAACTGGAGGGGTCCTATCGACACCGGTGGTGATGTCGATTGCGTGCAACTGGAACAGCGGATTGCTGTCGCCGCGCTCATTCACAAAATACATTGTGTTGTTGGTCGCATCGATCACAGGCGTGGAAAAGATTCCAACCGCCGGCCACGGACCTCCCGAGTCATACACCGTTTTCGGAGGACCGAAGTTCTGATGCCAGAACATCGTGGGATTCGATGCGTTTGCATCGGCGTCAAAGGCATAGATTGAGTTGTTTTCCGTGGCGACAAAGACAACATCGTGAACGCCTCCATTGATATTGAGTTGCGGCGTATACAGAGGCTGCGGGTAAATCTGCCCATCAACGGAATACGCAGTCACCTTCCCGAATGTATTGGAATTTACGTTCGACGGAGTAAGTGTTACTTCTTGCGTGTACGCGCCATCACGAGCATCGTCATTGTGATAAGTCAGCACGGCCGTTTGCGACGCATTCCCGCTAAGAACCGTGACAGCACTCTTCGTGGGGCTCTGTACTCCCGCACATGCAGAGAATGGCAGAACGACGGCAAGCACAACAAGACTAGAGCTAAATCTAGACTGGGTTGCGTTCATAGGAGCGCTGCAATAGATGGTCCCTTGGACTCAAAGGTTGCCGATCGCGTGCTTCCCAGGAAAACGCACTGAATCGAGTTAGTTATTTCAACAAAATGTCTTGCATCCAAGGGACAGGCAACGCACCCTCGCCCAAAGCGCGGTCATGAAAGTCGGCGAGCGTGAAGTCTTTGCCTCTGGCTGCTTCAAATGCACGGCGCAGATGCCACCACTCTGTTGTGCCCACATAATACGTCGCTAGCTGCGTGGAACTGAGCTTGGCACGCTGCAATTTACCTTCAGCTTCGGCGCGAGTCTGGAAGGCATCGTTCATCATGAACGACATCGCGTCTGCATCGGTCATTCCCATGGTCTGCATTCGAATATCGAGAATCGCGTTGCCCACGGAACGCAACCATATTTTCAGATAACTGACGCGATAACGCGGGTCGTGGTCGGCGAAGCCCTGTTGCATCATCACCTGTGCGATATACTCAGCCCAGCCTTCCACGTAAGCTCCGTTGCCATAAAGCGCGCGGGCCAACCTTCGCGTCAAGGGCTCAATTTCGTTGGCATGCTCCGCCTGCACGTAGTGGCCGGGCAGCGCTTCATGGATCGTCAACCACTTCAGGACCCAATTGTTGTACTCGCGAAGTTTCGATTCGGCACGCTCATCGGATATCTTTGGATCGATGGGTGTTACCCAGTACTGAGCGTCGGCATTGGGATCGAGCGGCGGGGCGGAATGGAATCCCGCTACCGAAAACAGTCCGCGCATGAACGGTGGCGTGGGAATTACCTTAAGATTGTCACGCGATTTCAGTGAGACGATTTTATTATCGATGATGAATTGGCGAATACCAGATAAATCTTCATCCACTGTCGAAATCAAATCATCGCGTTTCGGATGATCTTCAGCGATTTTGCCCAGAACTTCGCCGATTACCCTGTTCTCTCGCTCATGTTGACTTAGGTTGGCATGATCCTCATGGTCAGGGAAATACTGCTCGTGCAGCGGAAGCGTAAGCTGAAGCATTTCTGCCCGAGTCTTGTTCAGTTCGGCTTCTGCATCGGCAAGAACCTGATCGGGCGTGACTGAAGTTTCCATGACGAGGCGGAATTTTGCGGCATAGAGATCCTTGCCGAGACGCCAGGTCCGATCGGTGTTGCGCTTTGCCAGATCGTCTTCGAGCCAACGGGAGAAATCCTTGAGCGCAGCGAGCGCGGAAGGTGTGACTCGATCAAACTTCGCTTGCAGTTTCGATTGCCCTTTAAGCGCGGGGGCGATCGTATTCTGTATCAAATCAATGTTGCCTTCGTTTTCCTCGATGGCCACTTTGATGAAAACAGGATCAGCATCCACCAACTCGCTGCGCGCCTGCTGAAGGAAACGCGGAATCGCTGTGATTCGCGCGAGGATGTGGGCGAGTCGCACCTCCTTCGGAGCGTAGTCGTCAGTAAGGGGCTGAAAAAGCGCGCCTCCCAAGAGTTCCACATAGACCGTCGGGTTGTGCTTATAGTTCTGGATTCGGTCCAGTTCAAGTAGATTCAGATCAATCTGGTCTTCGATGAGCCGCCAGTCAGCGGCATCTTGTGCCCCCAGCGAGTTGACCGGAGTCTCGTCATGAAAGCGATGCCGCCATTGGGCATAGACGCGGCGCTGCTCGGCCATACCAGCCTCACTCACATCATCGAGTAGCGCATCGAGGGCCACTGCCTTACCTGTTTTGGGATCGATGTGTTGGTGGTACCCGGCTTGAGATGCAAACGAAGGTGACAGCGCGAGTGTCTCATGAATGAACTCTTCGCTGAGCCTCGCAAATTTGTGACTGGCCTGCGCGGCCGAAGTGGAACCTTGTGCCATGACTGTCACGAAAACCATATGACAAACTGCAATTTGGAAAAAATGCATGATGCCTCGATCTATAGAAACGTCTTCTACGCTGACAGTTGGCTAGAGAACTAATGCTGGAAGCCAGCCATCAAGCCTTACGATATTAGCGGTATTGATACTGCTGGATTATCGTTTTGCCGCAATAAGTGCTTCCAGGTCGTCTGCACATTTGTCAACGCCCGTGGCAGCGTTCTGGATTACTTGAGCAACCTGCGGTACCTGGGCATCAGCATCTCTCCACCTTTTCTCGTCCATGTATTCCCGAACGGCAGCAATGGGTTTTGCACCGTACCCTGTATAGGCACCGGGAGCATAGACCTGGTTCTTAAACCAGGGGCGTTCAGGCAGCCCGTTTTCGTTCAAGAACAAGCGTGAGACCTTCAGCAAATCCTGGTTCAGCACTTCGATTTTTTGTTTGGATTCGCGGGGAGTGCCTGCTGCCTGCCATATGGACAACGCCTTCGAATATCGATCGGAACTTTTCTTCAGTGCTTCGATCGCGTTCTTCATGGGGGCAAAATTCATGTATGGCGGAACAGCCTCAACCGGAGGCGGTACAGTCGGCCGGCGCGGATCATTGATCGCTCGGAATACGCCTTCTTGCAACTCCAGATTTCGCTCGGTGGACTCCTCCTGCTTGTCCTTCAACATTTTTTCCAATTCCCCTTCGTATTTCCCGATGGCCTCCGCCTGGGGTGCATAGTCGAGCGGAATGATTTCGGCATCCGCCAACCTCATGACTGCGCTACCACTCATTTGTGCGAGCGCGTGTCCGTAGGCGAAATCCGTGTCCACAAAGTGCGTGTACCAATAAAAATCATCGTAGACTGAGTGATATTGGGTGCCGTCATCCTCCCCCCCAAATCCCAGGTTCAGCGACGAAACGCCTGCGAAATCCTGAAAAGCCGTGTAGTCCGATCCATCTCCGAGCGCATGCACAATCAGATCATTTCGCTTACGAAGGTCCTTGCGTTCTTCGGTGTCCTTTGCAGCGGCGATAGCGTGCAAATGTGAACGCTCGAATACCGACATCTTCGTTTCAGGATCTTCTACGTCTCGCGCTACACCGCTGACAAAGGTTTGCAAGTCCTGGGTTCCACCAGGATACAAAAATCCCCGGCTATTGCTGTCCGAGTTGATATAAGCCACGGCACGCTGTTTCAATTCATTGATATGTGTTTCCACCCACTCGACTGATCCAAGTAGACCGGGTTCCTCTCCGTCCCAAGCGCAATAAACAATCGTGCGCTTCGGGGTCCACCCCTGGTGGTGTAACTCGCCCAGCATGCGTGCCTCTTCCAGGAGGGCCGCCTGGCCGGAAATCGGATCTTCAGCGCCATTCACCCAGGCATCATGGTGATTGCCTCGCAATACCCATTGTTGGTCATTGGAACCGTGCAATATTGCAATCACGTCGTAGATCGGTTGGAGGTCCCAGTTTGATTCGACCTTCAGATGAACCTTGGCCGGCCCGGGTCCAATGTGGTACGGAATCGGCAAGCCTCCGCGCCAACCTTCGGGCGCGACCCGGCCTTTGAGAGCGGCCAGCAGCGGTCCCGCATCACTATAGGAAATTGGCAACACAGGAATCTTGGTAATGGTTTTGGCGTCTTTGACCTCAAGCCGCTTCGCGTCCGATGTAGCCCCGACACCCGGTGTCAGCGGATCGCCGGGATAATCCGTATCCATTACGCTACCGCGCTGGACGCCGAACCGCGGCCTCCATCCGCCGTCCGGGTAATCGTCGCCCTCATGGTAGCCGTCCTCTTTGGGATCGGAATAGATGATGCACCCGACCGCACCGTGCTCAGCGGCGACCTTCGGCTTCACGCCACGCCACCCGCCTCCATACCGTGCAATGACAATGGCCCCTTTAACCGAAATCCCCATACGATCCAGCTGCTCGTAATCCTCGCGATTGCCGAAATTCACATAGATCAGAGGTCCCGTAACATCGCCATCGACGGAATACGCATTGTAAGTGGGAAGCTGTTCTTCCGTTTGCTTGGAGGTGGGGTCAATTGCAAGGGCAGGTTCGTGCAGTTGCGCGGTAAACCTAGTGGGCTCAAGCAACTCCAGCAATCGCTGCTTGGGGGTTGGGAATAGCACTTCAAAACTTTCGATGTGGGCGTCGTATCCCCACTCCTTGAATCTCCCTAGTATCCATTCCGCATTGTCTTTGTCATATGGAGAACCGACATGATGTGGGCGGGCAGTCAGACGCTGCATGTTATCGCGAATATTCTTGGGCGAAATTCCATCGCGAAACTTCGATTCCCATTCCTTTTCTGATTGCGAATCGGGCGCGCTGTAACCTAGAAAGGACATATCGGAATTCGAGGATGAAGGTTTTGCTTCGCCTGGCTGCGCGGCGAGAACACCGGATAAAACAGTACTGCCAAGTATGATCAAACAAGAACCCAATATTCTTTTAGTCATTGGAAGGACCGGCGAGTAAGGAAAACGTTAAACTATGTCCGCTGAAGAAAAAGCGTGCGGACTATTGTAGTCCAAAGTTAGTGCACCTCTCCCATCTTTACTTAGGTCTTATGCCGAAGTGTCCGAGAGAACGCAAGTGTCGTTCGGGCCGCGCTCCCGTTGACCTTCAATCTAAGATTTCACAGGACATGTAGTCGACATTAAAAACGGGCAGCGAAAGAATCACGCAGGCTCTTTTTCCTGGTGAACCATCTTCATCGAGTGACACCGCTGTAACTGACGGACCGCATCTAATCGCGTGGCATGTATTGGTTCTACCACGAAGTGCACCACTTCCTCCTCTCATGGGGGTATTGGGCATTGCTCCTAGGGCTTTTTGCAGAGAGCATGGGCCTGCCTGTACCCGGCGAAACATTCCTCATGTTTGCCAGTTTCTTGAGCAACAAAACCAGCCAGCTTCAATTGCAATGGGTCATCCTCATCGGCATTATCGCCGCAGCCATGGGAGACAATCTGGGATTCTTTCTCGGCTATCATTTCGGGAAAACGTTCATCCGCTGGGCCAAAAAGCTCTTCCGCTTAAGTGATGAAGACATCCGGGCTGCCAAGAACCTGATTAAGACACACGGTGGAAGAACGATCTTCTTCTCGCGATTTATCTTTGGCTTGCGAACGATCGCCGGTCCGCTGGCGGGAAGCCTGGAAATGAAGTGGGCGCGCTTCTTCAAATTCAACTTGCTTGGCGCCGCAACCTGGGTAACCGTGATGACGTTCTGCGGCTACGCATTTGCAAACGAATTCAACACCCTGCTGGGCTACATTGAAAAAGCAAGCTGGGCTATGGCTGGGGGCCTATTCGTCATTGGTTATCTGATTTGGCGTCAGCAAAAGCACCATTACCAGCAAAGGAATCAGAAGCGCGCAGCATAGTTTAAACGTCGGGAAGCTTCGTTTGGCTACGCCATCTTGCCTTTCGGACTGTCCGCGACATTTCCGGTAACGGCATCGACCGCCGCTTCCGCAGCGTTACGCCCGATCTTGGCGCCAACGTCTCCGGCTTTTTCCTTTGCTGATTCGGCGGCCTCCTGAATCTTTTTTTCCAAGCGCCGCTGAGGCATGTGTACCAACTTGCGCGCTTGTTCAGCTACGGCGTGTCGGGTTTCCCGCCCCGTTGACGGCGCCATGAGAAGCCCAAGTCCAATACCTGCCCCAATACCGAGAGCAAAATTTAGGAATTTTCTCATCGCTCAATAGGAGACCAGGAACACCGTAAGGGTTGGTTTCGAGAGCATACGAAGAATTATGTTGCCTTAGCAACGACTACTCGCACCAGAGAAACCTACACACCTCGATCCGGGATTGGCATCTGACAAGTGTCTGCAAAAAGGAGGTTGAAGATGGCGGACCTTGCTTATAGAAATGAAGCTCTTGCGTACCCCAGAACCAACTGGGGAGCGATTTGGGCGGGAATGTTTACATTTGTCGCAATCTGGTCGGTATTTGGACTCCTGGGGGAAGCGATCTTTGCTAGCTCTGCCAATCCAAATGCTGCCGAACCGGTGCGGGGCATGTCGGCCGGGATGGGCGCATGGGCGACGGTTCTCACGATCATCGCATTTTATGTGGCGGGCCGAGTCACCGCACATTTAGCGGATCTTCAGGATCGTACCGGCAGAATTATGCACGGGATGGCGATGTTTGGACTGGCAGTGATTGGCACGGTTTTGATGGTAATTCTGAGCGGTGCCGCGCTGACCGGCGATGCTGGTGTTGCGGGTGGACCCCACAGTTCGTACATGTTGACTGTGTTCTCAGATGTGGGTTGGATTGGATTCGTAGCTCTGTTCCTAGGATGGCTCGCCGCGATGGGTGGGGCAGCCCATGGATCTGTCAGACAGACCAGTGCCGGAACAGGAACTGGCACGACTACCGGCAACGTACGGGATATCCGTCCGGCAGCGTAAGTAGGCTTTATAAATGCTCGTCGCGCGTGGCTGCAGCAAAAGTCTGCAGCCCGGCGCGGCGTCACCTTCAATCTAGGTTGCTGGCGCAACCCTTCCCCCTTTCTCGACGACCGTTCCCACGGCAACCGAACTATGCTTTCCCGACGTCTGAATACCGCTGCACGTATTTAGTGTTCCTGAAATACTTTCACATCAAGGCCAGCACCGGTCATGCCAGTAACTTCAGCTCTGCAGGCACACTCCACCCTCGATCAGCCCATTGTGCACCTGATGATCGTCGTGCTTGTAATCATGTCTGCCATTCTTGTCCTTGTTACCACCCTCGTGATCGTCGCATCCATCCGCTTCAGGCAGCGCGCCGGAATGCCGGAGCCGGAACAGAACTTTGGAAATCCCAAGTTGGAAATGACTTGGACCATTGTTCCCTTTCTGCTCCTGGTCAGCATCTTTGTCTTGACGGTTATCACCATGGCGCACTCGGATCCATCCAAGACTACTGCTGCGGGTGATGATCTGAGTCCCGACCTCGTGGTTTCGGGACACCAATTCTGGTGGGAAGTTCAATATCCACAAGCGGGTTTCACGACGGCGAATGAAATACATATTCCTGCGGGTCGCAGGATGCTGGTTCGCTTGATCGGCGCCGATGTCATTCACGATTTCTGGGTTCCGGAACTGAGCCGCAAGATGGACATGATTCCGGGCTCACCGAACGAGATATGGCTCTTGGCCGACCATCCTGGAACGTATTTAGGCACATGCGCCGAGTTTTGTGGTGACGAGCACGCATGGATGCGGATCCGTGTCATTGCACAGACGTCTCAAGAGTTTGAGCAATGGGAACAATCGCAAGAGCAAACACCACCTCCACCAACCACACCCCAAGCTAAGCATGGAGAGCAACTATTTCGCAGCATGTCTTGCGCAAACTGTCATGCCGTTAGTGGCGTGTCATCTGGCCGAGTCGGACCCGATCTTACTCATCTCGCTTCGCGAGAGACGCTCGCAGCTGGACGTCTTGGAAACAATCCGGTCAATCTCGAGGCATGGATTCATGATCCCAGCAATTTCAAACCCGGGAGTTATATGCCGAATGCCAGCCTCAAACCAGAAGACCTTAGTGCGATGGTCGCCTATCTCGAGACCCTACGATGAGCGAAGTGCCGGTAGCCCTTCCTGTGCTAAGGAAATTGCAGCGCTTCGAACACGAAGGCGGCATGTTGAGTTGGGTAGCGTCCGTCGATCATAAACAAATCGGGATACTCTATCTGGTTACTTCACTGATTTTCTTTCTCGCCGGCGGCGTGGAAGCGCTGCTGATGCGCACTCAGTTGATTGTCCCCGAAAATCGCTTCCTTAATCCTTCGCTTTACAACCAGATTTTCACGATGCATGGCACAACCATGATCTTTCTGGTGGTCGTGCCTGTGCTGTTGGGCTTAATGGTCTATTTGATTCCATTGATGATCGGGGCGCGTGATTTTGCATTTCCTCGACTCAATGCGTTTGCCTACTGGATGTACGCCCTTGGCGGGCTTCTTCTGTACTTCAGCTTCTTTGCTCACGACGCACCGGCGGCGGGTTGGTTCGCATACACGCCACTAAGTGAAAAACCTTATTCAAATCTGCAAGGCATGGATTATTGGGCGCTCTCATTATTGGTTGTAGGGACGGGAACGATCGCAACCGGGTTGAATGTCATTGCGACCATAGCGTCGATGCGAATCAAGGGAATGAGCTTGCGACACCTGCCGCTCTTTGCATGGATGTCGCTGATCAATTCGTTTCTGATTGTCGGCGCGATGCCCGCCCTGAATGCGGCACTTGTCATGTTGCTGGTTGATCGGCAACTTCAGGGTAATTTTTTTAAACCAGCGGCCGGTGGATCGCCTATTTTCTGGCAGCACGTCTTCTGGAATTTCGGCCACCCCGAAGTGTACATAATGGTGCTCCCGGCATTCGGGATCATTTCAGAGGTCATTCCGGTATTTTCCCGAAAGGTTATCTACGGATATGCGGTGGTCGCGGGCTCAACCGTCGCGATTGCGTTGCTCAGTTTTGGCGTGTGGGCCCACCACATGTTTGCGGTTGGGCTGGGTCATTTTCTGGACCTTGTTTTCGCCGCCAGTAGCATGCTGATCGCAGTTCCTACGGGAGTAAAGATCTTCAACTGGATTGCCACGATGTGGGGCGGAGCGATTCGCTTCACAACTTCCATGTGGTTTGCCGTTGCCTTTTTGGTCATGTTCACCATCGGGGGCCTGAGCGGGGTGATGTTCGCTGTCGTTCCCATCGACTGGCAACTCACCGACACGTACTTCGTCGTAGCGCACATGCATTACGTGTTGTTCGGGGGCACTGCTTTTGCTGTATTCGCCGGAATCTATTATTGGTTTCCGAAATTCAGCGGGCGCATGCTTTCTGAGCGAATGGGAAAATGGCACTTTTGGTTGACGTTCATTGGCTTCAATCTGACCTTCATGGTCCAACACTCTTTGGGCATGCTGGGGATGCCACGAAGAGTCTTCACCTATCCGAACATCCACACATGGAAAGTTCTGAACTTCGTTTCGACAATTGGCGCTTATATTCTGGGAGTCTCCGTTGTCGTCTTCCTTTGGAACGTCATTGCTAGCGCGAGACAAGGCAGGACTGCAGGCGACGATCCCTGGGATGCCTGGACTCTGGAGTGGGCCACCAGTTCTCCGCCTCCGGTGCACAACTTTGATTACGTTCCTCCGGTCCGCAGCGCTCGTCCACTTTGGGATTTGAAACATCCTGAGGATACAGATTGGGAGCGAGCCAGAAAGAGGCAGCGCAATGGCCGGTGAGTTTGTCCATCAAAAGAGCAGAGTGCTCATCCTGACTTTTATTTTCAGCGAGAGTATATTTTTTGCCTTCCTCATTACAGCGTTCGTGCTGTACCACGGAAGATCGGCAGGAGGGCCAGACGCTCGCAACACTCTCGATCCAATCAGGACCGGTATTTACAGTCTGATCTTGTGGGCGAGCAGCGTAACCGTATGGCTCTCGGAAAGGGCCATGCGCCACCTTTCGATTACGCGTAGCAAGCGTTGGCTCGAGGTCACGATTCTACTGGGCGGGATCTTTCTGGTTGGACAAGGTATTGAATATCACGGACTGTTCGCGAAAGGGATGAGTGTTGAGACAGACTTATTCGCGACTACATTCTTTACCACGACGGGATTCCATGCTCTGCATGTGTTCATTGGACTCATCGTGCTTCTCATCGTGAGAGGCCTGACAGTAGCGGGATTCGGGCAAGAGGAATACCAGCGCGAAGGGTTCATTGCTGCGTCCTATTACTGGCACTTCGTCGACGCGGTGTGGGTGGCCGTCTTCTTCATCTTCTACATCTGGGGCACTCGATGACCACCCGCGAACTGCTCATATCAGCTTGGGATTGGGAACCTTCGGTTCTGATTGGCTGTGCTGCCTTGCTGATTGTTTACTTCTCGTTAGTACGGTCCAGAACTCGGGCAAAGTCGACTACCTACGCAGCCGGAGTCATTGTTCTTCTGCTTGCGCTCGTTTCTCCTATCGACACCTTGAGCGACGACTATCTATTTAGCATGCATATGGTTCAGCACCTGCTGCTGATCCTGGTCGTAAGTCCGCTGCTGATTCTCGGAATCCCCCGAAATACGGCAGAGCAAATTGTGGGTCACGGTCGCATTGCGCAGATCGAACAATATTTATCCGATCCGGTAATCGCGTGGACAGGTATGGCGCTTGCCCTTGCCCTTTGGCACGTTCCGATCTTCTATAACTATGCGCTCAGAAACGAAGACGTACACATAGCGCAACACCTGATGTTTTTGGTTACGGCCGTCATTTTCTGGTGGCCCGTATTCCATCCTGTACCGGAATTGCGGCTGAAAACGCTTCCCATGGTGATCTATTTATTTCTTGCAACAATGTTCAACAGCGTGCTCGGCATAATCATCACTTTTGCTCCTCTCGGTTGGTATCCCGCCTATATACATCCCAACGACGAATTCGGTGCGCTGTCTCTGATTCGCAAGCATTGGAATATCTCCGCCGCCGCTGACCTTCAACTTGGAGGCCTATTGATGTGGGTACCTGCAGGACTGATCTACTTCACGATCATCGTCATCGCAATTATTCGCTGGCAGTCGCAGGGCGACTCCGATGCTATCGCGTACAATGCGAAACCCTACTTACTGGGAGACCACAATGCGACCTAAAGCCGGAACCGGTGAATCGCAGCCCGCCAAAATGACCTTGGCATTCGGCGCAACGCTCGGAGCGGTGTGGGGAGCAATCCTTGGTGCGAGACTGACTTCCAACATGGCTGATGTGCGTGGAGGTGGAGAAGGAAAACGAGCCTTCCCGACAACTTCGAATGCTTCTGCGATTTCAAACCTTGGGCGTCCGTTTTCTCGGGAGCTGCACTTTCCTTCGAAACCTGCTGCGGACTGGCAAGATCCGCAACCTTCGAGGCTTCCCAAGCCGACGTATGCACCTGCGGCGATGGCGTTCGGGCTGGCATTGTCTGCGGCGGGGGTCGTCACCCGCTTTTGGGTATCGCTGGCCGGCTTCATCTGCTTCCTGCTGGGAATTGCAAGCTGGATTGGAGATCTGCTGCATGAACACAAATGAACGTTCGGGAGAGAGCGACCCCGTATCACAAGTGCGGCGTGACATGCTGAATGCAGTATGTATTCTGCTGGGGCTCGGCGCGTCTGCCTTAGTTGCGGCTCCGGTCGTGGGATTTCTACTCGCGCCCTTCCTGCGACCAAAGCCGAGGTTGTGGCGTCCGGTGGGCCGCCTGCAGGATTTCCAAGTCGGGCAAACCGTACAGGTCAAATTCGCGCGATCCAACCCACTGCCATGGGACGGGTTTTTAGCGGAGACATCCGCTTGGCTGCGTCGCGAAACCGAGGGATATCTGATCGCATTCTCGATCAACTGCACGCACCTGGGCTGTCCGGTTCGCTGGGAGAAGAACGCTGAGTTGTTTCTGTGCCCTTGTCATGGCGGAGTTTACGACGACAGCGGAAATGTAGTGGCTGGTCCACCGCCTCGATCTCTGGTGCGTTATCCAGTTCGTGTGACCAATGGGAATGTGGAGATTCAGACGACCCCAATCCCTTTGGTGTAAGAAAACGACTGCGCCTTAGGAACTACTGCACGACGATGCTTCGATTCTTAATCCATGCCTGGCATACGATTGATGATCGCCTCGGCGTCCGCAAATACTTCCTGCCTATCATTCAGCATCCGGTACCGCCGGACACAAACTGGTGGTATGTCTTTGGCAGCGCGACATTAGTGACGTTCATCATGCAGATCGTCACCGGCACTGTACTGGCGACAATTTATGTCCCATCGACTGCACATGCCTATGACAGCATGCAATTTATTACTCGCGATGCTTTCCTGGGACATTTGGTGCGTGGACTGCACTACTGGGGCGCATCCGCGATGATTCTCTTCATTGGTATCCATTCTGTCCGTGTGTACCTGATGGGAGCCTTCAAGTATCCACGTGAGGCGAACTGGTTGACGGGAAGTGTCCTGATGGTCCTCACGTTGGGAATGGGTTTCAGCGGGCAATTGCTGCCATGGGACCAGAATGCCGTCTGGTCGGTTATCGTTGGAGCGGAACAAGCGGCCAAAGTACCTATTGTCGGTACGGCACTCGCCCGCTGGATCCTGGCTGGACAGATGCTCGGAGGCATGACCCTTTCTCGGTTTTACGCGGCACATGTCTTTTTCTTCCCGGGATTGATGTTTCTTGTGCTCGGACTGCACCTCTACCTGGTGATTTACAACGGAATTTCAGAACCTCCGAAGGCCGGACGGCCAGTTGATCTGAAACAATATCGCGCCTGGTACGAACACATGATCAAGACCGAAGGCGTTCCGTTCTGGCCGGATGCGGCATGGCGCGATATGGTGTTTGGCGTGCTGCTGGTTAGTACGATCTTCCTCCTAGCCTGGTATGTTGGCCCGCCCGCACTCAAGAAACCGCCGGATCCGACGATCATTGACGCCTCACCGCAGCCCTACTGGTATTTCCTGTGGTTCTTCTCTGTCCTGGCAATGTCGCCGCATGCAGGAGAAACTTTTCTGATCATTGCAACTCCCTCGGTGTTCTTTATCGTGATGTTCTTGCTTCCCTTCATCGCCCACAAAGGCGAGCGAAGCCCACGAAGACGGCCGTGGGCTGTAGCCCTCGTTATAATGTCGGTGATCATTATCGGCGTGTTCTGGTACGAAGCGAAGATTCATCCATGGGTGCCGGATTTTCACGCGCAAGTGCTCCCGCAGTCTGTGGTGAACAGCAACGACCCGGCTGTGATTCACGGCGCTTCCCTCTTCCATGAACGTGGATGTGAATTTTGCCATCACGTTTCCGGCTACGGCGGCCATCGTGGACCAGACCTGACCGACATTGGGAATCGACTCTCCTCTCAACAGATGATGACCTTCATCATGAATGGCGGGTACAACATGCCTCCATTTGCGAGTTTACTGAAGGCGAATGATGCCAACGATCTGGTTGCGTTTTTGCAATCGCGAAAGGTGAGCGGCAACAGTCAGGCCCTCACTCGGACAAAGCAATGAACTCCAATTCATCTGCTGGCCGAAACGGGTTGTTCGCTTCTGTATTGCTTATTTCTTTTCTCTTTTCCAGCCATCGAGACTTGTTGGTATGGGCACAAAACAGCACGAATACGACGCAACATACGCTGGAACTGTTGCTGTCCGGACAAGCCTCTTCTCTCATCGACAAACCAATCTTGCTATCTCGAGTTTTGGTACAAGGCAAACCACGGCAGAAGAATACGACTCCCAAGGATCAGGGCATGAGATATTCACCCTCTTTCTGGATCGGGCCCAGCCGAAAAAAACTGATTCTGGTCAGCATTCCGAGCGGTCTCGATCCGGTGAGCCCGGCCAACATAACGCGACACGTCGAAAAGGGTGATATTGTCGACGTCACAGGTACGGTCCGTCCGGCCCCCGATGACACACAACTGAAAGCCGTTTACGGTCTCGACAATAACGGAATTGCCCAGGTTCGCCAGCTGGGCATCATTGTTGAAGCGGGTGCTGTCATTGTCAGGACGAACAGTTCTGGACGGTAGTATAAGTGCGAGGAACCAAATGAAGTGTACGGCCTCTTTGACTTGCAGCCTTATTCTATGTCTGCTGTTCCCCTCTGCTGAAGCTCAAGAGATTTCCCTCCCCAAAGATTCCGCCGCCAATGTCACCCGCTCGACTTTGAGCAACGGTTTGCGGGTCGTGATCGTGCGCGACAACCTGGCCCCGGTGGTCACCGTTCAGGAGAACTACTTAGTGGGAGGAGATGAAACGCCGGCCGGCTTTCCCGGTATGGCCCACGCACAGGAACACATGGCATTCCGCGGCTGCAGCGGGTTATCCAGCGATCAAATTGCGGCGATTTTTGCACAGCTGGGAGGCGACAACAATGCCGATACACAGCAAAACATCACTCAGTATTTCGAAACTGTACCGGCCCAGGATCTCGACATTGCACTGCACGCGGATGCCAACTGCATGCGCAATATTGAGGACGCACAAGCGCAATGGGTGTTGGAGCGCGGCGCCATCGAACAAGAAGTCTCCCGTGATCTGTCAAATCCTACTTACAAGTTTCTCGTTCAGATGGACAAGGACATGTTCGCAGGGACACCGTACGAACACGACCCCCTCGGAACCCGCCCCTCCTTTGACTCAACTACCGGGATGATGCTGAAAGATTTTCAGCAAAAATGGTACGCGCCTAATAACGCGATTCTGATCATAACCGGGCAAGTTGATCCGCAGAAGACCGTGGCCACAATCAAAGAGCTTTACGAAACGATCCCGAAGAAGCAACTTCCATCGCGCACACCGATTCAACTTCAGCCGGTTAAGCCTGAACACATAAATCTGCCAAGCGACTATCCTTACATCATCAGCATCGTGGCATTTCGTATGCCCGGTACCGACAGCCCAGATTACGCAGCCAGCAGGGTTCTTAGCGATGTTCTTGCCAGCCAGCGTGCTGATCTTTATGGCCTTGTGCCGCAGGGAAAAGCTCTCGCGGCCGGCTTCGAACTTGGCGAAACCTATCCGAAGGCAAGTTCTGCATTGGCCTATGCTGTGATTCCGACCAATGGGAATGCTTCCTCCATTCAACAATCGTTGGGATCGATCATCGCTGGTTATGCGAAAAATGGCGTGCCCACGGACCTCGTAGAGGCTTCGAAGCGGGCCGAGGTGGCCTCCTTCGAATTCGAACGTAACTCCATTCCTGGCCTCGCCTCTCTATGGTCGCAGGCGCTGGCTGCTGAGGGCCGTGAATCTCCCGAGCAGGATGTTGCAGCGATACAGCGCGTCACCCTGGCTGACGTAAACCGCGTGGCCAAACAATACCTGGTCATGGCCAATGCGGTCACTGGAACCTTGACGCCTCAGCCCTCCGGTCAAGCGGTATCCGGCAAGGGATTCGGCGGGTCAGAGAAAGTTACACCCACACCCACAAAACCCGTGCCGTTTCCGTCATGGGCGCAATCTTTAACGAAGGCGGTTGAAGTTCCTCACTGGAACTTGCACCCGGTGGTCAGCAAGTTACCGAACGGAATTGAACTAATCGTTGAAACCGATCACATTACTCCGACAATTACGGTCACTGGAGAAATTCGTCACGAATCCGACCTTGAAACTCCACCGGGAAAAGAGGGTGTGTCAGATGTACTGGATGGATTGTTCTCCTACGGAACAAAAACTCTGGACCGGATTGCATTTCAAAAAGCACTAGACGACATTGCCGCAAACGAAAGTGCCGGCGACACATTTTCCCTGCAAGTATTAAAGCGGTTCTTTGATCGCGGCTTGCAACTACTGGCAGACAATGAGCTTGAACCTGCCTTGCCGGCCGAAGCCTTTACTGTGGTGCAGCAGCAAACAGCCGATTCGGTCGCTGGACTCTTGCAAACGCCGGACTACCGTGCGGAGCGCGCCATGCTTTCCGGACTACTTCCGACGGGAGACCCCGTGCTGCGTGAACCCACGCCACAAAAGGTTGCTGCACTCACCCTCAGCGACATCCATAATTATTACGGAAAGACCTTCCGCCCCGATCTCACAAGAATCGTTGTGGTCGGCGATATTTCACCCGAAGATGCGAAGGCTGAAATCATGAAATGGTTTGGGAGTTGGAAGGCTGAAGGCCAGAAGCCTGACGTGGATCTGCCACCGATTCCGCGCAACAAGCCTTCAGCAGCTCAAGTACCCGATCCTACCCGGCTTCAAGACTCAGTCACACTTGCGGAAGAATTGCCCATGAACCGTTTTAATTCCGATTATTACGCGCTGCAACTTGCCAATCACATACTCGGAGGCGGCTTTTACGCCACGCGCCTGTACCGCGACTTGCGGGAAAAAACCGGGTACGTGTACAACGTCGAGGAAAGCTTTGATGCCGGACGCACGCGGGCGCGCCTGAACATCTCTTTTGGAGCCGATGCAATCAACGTTTCAAAAGCGCGAGCACTCATCCAGCAGGATCTAAGAGATATGCAAACTACCTCACCTAGCGCAGGAGAGATGCAACAGGCAGTGGCTATGCTGCTGCGCGAAATTCCCTTAGAACAGGCAAGCGAATCAGGAATTGCAGCCGGACTATTGGCGCGTTCTGTTCTTGGACTGCCCCTTGATGAACCAGTTCGCGCGGCCGAGCGATACAAGTCACTGTCAGCCGAACAGGTACGAGCGGCTTTTGCCAAGTGGGTCCGTCCGTCGGATTTTGTGCAAGTAGTTCAAGGGCCGCCTTCCAAATAAGCTTGGGTGAAGACACATGGGAAGGCTTCAATCGCCGGAATCTCAACTTCTGATCCCTAGCTTCAGAAATTGCCGCCGTACGGGTTCTCCAGCCACTTCTATAATCAGAACGCCAATGACGATTACCCAGGCGTCGCGCGCCGTTTGCATGGTGCCTAGGGAAACGAGAAGAGTGGTAGCTGCCGCTGCAGGCTGACTCGCTTTCAGCAGTAGCGTCGCTGCGGTTGTAATAACTACTGCGACAACTGCAGCCCACAACCTGGGACTGGTGACAAAGCCTGCGCTGTCAACTTTTGGCGCATTCCAGGCCGCAAAGATCCACAACGAGAGAAATCCGGCACCGAGGCCAGAGAGATGTCCTGCAACAACGTTATAAGGCTTTGCTGTTGGCGCATTTGGCTCCTCAACCAACTCGTATGCAGTAGGACCCAGGCTGGCGAACAGCAATGGGACATGTGCTGCGAACCCAACCCCACCCGCCAAGAGAATCAGACTGCCTTCCCCGATCGTGCACAGAACCAGTTTTTTGGAGATCATATGCTTAAGACCCATCAGTCTCGTTCCGATCTGCTATTGATGCGCGGTCGCTAACGTTTCGGTCCGGTTGGGAAGTTTTTTGACAGGTCTTTGATAATGTCGGTCCCGGGGTTGCCGCCTTTACACACGGGATGTCCGAAGCCGCTGGCGCTCACTCCATTCGTAATGTCTTGAATCATGTTGTCATTGTGATCTGGAGACGGACCCATGGGAACCGCATCGAGTTGCAGTTCATGGCGTACTTTCCACGCGATTACATGATCGGAGCACGATGTGCCGCCGCTGACTCCTAAAGCGCCGACGAGCTTCCCCTGCCGCGTATACAAAGCCAGACCACCGCCAAACACCACGATTCCGCCGACTGGCTTTCCAACAATCGGGTCATTGGTTTGGCCGAAGCTGGTGGGATCGCCGAAGGCCACTTCTGGATTCGGAGGAGCTGTGGTGATCAAACCGTACAGACTTTGCCCAGGCTGCGATGGAAAATAAAGATTGGCGGTAGAGAGTGCATAGTCTGGCAGGCTCAAGGCATTAGCAGTAAATGCCTTCTCGGCGGCAATCATCCGGCTTCCCAGCCACTGATCGCTCAGACTATTTCCGCTGTAGACCACCGTACACCCAATTCCATTGCGATCGACGATTACAGCCCATCTCTGGTTGCCCATTCCTCCGTTGGCCTGTTGCCCTTGCTTGACGACGGACTGAAGAACCTGTCGGAGCTTATTGGGATCGGGCAATGCATTGCAGTCAGATGGCCTTTGTGCCCATGCCAGATCGGAAAAGATCAGCAGGCCCACCACCGAAATAGACCAGAACAGCGAAAAGATTCGATTTGCATGCATGAGGCGTTCTCCGTTCACATTTCGCGGCAATATGCGAGCCGCTTTAAAGACTATTCATTTCAACTGCTGCAAGAATGCAACGAGTGCGCGTAAGTCTGTGCCATTGAATACTGTGAGATCGGGCATTTCCGCGCCAGGTTTGAGCGATTGTGCATGCGTAACCCAAGCTTCAAGGTTTGCCTGATTATTTGTGTAGTAGTTTCCTGCAATGCGTTGGCGACCGCCGATGTGAGTCAGATCCGGGGCCAAATGGCCCTGCGCTTGAGTTCCACGAATAGCATGGCAGAGGGAACATGCCGCGCCCATGAACACATCCCGTCCATGCAGCGCTTCTTGGGTCGTGGGTTCCGCGGCAGGATTCAGTTGCTGCGCGCGCCAGGCTTCATAGTCCGGCTCCGATTGCGCCACAACCAGCAGCGCCATGCGCGCATGTTCCTCGCCACAATATTCCGCGCATTGTCCGCGAAAAGTACCCGCATGATCAGCTTCGATGCGGATGAAGTTGGGCTGTCCGGGGATCAGGTCCACCTTGCCGTGCAGGGTTGGCACCCAGAAGGAATGAATCACATCCCGTGTTTCGAGTTCGATGTTCACGGGACGTCCGACGGGAATGTGAATTTCATTGGCGGTCACGAAGTGCTGATCAACTGGACCTTTCACGTAGTGAAGTTCCCACCACCATTGGTGGCCGATAACTTGAATATCTGGACCGACAGGCGACTTCCCAGCATCCACAGGAAAATTTGACATCCAATCAATACCCAGGCCAAATACCGTTGACAGAACGAGGAATGGAACGGCAAATCCCCCGATCAAGATCCAGCGCTGGCCGCCTGTGCTATCCCAAGGTTCGTGCTGGTCTAAAGAGCCGCGCCGCCGTGTAGCCGTCCAGGCGAGAAGTATCCAAATCGCAAACGTAATCGCACAGAACAAAATCACTTCAATCCAGATCAGCGTCGACAGATAGTCGGCCGCTTGTCCGCCTGGATTAAGCATGGACTGTGGCAATCCGCAGCCACTCAGAATGGAGAGCAGGAGGGCCAAAAGGAAATGCTGCAATTTGATGCCCGCCCTCATTTCTTCTCTTTCACCTGTGGATCGGGTGCAACGTGGGGTGCGTCGGGTTCTTGCGGAGTCCCCAAGGTCTCAATGTAGGCCACGAGTTTCCATATCTGGTCTTGCGGAATCTTGGTGCCCCAGGACGGCATGCCCTTCCCACGTCCTTCAGCAATGGAAGCGAAGACGTGAGCAGGATCTCCACCGTAAATCCAGACTGGACCGCGAAGGCTTGGTCCCATGCCGCCGCCGGCATGTCCGCCATGGCAGCCGTAGCAGTTGTACCAAACGAAGAGGCGGCGGCCTTCTTCCATCGCAACCGAATTCTCTTCGTAGGGGTTAGTCGGCATCTTGAACTCCATTTGCGGGCCTGGGATAGGTCCCACGGGAATCTTCACCCCCGGCAATCCACCTTCCGCCGCCGCTTGTACCGGCTGCTGTGTACAGCCAGAGCAAAGCAACAGAGCACAAGTAGCCAATAGCGCAATTTCCATGTGAATGCGGCGAATCATTGGCAGGACCTCGATTCCGAAGCTCGGTCGACAAGCGGAACTCCGTAGCTCCGTAACAAGCTTCTAATATCCTTTTGCCGGCGCCTAATCTCTTGGTTCAGTAGCCCGAGCAGAGAATCGTCTCCATGATGAACTCCCATGCCAATCGAGAATGTCACCGGAAAATTGCTATGCGCGCTTGGACAGATCGGAGTGACAGCCAGCGGCACGGGCGAGGTTTGTGCGAAGTAGCCGGCTTGTGGTCCCCAGGCTACGGCCACATCCACCTCTCCGTGTTCCACTGCCTGAACCAAATTGGCCGAGGGGTTCTCAGTCCCGAGATTGCCAAAGATGTTATAGCCAACCACATTGCGAACGATTCCCCGGTTTGCCAATTCCTGTGCTGCCGGCGTAAATCCATCACTGACAACATGCAAACCGATCTTGACCGTTTTCAGCGAAGGATCGTCAAAGGAGTGAAAGGCGAGATGCCGGGCACGCTTGCTCACAAAAACATACGTGGAGGTGTAGTAAGGCTGGGTAGTATCGGCCAACTCGTAGCCTTTCGAAGGGACACCCATGATCATGTCGCAAGCGCCGTTGCGGAAAACTCTCGCCGCAAATCTCGGGCTTGTAGGCCACCACACATATTGCAACTTTCTGCCTAAATCGCGAGCGACTATCTCCGCCAATTTGTTCTCAAAACCCTGTCCGTGAACATTGGAAAACGGCAGGTCATTGCCGTCCGCACAGACCCAGAGTTCTTTGGTTTGGCCGAATGCGGATGCACTAGCGAGAGCCACAATAATTACCACGACTGCTCTACAAGCCAAACACATAGAGCGTGCCTCCCGGTGCAGTGAGTTGCTTGATTTTCTTCATCGCGCCCGTGATGCCGAGCGCCGCATAAGGATCGGCGAGAGAAATCGAAGGTTGGGCGGCCGCTCCCATCCAGCCTCCAACTCCCGAATATACTGCGACATATTGCTGCCCATCCGGACCCTTGAACGTGATGGGATCGCCCACAATTCCCGAACCCAATTTCATTTGCCACAGGATGGCACCGGTGTGCGCATCCAATGCGCGGAACCAACCCTCCATCGTGCCATAGAAAACTACATCTCCGCCGGTAGCTAGGACTCCGCTGTAGACGGGCAGATCTGGGTCTTTCACACCCCAAACCTGTTTGGCGTTCGCGACATCCCACGCCACTAATTCACCTTGATATCCCCCTGGCCCCGGATACATGGTCGTGCTCGATCCAAGGTATGGAGTGCCTGCAATGTAGTTTGCGTCGATGCCTTCGTGGTCCATGCAGGTGTTGTGTGCCGGGATGTAAAGCAGCCCGGTTCGAGGGGACAACGCAGATGGAACGAACTCTTTTCCTCCAGTTGAAGACGGGCAAACCTCGCGGGCAATAACTCCGGTATGAGTGACCTTCGCCGGATCAACCTCCGGCATGCCAGTTTTCAAGTCATAAGCTTTTGCCCAGTTGACCGGTTGAAATTTTTCCGCAGATAGCAGCTCTCCAGTTTCGCGATCCAGAACAAAGACGAAACCGCTTCGACCGGGATGGATGAGCAACTTTCGCATTTTTCCATGCCAGTCCATATCGACGGCTATGTTCTCCATGATTTCGTCGTAATCCCAGGCATCGTGCGGCACAACCTGGAAAGCCCACTTCGCTTCTCCAGTCTCCGGTTTGCGGGCGAAAATTGTTATGCCCCATTTGTTGTCGCCAGGACGCATGTCGGGATTCCATACGCCTGGATTTCCTGTTCCGTAGAAAATTAGATCGGTTTCCGGGTCATAGGAAATCCAACCCCACACTGTCCCTCCTCCCAACTTCCAGCCGTCCGGAGGCCATGTCGTGACTCCCAGGTCTTTCCCTTGGTCCTTGGGATAAAAAGGCTTGAAATCAGGACCAATCAGAACGTCTTTATCTGGTCCCGTACTATACGCACGCCATATCTCCTTGCCAGTCTTCAGGTCGAGCCCTACCACTTTGCCGCGTACTCCGAGTTCGCCACCGGCATCGCCGGTAATGACGATGTTCCTGACAATCAGAGGTGCACCCGTCGTGGTCTCACCAATGTGAATGTCGCCCACAAGCGTCCGCCAGACTTCCTTCCCTGTATTGGCATCGACCGCAACGATGTGGTTGTCGAGGGTGGCGTAAACGATTTTGCCGTCGGCATAACTCGCTCCTCGGTTCACAACGTCACAGCAAGCCACGCCTTGCGATCGGGGATCGGGGTGCGGCTCGTACTTCCACTTCATCGGAAAACCAGGTTTACTCAAGTCCAGCGCGATCAGGTTATTGGGAAACGGCGTAATAACGTACATCGTCCCATTTACTACGAGCGGCTGGCCCTCGTGACCGCGGGCGATCCCAGTTGACATGGATCCGACCATCTTCAGATTCTTTACGTTCTGGGTATTGATCTGATTTAGCGGGCTGTAACGGGTGTTAGCGTAATCGCCCGCTGGCAAGGTCCATTGCCCATCAGGCTCCGGGCTGACGAGATGAATACTCGGAAGCTGGCCGGGCACATTCGTATTTCCGCCACCGTTAATCTTCTGCGCACGGCCATAGCTCGCCAAAACCAGCGTGCAGATCAGAGTGAGAACAACACCCTCTATCCGTTCCGTCATTCTTCCTCCTGTAAGGTCTAGCGCAGGGTGTAAAGGTATGCCGCAATGTCTTTGGCTTGTTCGTGGTCCACGCCTAGCTTGGGCATCGCCGTGCCAGATTCAATTGACTGTGGATCTCGTAACCATTGTTCGAGGTTGTCAGGAGTGTTGGGGACCTCGCCGGCAATGAACGTTCTCCGGCCAAACATCATCAGGGGCGGTCCCACAAGTCCATTCGCGCGAGGGATTCCAGGAATCGTATGGCACGAGCCGCAATCGTACTGACTGATCAACCGCGCGCCATGCACGGCATCTCCTCCGGTCTGAATGCTATATCCGCGAGGTGTAGCTCCCCCCACGCAGCCCGAAGTCCCGAATAGCCCTCCAGCAAGCAATAACGTCATCAGTCCGCGATTGCGACGAACTTTCATCGCCACCTCATGCAGATGTTGAGCACGTAAATGGGAACCGCAAACCAGATCATTCCAGCCCCCATGATTACGGTCGCTATGACCCCGGCGACCGCCATGTATTGCTTGCGTCCCGTCCCCTCGCCATGAAAGACATCTGTCTTATCGGTTAACCTTTGCCAGTTCTTGTAAGAAACCAAGCCGGCAATTACTCCCACAATTAACAGTCCGAAGGTGATGAATCCGAGCAGCATCTCGATGCCGGTACGAGTGAAGACACTCGACCCAGCCTCGCCTCCCATACATGCCTGCCATGCAAATAGAACGTTGAGTAAACCTGCCAACACCCAGGCTGGAATCGCAGCAAAGCCGAACCAGAGACGTGTTTCTGAGACTTGCTTACTTATCGATGTATGTGTTTCTGCGGTCATAATGCGTTATAGACGTTCGGGCCTATGTAAAGGATGGCGACCGTTGCCGCCCACACAACGGCCAGAAAATACCAATAGAGCAGCACGTTGTAGTAAGGCCGATGGGGCGGACGTTCTACAGGCTCCCACTTAGATCGAGGCAAGAATAAAACCCAGAAGCACATCAAGATACCTAGAATCAAATGGCCGGCATGCACGGTCGTGATCGTGTAGAAGATCGAACCGTACGCGTCGGTGCGTGGACCTACATGCAGTTGATGCTCCAGATCATCCAAGTAACCGAGGGTGAGATACCCGAGTCCCAAAATGATCGTCGCGATCAGCATGGTCCTCGCAGTAAATGCCTTGCGCTGAACAGCCTGCTTCTGTCCCCACCACATCAACAGGCATGCCAGTGCGAGTACTCCCAACTGCGGCAAAGCGTAATGCAGCTTGGGAGGTTCTTCCACCCGCCACCGCTCATTTCCCTTCTCCACGTAGTAGTAGCTGAAGAACATGAACACGAAGAGCATGGCTTCTGTGAGGATGAACAGAAGCATCCCGTATGTACCTCGCGTATCGTCGATGCGCTGCACGGGAGGCGGCGCGTGTTCGATATGGGTAGATTCGTCTGTAAATACGGGTGTCATCCGATTTGCCCTTCACTCGTTGGCCACAGCCAAATGCCAGTAATCAGTAGAGAGAAAATTCCAGCTCCCAGTACCACCCAAAGAAGCTGGTAAACGAGAGCACCGAGTAGCACAAACATTCCCAATGCGAGCAGCAATGGGAGGATTGTGTCCTCGGGAATACTCGCGAGTGCCACGTAGTCGGCGTCGAGCCAAGTGGTGGTGAACGTCAAACGCGCCTGATCGAGGATACGTTGGTTATTCGGGTCTTTCTCCTCGTCATGTTCATCCCACAGCGGATGCCGCGAAGCAATTGTAGGAAGATGAATGCTGCCGTAAGGCTTCGGCGGAGACTCAATCGACCACTCCATGCTATCGGCAAACCAGGGATTGTTTCCGGCAACCTGACCGTGCTTCACACTCCAGAAGAAATTGATGATGCTGAGCAGAATGCCCAGGGCCAGAGTGAATGCCCCGATCGTGATCATCATATTGACCCAGTCCCAGCCTAGATTGGGAGCATAGGTGTAAATGCGACGGGGCATGCCTTCAATGCCAAGTACATGCATGGGGAAAAAGGTGAAGTTGAATCCCACGAACATAACCCAAAAACTCACCTTCCCGAGGGCTTCATGCATCATTCGGCCCGTCATCTTCGGCAGCCAGTAATAAAACGCCGCGAATACCGGGAACATATTGATTCCCACCAGCACGTAATGCAGGTGCGACACCACAAAGTACGTGTCCGTTACCTGCCAATCGACCGGAATCACCGCGGTGAAAATTCCGTTCAGTCCTCCGATGATCAGCAGTGCCACCGAACCGACCGCAAAATGCATCGAGGATGTCAAAACAGGCTTGCCTCTCCACATAGTGGCGATCCAGGCAAACACTTGCACCGCAGTAAAAATCGAGATGGTCATGCTGGCCGCGCTGAAAAAGCTCATCGTCATATGGCTCATCCCGACGGCAAACATGTGATGGACCCATACCCCAAATCCCACAAGCCCGGTCAGAACGGTAGAGATCGCGACATACGGGTAACCTACTATCGGCCGACGCGCGAAAGTAGGGATGATCATCGACAACATGCCGGTCGCCGGCAAGAAGACGATGTACACCCAAGGATGTCCGAACATCCAGAACAGGTGCTGCCACAAAAGAGGATTCCCGCCGTGCGCGGTATCAAAGAAATGTGTGTGCCAACGCCGATCCAGTTCAACAAAAACATTTGCTGCCGTGAGCGGAGGAAGTCCGAAAATAGTAACCCATGACGTGGTCAACGTACTGTAGAGAAAAAGGGGCATGCGGTTGACCGACATACCGGGAGCGCGTAAGCGCATAATCGTTACTATGAAATTAATAGCTCCACCGGTAGTAGAAATCGTGAGCAGAATGAGCGCTAAGTTGAAGAAGTCAGTCCCATGCGCGGGAGAGTAGGGCCGCAGCGTATAAGGCACGTAGGCAAACCATCCCGCATGTGGTGCCTGCCCAAGGCAAGGCCCAACGTAGAGCAATAACCCGGATAGAAGATAAGTCCAGTATGTGAAAGCATTGAGGCGCGGGAACGCCATATCGCGCGCACCAATCATGAGCGGAACCAGAAATACCGCAAATCCCGAGAGAATTGGGGAAGCGTACCACCAGATCATGGTTGTCCCATGCATGGTAAAAATCTGGTCGTACATTTCGGGGCCAAGCAACGCCTGGTTGGGCTTAGCCAACTGCAGACGCATCATCAAGGCCTCCACTCCACCGATGATCAGGAAGGTAATCGCGGTCGCGATATAGCGCTTGCCTAGCGTCTTGTGGTCAACCGTCGCAAGCGCCCCCCAGAGAGTCTTTGGAGACTCCCATAACTGAGTGAGTCGCTGTTCAACTTGTTCCTTGCTCAAGCTGGTCTTCCTATCTGTAGCTCTGCTGCGGTTGAGTAGCGAAGCCTCGCTGGTGAACTAGATGTGTTCCAAAAGACGGACAGTAGATGTTGCCCTTGGGCAGCGAGTTGTTCTATTTGCAAAACCAGATTGTTGCGCGTGCAACGGGGTTAACTGAGCAATTACTTACTTGCTAAATAACAGTGTTTTACTGTAGGTAAACGTTATAAATCGCCTGTAAAGCTTTCAGAGTTCTCGTCGTGGTATGCTCCACAACAGGAGCTCCGCGTCAATGCTTCGGTTCCTCATTTTTGAAAACCTTATCGCGCCGTACATAAGAATTGTCCCAGGCAACAGCTTGTCCCCTGTTTCAGGAGAACTTGAATCTTATGCTTCGCCCTCAAGATAACGACCTCGACATGATTTGTGCTTGCGCCGCCTTACGCAAAGCTGCCCGCGCTGCGACTCAACTGTATGACTTGGTTCTTCAGCCAGCTGGACTGAAAGCTACTCAATTCTTTGCTCTGAAGAGCATTGCCGATGCGGGGGAGATCGCACAATGGAGATTTGCACGCAACAATTCTGTCGCGGTCGAAACGCTATCGCGGCGTTTTGCAGCTCTACGAAAGCGGGACCTAATCACCTGCCGAACGGGGGGAAATCATGGGGAACGGATTTACAGTCTAACCGACAAAGGGAAACAAGCTCTTAATCAGGCCCTCCCATATTGGGAGCGTGCCCAGAAACGCTTGCGCCACACCTTAGGCGACTCCGATCTCAGCACCCTGCTCCGCATTTGCGACAACACAGTCGAAGCAGCGCATAAGGCAGAACTGCTGCGTGCAGCAAATTCCGCCCCTTTTCACTCCGCATGTCGCAGCAATTCTTCTCACGTGCAGGCTAACGGACACGATCCTATTGTGCCTTGATCTGCTGGTCTGATGTGCTTCTTGAGATGCGATGCCAGCATTCCCTGTCCCAATCAGGTGAAGTTGCGCTAACCCGGAATACGACGCGGGATAACACGCGGGATAACGCAGCGCTGGAAAGAATCCGTGAAAGAATTTACTATTCCGTAACAAAGGGTTCTGTCCCCGTTACATGAACATTCTGAGGGTTCACCGCCACTGGAAGCAGTTTCGTCTGCACTGCGAGCGACAAAAGCAGTGCGTCCTGCGAGTTTCACTTTTCTGCACGTTGTTGCTCATCATTCTTGGCGCCTGTGGTTCTCTTGAGCTAGCACGCGCACAGCAAACCCAGGCAAGACCGGTCGTTGTGCAACCGGGCGCACCAGGCCAACCAAGCAAAATCCTTCCATCGTCCACTCAGGGAGTGCTGCCGCCGCAATCTGCAGCCGATACGGCATTCATGCAGGGTATGATCGTCCACCACGCCCAGGCGGTGGAGATGACCGCGATGATTCCCTCGCATACGAATAACAAGGACCTGCATACACTGGGTGCACGTATCAGCCGCTCTCAGTCTGACGAAATCGATTTTATGAAGTGCTGGCTGGCAGCGCGCGGTGAAGCGGTTCCGAAACCGATGATGGGAATGCCTATGTCGCACGACAGCATGACGATGATGCCTGGAATGCTTACGCCCGAGCAGATGGATGCCCTTCGCAAGGCAAAAGGAGCGGAATTTGATCACCTGTTTTTGGTTGGGATGATTCAGCACCACAACGGTGCGCTCACGATGGTGAGAGATCTCTTCAATACCTCCGGCGCTGGACAAGATGCCGAGCTTTTCAATTTTGCGACTGATGCGGACAATACGCAACGAGCCGAGATCCGAATTATGCAGAATATGTTGAAAAAAGAAAGACCCGAGGAGAAATAATGAGCCGAACTTCCCATCCTTATTTATTTACACTGGCGGTTGCTCTGATCGTTTGTTTCGGCATATACCGGGCACAGTCACAATCGACGCAGCCCGCAAATCCTTCACAGTCCCAGACGGAAGGGCAGAAAGCCGCTACTCCTTCCGCAGCACAAAAAAATAAGGGTGATGATGAAGAGGATCTTTTCGCCCCCGAGCCAGCGCCTGCGCTACCTCCGGGCATGACCGGATCAGACCCGAACGATCCGCGCGCGAAACTCTCAGCCGGCCTTTACAACGCCGGTGAAATCTCGATGGGAATGAAACACCTGCTGTGGCTCAAGAAACCTGATGCCTTCCAACTTGGTACTTCGAATCCTGACGACCCCAAGGTGCAGAAGATTATGGGCCAACTCGGAATGGGAAACAATCCTAAGATCCCTAAAGCAGCTCACTTGGTCATCGCGCAATTGGCCTTCGCCAATTCGGATCTCGCGTTCCAGGGCAATCATCTCTTTCAGGGAAATTTTTACGGCATAAGTATGTATGACATTTCTGACCCGGCGAAAGCCCACTTGCTTACTTCCCTGGTATGCCCTGGAGGGCAGGGCGACGTTTCCGTCTACAAGAATCTCCTCTTTATGTCTGTCGAGATGCCTAATGGTCGCCTCGATTGCGGTGTTCAGGGATTCCCACCGGAACCGCCTCAACCTGAAAGCAAAGACAGCCAGCAACCGAAGAAGCGTCATATACCGGTGGCCCAAAAAGACCGCTTCCGTGGTGTAAGGATCTTTGATATTTCCGACATTCAAAATCCGAAACAGGTGGCTGCCATACAGACCTGCCGCGGATCCCACACTCATACGTTAGTTGTCGACCCAAACGACAAGGACAATGTTTACATCTACGTCTCGGAAACCTCTTTTGTGCGCCAGTCGGAAGAGCTGGCAGGGTGCTCTGACGAGAAACCGGACGAGAACCCGAACACTTCTCTGTTTCGAATTGATGTGATCCAAGTACCGCTGGCTGCTCCTCAGGATGCAAAGATCGTTTCCAGTCCTCGGGTATTTATGGATGCGCGGACAGGTGCGATCAATGGCCTCAACAATGGCGGCACCCATGGCAAGAACGGCCTCAAGAAGCCAGTGGATACGAACCAGTGCCACGACATCACTGTCTACTCGGCCCTCGGGTTGGCTGCCGGCGCATGTTCCGGAAACGGAATCCTTTTGGACATCAAAGATCCCGTGCATCCCAAGAGGGTCGATGCCGTCAATGATCCAAACTATTCCTATTGGCATTCCGCAACATTCTCCAATGACGGCACAAAAGTCGTATTTACAGATGAGTGGGGCGGTGGACTGGGAGCGCGCTGCCGCGCCAACGATCCGAACAAGTGGGGTGCCGATGCGATATTCCATTTGAAGGACGACAAGCTGACTTTTTCGAACTATTACAAGCTTCCGGCCGCTCAGAGCGACACGGAGAATTGCGTAGCTCACAATGGCTCTCTGATTCCAGTGCCTGGTCGCGACATTGAGGTTCAGGCTTGGTATCAAGGCGGCGTGTCCGTCATGGACTTCACTGATCCTTCGCACCCCTATGAAATCGCCTACTTCGATCGCGGGCCCATCGATGCAAAAATGCTGGTGCTTGGCGGTTTCTGGTCCGCGTACTGGTACAACGGTTACATCTATGGCTCAGAGATCGCCCGCGGCCTGGACGTATTTGAACTGACGCCGACTAAATTCTTGACCCAGAATGAAATCGATGCCGCAAAATCCGTCCAGTTGGCTGATCTCAATGTGCAAGACCAACCGAAGATCGAGTGGCCCGCCAACCTGGTAGTGGCGAAAGCTTATGTGGACCAACTTTCGCGGTCGCAAGCGCTTTCGGCCCGCCAAATTTCACAATTGCGAAAGGCGATCCAAAGTGCGGAAACATCGCACATGAATAAGAAGAAAGTCGCGAAATTGCAGAAGATGGCACCTCGCCTGGACAAAGACGCGGCAACTGCGAAGAACCCGTCCGATTCCATGCGCATGCATGAGCTTGCGGATGTTTTGAAGCGCTTGTCTGCAGCCGCCTGAATTTTTCCGATTGGCGATAATACGGCTCTGAGTCGTGCGAGCAAATGGCGAAATTGTTATTTGCTTATGCGGCGGCTCAGAGCTTTCTTCTTGCACGCTACCCTGTAGTTCTGCAACGGGATTCCCATTCTTTATAATTGAAACGACCGTTTCATTTATGATAGCGTCGATCCATGAGTCGAACCGTCAACAAAGAGCGGCCAGGCGAACTGCGGAACGCGATCGTCGGATATTTACTCAAGCATGGACTCACGAACCTGTCTCTTAGGCCGCTGGCAAGGGCACTGGGATGTAGTCCGCGAATCCTGCTTTACCACTTCGGATCAAAGGAACAAATGGTTACTGAGGTCTTGGCCCAGATTCGGCAACAACAACGTATGACCTACGATCGGATCCATGCGGAAGATCTTACAGATGTGTATTACCAAGTGTGGCAATGCCTGAGCGCACCAGATTCCGAACCGCTATTTCGTCTTTTTTTCGAAGTCTACGGCATCGCGCTTCGTCAGCCGAGACGCTACAAAGACTTCTTGCAGCGTACTCATCAGGATTGGCTGCACGCTATCAAGCAGGATTTCAGTTCAAAGCGCGATCCCAAGGAGGCGGAGGCGATGGCAACCGCGATCCTGGCTGGATTCCGAGGCTTCATGCTCGATTACTGTGCAACTCAAGACCGCAAACGTCTCGATCGTGCGGTGCAATTGTGGCTGCGCGGACTGCAATCAACGTTCCTTAACCAATGAGGTCTTGTGCTGATGACATCGTGCAATGAGCCACTCGCTTTGTTTTCAACCGGACGGTGCGCCCTCCGCCGCTTCATCATTGCTGGAATTATCGCGATAGTGCTCGCCTCCACGTACGGATGGGGACAACTCACTCCCGGATCAATGGAGGTTCACTGGAATGCAGGCTCCGCCAATTGTGCTAAGGATCAACAACCTCCGCTTCAGGTGCACTCCTATAACCGTCAAACTTTCATACTCCGCGAAGACCTTTGCGCAACCTTTGAAGCGCCATTCATGTACTTGCTGATTGGAACCAGCAAGGCACTCCTCATCGATACCGGTGACGTAGAAGACGCCTCAAAGGTGCCCGTAGCAACGACGGTTATGGCCTTACTCCCGGCAAATGCTTCCGGCAAGCTCCCCTTGCTGGTCGTTCATACACATAGGCATCTTGATCATCGCGCTGGGGATGTTCAATTCGCTCACTTGCCAAATGTTCAGGTGGTTGGATTCGATATCGGCAGCCTTCGACACTTTTACAAATTTGCCAACTGGCCTGGTGGCATTGCTCAAATCAAACTTGGGGATCGAATCGTTGACGCAATGCCTACACCGGGACACAATGCGACGGAGGTTTCGTTCTACGACCGAACTACCGGCCTGTTCTTTTCCGGTGACTTCCTTTTGCCCGGTCGCCTCCTCATCGATGATGCCAAAGCAGACATCGCCAGCGCTAAGCGGGTCGCCAACTTCGTAAGAGATCAGCCCGTCAGTTTCGTGCTCGGCGGCCATATCGAGATGAATTCTGAGCGGAAGCTATATGATTGGGGATCCCAATACCATCCGAACGAACAAGTTCTGCAGATGAGCAAGCAGGATCTGCTTGAACTGCCGGCAACGCTCGAAACTTTCAACGGTTTCTACACTACTAGCGGCAAGTTTACGATGGAAAACTCGATGCGGATACTCATCGTTTCTGCCGTTCTTATTCTTGGAGTCATTGTCGCTCTCGTGTGGGCGATCCTTCACTATGTCCGCCGTCGAAAGCGCTTTCGTACTTTACGTAAGGTAACTCATGTCTGAGAATCAGATATACAAGTCTCTCCCGATTCGGTGCCCTACCTCGATCCTGATTGTCCCTGATCCGCACCAGTCTGCGCTTCCTGCCTTGCGTTGTCGAGTTCCCATTCGAGCCAATCTTCGCCGAACAGTTCCACCGGGTGCTGTGTACGGATGGTCCCATTGCCGCAACGAAGATCGGCCGCGGAGCAATACTTGTCGCAGCCCCAGCAAATTCGCTCCGGGTTCTTTGGATTGGTGGGTACTCTGGGTTTTCTTGATTGCGTCATTTCAGTACCTGAACCTTTGAGCGTGCAATTCTGATACCCACAACTATTGCTCAGTTCCAGAGTGGCCATTCTCGATTATTGGATGATTCTGCTCATTGGCCGCTGATACGAGCTTAAGAACAACTTCTCGTGGCAAAGATGTTTGCCAGTGACCGCTCAATTTCGCGTATCCCACAAAGCCAAAAAAGATCACCGCTAGGCCGATCGCAAGTTGCCACGCTGGCAGGACTCGGCGTGGCTTGGTCGGTACCGCGACTTGCAGATCAAGGGTATTTTTGGCTGGGCAGACCGCGACGCACTCCAGACAACTCATGCACTCCGCCGAACGAATCTGAATCAATCGGTCGACGGGAAGGGCTGATGGACATACCTTCGCGCACTTCCCGCAATCAATGCACGTGCTTTCTCTGCGTGCGATCAGTACCGGGCTGACCAGAGAAATCAACCCCATCCAGGCCCCGTACGGGCACAGATACCGGCACCAGAAGTTCTGCACCATCATTGAGGCCAGCACCAATATGCCCAGCACACAGGCGGTTGTTCCATCGATGAATCGAAAGAAGTTGAGCATTCGCACGTCGACCACAAGGCCATACGGACTGGCTACAAAATCGGCGATCGCCACGGCCGACATCATTGCTATGGCATAAGCGAAGAATCCCAGCAGTAGATACTTCAAGGAGCGCAGAGGGAGATCGATCCAGCGTGGAAGTCGGACATTTCTTCCCAGAACGTTTCGTCCAAACTTCCAGAGATACTCAGAAATAGTTCCTACCGGACACATCCAGCCACAAAACGATTTGCGAAGCAATAGAGAACTGAGCGTGAATGCTGCGAAGAGGAAGAATGCGGCTGGGTGCAATCGTGGGAGGTGGCCACTGGCCAGCACATACCTGGACTGCATTAGGCCTTCTATCGGCAGCCCCCCCTCGACGCCCGCAGGACGCGTAATTTCGGCCGTTCGGCCTCCGGTTTCGGCCCAGCGGACCCAAAAGTAAAACTGCCCCCCAATCCAGACACTCAAAATAAGAAACGCGCTCTGGACTGCAAGCCGAATATGCTGAGAGGCGTCCTTTTTCTCCCGCCGCACCAGTTTCTTCCGAGGTTTCGAGATTTCGCCATGCAGCTTAGGTAGCTCTAGGTTGGCGCCGTTTCGGGTTGGTGCCGGATATCGCTCGACCGTCACCTGCATAGCCGCTCCTTCCATTTTCGAAAATAGAGCAGAAACGTCTGGCCGGATATGACTTATGTCACGCTGTTTCCCAGCCAACTGAATCTTTTAACTCCGGCAATATGAATGAGATTCAGACACTTTCGCTTCTAACCCCGGCGATCCCGGTCTATCGGTCGGAAGCGGGTGGCCGGCTGGCAAATGTGGCGAAAAGATTAACGGCGAAGACAGTAACTGCCGTCATCTCAATCACTGCCGAGACCGGCAGTCAGGACCACGCAGACGGGAAGAATCCTTGATATGCCAATACCTCAGAACCGACCCTCAAAAGGCATCCGATGGTAAGCAGCGCCATCGATGCAAACATCAGTTTCGTGCTGAACAGCAATTTCATTCCAGAGAAAGCCGGCAGAACTCGCTGGCCAATCGCAAACATCATCATGGCCAAAAACCCGACTGTCAGCGCATGACGTGAAGCACCCCAGATGCCATGCGCATCGTGAGTCGATATCGCAGCCCAGATCCCCAGAAGCGCTGCAACCAGCGCCCACAAATACGATAGCCGAACAAAAAATGGAAAGCTGCTGTGTACGCCTTTGAGCTTGGGTGGCCTTTCAGGCAAGATGAAAAGGCGCAATGCGACTGTAGCCATAATGACTCCGATTACGAGGAGCATCGTTGCCAGCCTAGTCCAATTAATAAATTCAGCAACTACGCCCGCGAACGTCACTGAGACAGCCCCCAGAAGGACCTTCCCGTACGTAGGGCGCAAACCGAGGAAGACCGGCAGCCACTTCGCACTAAAGCCCCAAACAAAGGGCACAAGAAATCCCCAAGTCTCGAGAGCCAGAAGTTTTTCATCGAAGATCGTCGGTATTTCTGGTGATGCGGCATGCAGCCCAAGGTAGATTGAATAGCCAAAGTTGAGTAGAAGCGCCAACATCAACCCGATAGTCCCAGAGATCACCACGAAGACCCAATTGTCGAGCTTTTCTTTCCCCGAGTCCTGTGGACGGTGGCCCGATACGGTGACGAAAAACAAAGCAAAAGCAGTTAACTCAAATATCGCTGAGGCTGGCAAAAGTATCCGCCAATGCCATTCGTAAACCGTACACAGCCAATGGAGCGACACTCCGGCCGTCCACAGTCCCCACGCTGCATAGACCCTGGAGAGGGCGAACGAATTCAAGCGCCGCAGTTTGGGGATTGAGTAAAAACCAATCCCCAGAATGAAACTGCCGATCCAGCCGAAGATCTGCGCATGCCCATGTGCCTGAATCCACGCCGGTGAGACGATACTGGCAGACCTGTGACTGCTAATGGCGAGGAGATTCCATACCCCAAGAAATGTCCCAGGCAGCAGCATGAACAACAGTCCGGTTCCGATGTAGAGCATGAGCAAGCGAGAAAGAGTTGCTTCGCGACCTGCTGAAATACTCGCAATTTCAATTGGAGTCAGGGTTCGTCCGACTTCTTTCTCAATTCGCGTCGGCAGCGCAGACATATTCTGGCCTCAACTTTCCTTTTCCATGGCGATGGCGCGAGGAAAGAGAATATTGTTCTCGAGATGGATGTGCTGGTGCATGTCGGCCTCGAATGCCGCTAACGCTCTATAGAGGGTCTGATAACTCGCGCACGCTTCCATCGGCGCTTCGAAATCATTGCTTGCTTTGCGCATCTCCCGCAGGGCGTGGCCGGCAGAGTCGTGCTCATGCTCCATCATTGCGACCGGATTCTGCACCGTCCCAAATGGTGCCGGAACCACTGGCTCTTTCTGGATCACTGCCTCTTCCATTCGCTCGATATAGGGAAACAACACCATCTCTTCCTTCATCATGTGGGTGATAAGCTCATCCGCAAGTCCGGTAAATGTCGCTCGGATGTCGAGCAGTTCCGGATGGTTCTTCCCATGAACCGAGCACACCTTTTGCAGCAACCCCTTCAGACGGATCGTCTCTTCGCGCGTGTATTTGTGATGGGTGTTCTTGATATGTGCGATGATTCCACTGAGTGGCTCTTGCTTCCAATCGTGCTCTTTCCGGCTGGCGCGTGCTGTCTCTTCTGCCATCTCAAGACTGTCCAGAACTTGATCGGTCGACACACCGGCTGTTTTGCAAGCCTGTTCCAGGGACTGGCCGCCCCCGCAACAATAGTCAATTCCAACTTTTTCGAAAATGCGAGTTGCTGCTGAATTTTCTACCGCCAACTCACGCACGGTCTTTGCTGTCATCACTGCCATTGCTGTCCTCCACGTGTGTTTACTTGTAACGTCATACCTGGACGATAGCGAAAAGCAGAGAAGGTGCCGATGACTTATGTCACGGCACTCAACAAAACATCAAAAGCGTGTGGAATTTGTTGGATTATTCGGCAGATTGTAGCTCGGCTTCCAGAGCTCGGAGATCGGTTACGACGACATTGCGACCCTCGACCTTCAGCATACCTTCAGCTTGAAAACGTGAAAGGTTACGTGACACGAGTTCGCGAACCGTACCAATCTGCGATGCCAGTTCCTGGTTATTGGAGGGCAAGGTAATCACGACTCCGCTCGCAGAGCGGTTTCCGGAGGATTTAGCCAGCCTCACCAGAAATGCTGCCAACCTGTGGCGCACGGTGGTAAATGAAAGCTCCTCGATAATGCCTACGAGGCGGCGCAAACGGGCCCCCACAACCCGCAATACCTTCAAAGCCACCTGGGGATGCGCCAAACACAGCGCCTGAAAATCATGCTTGCTGACGAACAGCAGCGTAGCGTCATCGACGGCCGACACAGAGGCTGGATAATTCCCGCCGTCAAACACCGGCAGCTCAGCAACCGAACCGCCCGGTCCTTCTATGCTCAAGACGTGCTCTCGCCCGCCCGGGGAGCTCTTAAAGATCCGAACATGACCGGATTCGACGACATACAGGCCGGCACAGGGTTCACCCTCCCCAAACACTGTCTCGCCGGCATGAAAACTACGCGGGACCGCGTGTTGTGCCAGAAAAGCGAGTTCTGTTTCCGTCAGTCCGGAGAAAATGGGCACTCGCGTGAGCGTCTGAGCATGATTGGGCCTTGGTTCCGGCACGAGACTTATTGTAAACGGGCCGTACCAATTTCTCGACGTCTCGATGTGCCCAAGTAGGTCCTCAAGGGGACCCCAGTTCCTTGTTTCGAAATTGTTATTGAATGATGCGGCGTCGTTACGGTCGTGTCAGGAAGATCGGTAATCCCAGCTTATGATCGTATTTCGGACGACAGCGCTCGGTGTTGTACATTGACGGAATATCAACCTTTCGCGGTCCCAGCTTGGGATCAGGGATCGGTACTATGGCATACCGGCCTTCATTGATGGCTGTCATTACCCCAGACTTCCCTTCCTCCAGGGCGTCCATCGCCATGCCCGCAAAGGTAAACGCCACCAGGCGATCGACGAAATCGGGGCTGCCGGAGCGCAAATCGTAAGTCAGATCGCTTACAACGGTCTCTTCACCAGTCGCTCGCTTGATCTCATCACTCAGGTCTTCGGCGACGCTCATCTTCTTGCGGTGTCCAAAGGCATCCGGTTCGCCATATTCTTTCACCGCATATCCCTGCCACTCGGCGCCTTCAGAAAGGATCACAAGCGAGTAATTGCTCGGATTGTTGCGCTTATCATGAAGCAGCAAATCAATCAGATGTTTGAGATCAACCTTGTACTCGGGAATACAGCAGCGGACCGCGGTCACGTACGCTGTATAGAGAGCGGTATATCCGGCATCACGCCCGAACATTCGGAAAATCCCAATCCGTTCATGTGACCCAATCGTCGTGCGCTGGCGATCAATGGCATTCATGGCTCGCGTAATCGCCGTTGAAAACCCGATGCAGTATTCCGTGTTACGCACGTCATTATCCATCGTCTTCGGCACCGCGATTACTTTCATACCCTTGCGGTCGAGTGCAGCGGCATAGCTCAGGGTATCGTCACCACCAATGGCGATCAGGTAGTCGAGACCCAGCGTCTCAATATTCTTCAGCACTGCCGGCGTCACGTCGAATACTGTGCTGGTCACGCCCTTCTTGGTCGATTCTTTGGTCTCAAATTGTTTCCCTTCCAGCGCCGGTGGCAACTTCTTCATCTTTGCGGGATTCGTGCGTGAACTATGCAGGAACGTTCCACCTGTGCGGTCGATTGTGCGCGTATTCTCGCGATTCAGAGGCAGGACATACCTCGCCTTGCTGGCCGGATCCTTCAGATTAACGTGCGTCAACCCTTCCCATCCGCGGCGGATGCCGATCACGTCACAACCGATTTCAGCCCCGCGATATACAACCGATTTAATGACAGAGTTGAGGCCGGGGACGTCGCCTCCACCAGTGAGTATGCCTATGCGCTTCGTGGACATCATCGCTCCTTTTATTTAGAACCTATATCTTAACGACTCCGAGCCTACGGTGGAAATTCTTATGGGAGCGACCTTCTGGCAACTCGGAGAAACACATTTCCCGGAAATTTCCATTCGCTGAGGATGACATAATAGCGATCGTCTGCTGGCACTGCTTGCGCACCGTGTGATTTGCATCACTGATCAGTTTGGGTTGCAGTGGTCCACTTGGCCGAGTGGACCTCATGCCTACCGAACTGATCGACACCAAAACTCTCCCCGAAAATGCCTATAAACCTCTGCATAAAGGCGAACTCTATCTCCCAATCGTTCCGGCTTCTGCTCAAGTTCCCGAACTCAGTCCGCGTTCGATCTTCTGGGGCGTCCTATTTTGCGTGATCTTCACGATAGCGTCGGCGTATTCCACTCTAAAGGTCGGCCAGGGAATGGAGGCTGCAATTCCCATTTCTATTCTCGCCATAGGACTGGCACGCCTGTACCAGCGGCGCTCTTCCCTGCTTGAGAACATGATCATCACCGGCATGGGTGGCGCCTCCGCCGCTGTAGTCTCAGGTGCCGTGTTCACCGTGCCGGCGTTATACGCTCTCCACCTTGACCCACATCCAGTGCAGACTATCTTCATCTGCCTGGCTGGCGGATGCCTTGGCATCCTGTTCCTTATCCCTTTACGGCGCTACTTCGTGCGAGAGATGCACGGCAAATTCCCCTTCCCGGAAGCCACGGCCATTACCGAAGTCCTCGTGACAGGTGAAAAAGGCGGTTCACAAGCCAAGCTTCTCCTCCAGGCGACGGTTATCGCCGCAATCTACGACTTCTTTGTCACAACTTTCCATGTCTGGCAGGAATACCTGAACTTTCAGTTTCTGCCTGCCGTACGGTCTCTGGCTGAGCGTGGCCGAATGGTCTTCAACTTCGATGCTGTCGGCTTCATTCTTGGTCTCGGATACGTCATGGGATTGCGGGTCGCCCTCATATTTTGCGCCGGTGGCGTGCTAGTAAACTTTGTGCTCGTGCCGATGATCTGGTTCATCGGAAGCCACATGGGGGGCGTAACCGTATACCCAGCGACGTTTCCCATCTCGCAGATGACGGCGGCAGATATTTATCGCAACTACGTGCGTTTCATCGGTGTCGGTGCCATCGCGAGCGCGGGACTGGTCGGAATACTGAAATCGCTGCGGGTGGTGGCAGGATCGTTTGGCATCGCCTTTCACGCGTTCCGGCGTGGCGAAGCACCGAAACTGGAACGCACAGACCGCGACATTCCGATCATCACCATCTTGCTCGGGGTGGTGCTGGGCGCAATTGGAGTGGCCGCCTTCTTCGGACAGCTCCATGTCTCATGGACGATCGTAGGATTGGGTCTCGCATTAACTTTGTTGTTCGCCTTCTTTTTCACGACCGTAGCTGCCAATGCCATTGCCACCACGGCCAATAACCCGGCCAGCGGGATGACGTTGCTCACGGTGATTGTCTCTGCAGTCGTTCTGCTGAAATTCGGGCTCTCCGGCTCTACGGGAATGTTCTTTGTAATGGCATTGGCCGGAATGGTTTGCGTTGCTCTGTGCGCCTCGGGACAATTCGTCACCGATCTGAAAGCGGGCTATTGGATCGGTTCCACGCCGGCAGCACAGCAAAAGGTCAAGTTCATTGCGATCGTCGCATCGGCCATTACCGCAGGATTCACTATTATTTTATTGGCCAAGGCGTTTCAGTTCGGAGAGGCAGTGCCCGGCGACCCGCGTCAGGTTCTGGTTGCCCCTCAGGCATCTGCGTTGAAAGCCGTTGTCTCCGGATTCATGAGCGGGCAACCCGCACCTTACATCCTGTTTGGTATTGGCACCATGATCACCGTTGTACTCGAAATGCTTGGCCTCTCCTCGATGGTCTTCGCGCTCGGAATCTATCTGCCGCTGCAGTTGACTACGCCCATCCTGGCCGGCGGACTTCTCTCACACTTTGTGAATAGGCGCTCTGAACGGACCGGCGGCGAGCACGGTAAGACGATCCGCGAGCGGGGTATCATCATTGCTGGTGGGCTTATGGCCGGCGGCGCACTCGGTGGCGTTATCGGGGCGGCTCTACGGGTACTACCGCGCTTTAAGGAAGAATGGATTCAGACGCCGTTCTATGAACACATCGCCATTTCGCAAATGCTATCTGCACTCGGCTTCCTGACACTCTGCATATACACGTATCTGAACTCGATGAAAAGGCCGAAGGCCGAAAGCTGATCGTAGGACGCTCCACAATGCGTCCACCCTTTCGCCTACATGTGATGCCAGAAACGAATTCAACGGAGACTTTCAAATGAATCAATCTGATCTTTCCATCGCAAACGCCATTCTTGGTATCGACACCTTATGGGGAGGAGATGTTCTGTGTCCGTCAGGCACGGGCCGATTCATCGCCGATTCCTGGTTTTCCGACGAACCATTGCCCGTCACCTACACGCATCCCACCGCAGCACGCCTGCGCGCGGCTGGGGGCGTGACTGGCAAGGATAAGACTGCGGTCTCGGACTATTTTCGCGAAATGGGCACGGAGATCATCCGCTCAATGGACGCCGTCAACATGGAGGCTCGTCGCGTGGGTGGCCTGCGCGGTGCTTTTCTTGAGAATTTGAACATCTGCCTGACCACGATGTGGGAGCTTGCCACGGAAACCACCGGCAAGGGTAACCGCGTGCCGTATGAGAGAAGCGTGAAGGCGTCGACGGGACACCCTCCGGAGCCCTCGCAACCGGAGCGAAAGCGTGAACGAGTTAAGGAGTTACTCAGTCGCGCCGGATGTCACGTCTCAGGCACGACAGGTCTTCTGGATGCCATAGACCAATGGCGGCACGATCGATTCATTCCCATGGCCTCTGTCCGGACGCTGGGGGCGGCCGTTATCGCTCGGATGAATGAACTCTGCGAAAAGAACCTCGTGCCGCATCTTCCTGGCGAACTCGTACGAGTACCTCGCGCCAATATCGAATTCCTCCCCATCAAAGAGGCCTGGTTCTCCGGCTCAATGAACTATGTTGGCCGGGCAAGAAATTCCGATGGCACACCGAAATATGAGGCCACGTACGAAATCAACGCATCGTTGCACATATCGGTCCCGGAGTTCGAGCATCTCGTGAGCCACGAGGTCGTACCCGGCCATGTAACTACGTTCGCCTATCTCCAGAACCTGTACGTGCGCGGCGTTGTCGGATTTGAAGCCACTATTCTGACCATGAACACCCGTGCCGCCACTCTTTTTGAAGGAATTGCCAACAATGCAATCCTGATCGCTCATGGCGTCACTGAAGTCGACCAACTTCCGGATGAGGACCTGCAGATTGGAGTCCTCCTGGCCCTGTTGCAAGATGATGCGAAAAATCAGTCTTCCTATCTCATTTGGCACGAAAATATGCCAAAAGAAAAGGTGGCGTCCATCTTGCGGCAGGATTACCTGGTCACCGAAGAGCGCGCCGACAAACTCTCAGGTGCATGGGGACAGCACCCCCTTCTGGGCCGGATGTATCTACCTGCTTATCGCTCTGGAACGGAAAAAGTTGCCGCTCTTCGCCGCCAGTATCTGCCTGACCAGGCTCTGCCGCTACTCTATGGCGCTGGTGGCTTAGTAGATTGCGACACGATCGAAGTTGCGTGCAGACAGGCGGTTCACGCCGGTCAAACGGTGGCTTAGCCAAACATCAACCGCGGACCCCAGCCCGGCGCGCCACTACTTGCATGACCAGCATGGCACCGCTATTCCTGTCGCTCGGTCGCAGGGCTAAGCCCGACGGCGGGAATAGCCTTTTCTCGCACCAACTGGTTGTATGCCGCGAGATCTGTTTTCACAATCTCATTCCACTTCGTCAGTTGCTCGTCCGACTGTTGGCCGAGCTCGTCGAACATCTCGTAATCCTGCTTTGTCGGTGCAGCATCGGCGCTGGAGACGATTCCACCTAGCGCGACCAGCAGATTATTCAGCCGGATAGGATAATTCAAAACATCCTGTCCGCTCTTTGCTTTGGTCTGAATCAACGCTTCCTCGACTACTGTCATCTGTTTATCGAGAGCGGAGCCTGCATCAGCCACTGCCTTGGCATTCGGATTCTTTTCCTCCTTCAGCCGCTTGTTGAGCGATGTCATCTGCGCTCGAACGTCACGAATCTGACGAACAGCGTCGTGCACCTGCGTGACTTTGTCGAGGATCTTCTGCATCAGATCAAACTGCTCTTTCAGTTCCGCTTCCGTCACCTTCAGACGCGGGTCCGGCACAATTCTGAATGCTTGGGTCTGCGCCTGACCGTCAACCGTTAGGCGTACTTGGTAATCGCCTGGCACGGCTAACGGACCGTCGGTCGATCCCCCCCAGAGCGGAGAGTTGGGAATGCGCGGTGCGCCCTCGTAGTGCAGGTCCCATACGAAACGGTTGATACCTGCTTCGGTTGGGATTTCAGCCGACTGTCGGCGCATGAAAAAGCCTTCTTCTCCTTCCGGAGTAGCTGCATGTTTGGGTGGATAAGTGCGAATCACCTTGCCGCTTGCATCGAGAATCTCAACCTTGACTGGCGGCTCAGATTTCTTTTCAGCGGCATCGGTAGACTTCGCGTTCGTGTCGGACCCGGTGGAATTCCCTGCTGATGAAGCTGCGCCGGCAGCACCATCTTTTTTGTCCACGCTTTCCGCCTTCTTCTTGATTTCTGTCTTGAGGTAGTAATAAATCACTGCGCCCGCTGGCGGATTCTGGCCAGCATGGCTCCCGCCAAAAAAAGAACCAGGGAACGTTGTATGGTTCGCGTCGGCCGGAGTGAATAGATGTACCTTGTCCGATTTGATCGAGTCATTCCATTGGCGCAGGGGCGACAGGTCGTCGAGGATCCAGAACGAGCGCCCGTGCGTAGCCACTGCCAGGTCATTTCCTTTGACGAGGAGGTCATTTACTGGAGACATCGGCAGATTCAGTTGCAGAGGCTGCCAGTTAGCGCCATCGTTGAAGCTAACGTATACACCGTGCTCGGTTCCCGCATATAGCAGCCCTTGGCGTTTGGGATCAACGCGAACTGCGTGAACATAATCATCCTTTGGAATGCCGTTAATCAATGAGGTCCATGTCTTTCCGAAATCAGTCGTTTTAAAAACATAAGGAGCAAAATCGTCCATCTTGTGGCGCTCGACGGCAACATACGCCGTACCCGCGCTCATAGGCGAGGCCTCGATCATGCTGACCGTACCCCACTCGGGCATCGCCTTTGGGGTGACATCTTCCCAGTTTCCGCCAGCGTTACGCGTGAGATGGATCAATCCATCATCGCTGCCGGCCCATATCAGTCCTTTCTGCACGGACGATTCGACAACAGAAAAGATCGTGTCGTAGACTTCGACTCCCGTATTGTCCTTCGTGATAGGACCACCCGAGGACTGCTGCTTCGATTTGTCGTTCCTCGTCAGATCAGGTGAGATGATGCTCCAACTCTTACCTTCATCTGTGGTTTTGAACAGCACTTCCCCCGCGTAATAAAGCGTATGGGGATCATGCGGCGAAACGACGATAGGCTCGGTCCACTGGAACCGGTGTTTCAAATCAGCCATTCCCCAACCAATCGGATTACGCGGCCATGGGTCAATAAGCTGAGTTTCTTCGGTGCGATGGTCGTAGCGGGTGATGTCACCCCCGTAAGATCCCGCATACACAATATCTGGATTTAGAGGATCGGGGGCAATGTACCCGCTTTCGCCGCCACCAACCGCATAAAAATCTGAAGCACCGATTCCGCCATTTGCGCTTGCGCTCGCGATCGCGACCGTCGAATTATCCTGCTGGGCCCCGTACAGCCAATACGGGAACCGATTGTCGGCTGCGACGTGGTAGAACTGCGCCGTCGGCTGATTGTTTAAGGTTGTCCAACTCATGCCGCCATCCGTGGAGATAGTTGCGCCACCATCGTTCCCGTTGATCATCCGCTTGGGATTTTGGGGGTCGATCCAGAATCCATGATTATCGCCATGCGGAGTATGCAGAGGCGTGAACGTTTTTCCACCGTCGATGGAACGGTAGGTTCCGGTGTTCAGGATGTAAACCACGTCAGGATTCCTCGGGTCGGCGAATACATGCGTGTAGTACCACGCGCGTTGACGATACCGCCGATCATCGTTCATCAGTTGCCATTTCTCGCCACCGTCATCGGATCGGAACAGCCCTCCTTTTTCAGCCTCGATGAGCGCGTAAACTCGATTGGGATTGGAGGTCGTCGCAACTCCAATGCGTCCTAGCGTGCCCTCAGGTAATCCATGGCCGCTTAGCTTGGTCCACGTATCTCCGCCGTCGGTGGACCGATAAAGGCCGCTGCCGGGTCCTCCGGACTCCATCGTCCAAGGTTTCCGCACAGCTTGCCACATTCCCGCAAACAGGATCCTAGGGTTCGAAACATCAAACTGGATGTCGATGCCCCCGGTTTTGTCATCCACATACAAAATCCGTTGCCAGGTCTTGCCCCCGTCGCGCGAACGAAATATGCCGCGCGTGGTATTGGGTCCGAATGGGTGTCCGAGCGCTGCCACGTAAACAATCTTCGAATCCTGGGGATCAATAATCATTCGCCCAATGGAGTATGTGTCACGAAGTCCGATGAATTTCCATGTTTTCCCGGCGTCCGTAGACTTATACACGCCGTTTCCCATCACAATATTGCCGCGAATGCAGGCCTCGCCTGTGCCAACATATATTACGTTCGGATCCGACGGCGCAATCGCGACCGCACCGATCGATGGTGAGGCCTCCGGAAACTTATCCCACAGCGGATGCCAGTTCAGACCGCCATCCGTCGTTTTCCACATGCCTCCGGCCACAGCACCGAAGTAGTAGGTGTCCTCATTCCCTGGCACTCCTGCTACGGCGAGAACACGGCCGCCGCGGAATGGCCCAACCAGCCGGTACTTCATACCTTCGAAGGGAGATTTCGCGGCTTCTGGTTTTGGCGGCGGGACTACGCCTGCTTCCGCTGGGAATTTCTCTTCTGTGGGTTCGCCGGTTGCCGTCGGAGGTACATTCGGTTCCGACGGTTTATTGGCCTGACGACGTTGCGCGATGGCGAGAGTGCTGAGGAAAGCAAGGAGAATGACAAGGCGGCTATGATTCATCTTGGGCAAGTTCCTCTGGTATGCAGTTTGAACCTCGTAAATGTACTCTTCCTGAAGAAGTTTTGCGCGCCGATGTGCATAGATCCCACGTTCCATACTTGGACCACGCTTAGAGGGGCGAAAGTTCATCCTCTTTCTCTTCTTTGTTCGGTTCGAGCTTCCTCTGTAAAAAGCGCCTCGCTAAATCCTGCCCGCCTAAGCCAAATGCAATGGCCAATGCAAGCATCGCGGCCCCAAACACAGTAGCGAACGCAATCAGCATGGTCTCGGCTGCCACTCCCAGTATTTCGAACGCCATCGAGAATGCGAAGATGATGATGATGATTCGAACTGCAGTGCTTAACATGCGCGAGGAGCGGAAATTCGCGTTGACTGCCGCAAGCAAGACAGCCCGAGAGAAGAAGGTGGCCGCCACCAATCCGAAGAAGAGAATCACCAACGCTACGAACAGCCGAGGGAGAAAGAGGAAGAACTCCGAAATGTACTCTTGTAAGCCGGCGATCCCTAATACACTCACGCCCAAAAGAAAGAAGCCGAACCATGCGACCCAGAACACAAGTCGACTTACCAGTTCGGTGGACGAAGGTAGAGCCGCTTGATGGAGTAGTTCTGTCGCTCCGGCGTTTTCCGACAGCTTGGAGAACTTGGTCAAACGCAACGAACTGCGCACCAGCACCTTCAGAAGGTAGGCGATCAGCCATCCAACCAGGGCAATGATGAGCATGACAACCAGCCGCGGAAGATAGTGAACAATGTCCCTCGCCATCTGCTGGAAGGCTTGTATCAGTTCAGTCAAAATCGTTTCACGCATGGGCTTCTCACTTTCCGTCTGCCCAGATTTTGAGCAGGTAAGGCTTCAATCGTTCGAAGTCGGCGCACAGAGCTTCCTCACGAGTTTCGATGTTCTCGCCATTCCCGTTCCGATTTTCCGTAAGAAAAGTCAGGCTTCTGCCGCGGTACAGCGGTACCAGGGCCTGAATGATGTGGTCACGGTTAATGATGGATTTGTGGTAGGAAGCGACAAACTCAAACACGGTTCTCGTCCACAACTCCGCAGGATATTCGAATTCGTTGATTCCGAGAGCTGCAATGCGCTGCAACTCGCCGAGCATTGATGGCGAGAGGATGGAACGTAGTACCGGCTCTAATTGAGCAACACCGGCAGCAAACATGTCCAGCAACCGCTTACGGTTGATGCGAGATCCCTCAGGTTCGATCTCTGGCGGCTTGCCAAACGTGGGTGGAAGCTCTGATCCGCTGACCACACTCCACATTCCAAAGTTGCTATCCATTGATGAAAACAGAGCACCCACAGTTCTACGCATTACGCCAACCACATCCTGGGTCCCTCTGCCCGGGTGCGCCTTTGCTCCGAGAAAAGCTTGGCACACCCGATACTTACCAACGATTGCCGTGACGGTAACGGCGATCTCCGGCCCCATCCTGCCCCAGTCATCGTTGCTGATTCCCTTTGCGAGAAAATCAGTCACAAGGCGCCCCGAAATGGCGAATTCCGATCCGTAAGGCTCTCGTATTCTGCACCCGTATATCGACCGCGTCATTGGATATAGCAAATTGCGCATCAGTGCACCGTCAGATCTTTGGCGTGCATAGATAGGGCACACTAGATCGAAGTTCTCGTCGTAAACAGGCCGCGCCAGGCGCTGAAGCCAATCCGGTTCGATAGTGGTTGACTCGGGCGAAATGAGGACGCAAGTTTTGGCGCGCAGAAGATCGGTGGCAGCTAAGATTGTTTGCAGCGCCTTGCCGGGGTCTGGAGTGCGGTCATATCGCACGCTGATCGAATGCAGAGTACGTAGTGCAAAAACTTTGGATTCGCGCCATACATCATCGATTGAAGCTCTTTCCACCAGTTCTGTGGTGCCATCCTGCGATCCGCCATCGGCGTTGATGATCGCTACTCGTTCGCGCGGAAAGCATTTCAGGATTCCAGCCTGGATTGCTGCGATCACTGGCCCAATCGTCCTGGCGTGGTTGTGGGTTGATAGACCTACCACAATGTCAACCTCGCCGACATTGATGAGCTGGCGAAGAAAATCATCATTCAAAAGAGTTTCTTCCGCCAATTCCACCTCCGAGGAATGTGTTCAGTGTCTGTGACAGCGCGCACTCAGATTTGGCGCAGCCGAAACCAATAGAATTGGTACGGCCCCATCGTCAAGAGATACGGCACTTCACTAATTCGCGGGAAAATATTGCGGCCAAACATTTCAATCAGAATGTTTCCTTTAAATCGTCGTAGGTCCAGTTCAACCGACTGCGCGGCACTTGAGAGATTATTCACAATCAGAATTATCTCTTTCCCTAGCTGCCGCACGTAAGCAAGCACTCGATGATTCGCCGGGTGGAGGAAGCTGATCGATCCTGAGCCGAACACGGGAGTCGAACGTCGGATTTCGATGATGTGCTGCATCCAGGATAACAACGAGTGAGCTGTGCGTTTTTGAGACAGCACGTTGACCGCCGGATACCCGTACACCGGGTTCAGGATCGGAGGGGAGTAAAGCCTTTCCGGGTCTGCTGCGGAAAAACCGCCGTTCCAGCCCCCGCTCCATTGCATTGGAGTTCTTACCCCGTTGCGATCTCCAAGGTAAACATTATCCCCCATTCCAATTTCGTCCCCGTAGTAGATGATGGGGGTTCCCGGCAGAGACATCAACATTCCGTTCATCAATTCTACTCGTCGCCGATCATTGTCGAGTAGAGGAGCTAAACGCCGCCGGATGCCCAGATTCAGGCGCATCACTTTGTCTTTGGCGTAGATGTCATACATGTAGTCGCGTTCGATGTCTGTGACCATTTCCAGCGTCAGTTCGTCATGATTGCGCAGAAACAAGCACCACTGGCACGACTCCGGGATCTCAGGGGTTTGCTGCAGAATTTCTGTGATAGGTTTGCGATCCTCCAGGCGCAATCCCATGAACATCCGGGGCATCAAGGGAAAATGGAAGGCCATGTGAAACTCGTCGCCATTGCCAAAGTAAGGACGAAGGTCCGCGGGCCATTGATTGGCCTCTGCCAGAATCATCGCCCCAGGGAATTGCTCGTCGACACGCTTGCGTAGTTCGCGGATGATGGCGTGAGTCTCGGGCAGATTCTCGCAGTTCGTTCCTTCTCGCTCGATCAAATATGGAACGGCGTCCAGCCGAAATCCGTCGACTCCCATTTCCAGCCAGAACTTCATGACATTCCACATTTCCTCCCGCACCGCAGGATTGTCATAATTCAAATCCGGCTGATGGCTGAAAAAACGATGCCAGTAATACGACTTCGAGATCGGATCCCATGCCCAGTTCGACATCTCCGTGTCAAGAAAAATGATCCGAGTTGCCCGATACTTCGAATCGGTGTCACTCCACACGTACCAATCGCGCTTTGGATTGTCGCTGGAACTCCGAGATTCCTGAAACCAGGGGTGCTGATCTGAAGTGTGGTTTAAAACCATCTCCACGATGACCCGAATGCCGCGGCCATGGGCTATCGAAAGAAAGTTTTTGAAATCTTCCAGTGTTCCATAGCTGGGATGAACCGATCGGTAATCGGAAATGTCATATCCGTCGTCCCTCAAAGGAGAAGGAAAGAACGGCATCAACCAGATCGCATTCGCCCCAAGCTCCTGCACGTAATCCAACCTTTGCGCAAGTCCCGCAAAGTCTCCTATGCCGTCCCCATTCGAGTCATAGAACGACCGCACATGCACCTGATAGATAATGGCATTCTTGTACCAGCCTGCTTCGAGCTTCAGAGACAATCAGATTTCCCCCGCTAAGGCGCCAGACGATCCCGGCTCCATGTACGAGTAGGATACAGCTTTCGGTCCTGAATCTAGTGACTCGCCTGCGCCGGCAATCCAAGCGCTCTCGATCGAAAAGGGGGGCTTAAATCAGGAACTTCACCTGAAGAAGATCCGCACAGTAGGCCTGTCTGCGCGTCAATGCCCGCTCGCGACGACAATATCCTTGAGTGCGCGACGGCTTTATGCAGCCGTCGCGCACTCAACTCAATTTCCTCATGCAACTTTCTTGAAGCAAAGGAACCAGTCCACACACCGTACTGACGGGTCTTTCGATTCCACTCGTTCCTTCGCTGCCCCACAGGAGCCTGGCGGTGGGATGATTACTTCCTCACCCGGACGCCAGTCTGCGGGAGTAGCCACTTTCTCCCGATCGCTGGTCTGCATGGCCATCAGAAGGCGCTTAATCTCCTGGAAATTCCTCCCATTGCTTAGAGGATAGTAAAGAAGCGCTCGCACCTTGCTCTCTGGATCAATGAAGAACACAGCGCGGACTGCCTGGGTCGTGCTGGCATAAGGCTGCAGCATTCCATACAGCCGCGACACTTCCATCTTCAGGTCAGAAATCACCGGGAAAGTGACCTCGACATTTTTCAGATTACGGAATTGCACTTTCTCCTTGATCGTCCGTAACCAGGCAATATGGCTGAACGTGCTGTCGATTGAAAGCCCCACGAGTTCGCAGTTCAACTGGCGAAATTCGTCTTGCATGGCAGCGAAGGTCATGAACTCGGTGGTGCAGACCGGGGTGAAATCGGCCGGATGGCTGAAAAGAATGACCCACTTTCCTTTGTAGTCTTCGGGGAACTTGATGTGTCCCTGCGTTGTTTCTGCCTCGAAAAATGGCGCGACCTCGCCAATCAGAGGCAGGCGTGTGGCTGCTTCTTGCATAGTGATGCCCTCCTGGGGAGCTTCTTCACATCGAGCGACGATTCTCGTCTCACCGTTAAACGTTCTGTCGTTTAGGGCGCCCTATGCAATGATTCCAGTCACATCAATGGGTGACAGTTTTCACTAAATGCACACACGTCCTGGTGGTGTTCAGCTTGTGCCTTTCGTGTCAGCAGCGTCGGTCAGACAGTTCGCCATGTGAGCCGCGACTCTAGGTACAAGCGCCAGGGACTCTGATGCCGCAGAATACCCCACAAAATATCGCTCAAATGCGCGACTTTTAGGATCTTGGATGATCCGCGATGTTCAAGGGCCGATTTTAATGATTAGAGACACAAGCGATCAGCCCGCCGCCTCAGCAATCTGTACACCGTCTTCTGGGCGGAAAGTCCCGCCAATCGGAAACCGAACTGAAACAGTCGTGCCTCTGCTGTCGGACTCGATGGTCAGTGTTCCACCCAACTGGCGAACCCGTTCCCGCATACCGCGGATTCCGACGCCGAAGCCTCTCAATTGCATCTGATCAAGTTTTTCACTCGGAATTCCTTTGCCTGAGTCACGAACCGCCACGATGACTACGCCTTCGCTAACGGCCACCGAAACAAAGGCTTCTTTACTCTCTGAATGGCGGATGACATTGGTCAAACACTCTTGAACCACACGAAAGACTACCAGTTCTGTCTCACGAGAAAGTCGCCTCAGGTCTCGAGCAATATCAAGAGAAATGCTCAGCTTGGTGCGGGCAAGAAGCCCCTCCGCATACCATTCTAAAGCCGCACCAATCCCATTCTCGTCCAATAAGGGCGGATGTAGGAGATAAGACGTAGTGCGGATCTCTTGCGTCAACTGTTGCACGACTTCTTGCAGTTCATGAATTTTCGACGCGAGTTCTACATTCCCATTGCTGCCAAGCTGCGCAATCTCGAGGCTCAGTATGGTCAACGTCTGCCCGGCACTATCGTGTAATTCACGCGCAATACGGCGGCGCTCCTCGTCCTGCGCGATCAACAACCTGACCGAGAGATCGCGAAGCTCATCCTGTGCCTTCTCAAGCGCAACCGTCCGTTGCTTAACGTGCTCCTCAAGGCTATCCGCCATTTCGCGGAACTGTCGCTCTCGCTTTTCGAGTTCCTCGCGTGTGAGCGCCTCTTCGGTTACGTCCACTGCATGAACCAGAATGCCCTCGATTTTGCCAGCAGCACCTCGAAATGGCTGATAAGTGAAGTTGTAGTAGACGTCTTCAAGTTTTGAGCTCTTTCCGCGTTTCAGAGGTACTTTAACTGCCCTCCCGATGTAGGGGACACCAGTCCGATAAACCTCGTCCAGAATTTCCCAAAAGCCGTATCCCTTAAGTTCAGGAAAAACCTCATCGACAGTTTTGTCCGCAAAATCTTCCGGACCTTGTCGGCCGGTAGATTTCACGTATTCGAAGTTGGCGAATGTAAAGCGGTGATCAGGACCAGTTAACAACGCAATTCCTGCTGGGGACTGCATGAACAATTCCTGCAGTCGACGGTGTTCTGCCTCAGCATGCTCACGCAGTTCGCGTTCCAATTTGGCCGCTTGGCGGCGCACCTTCGACATCGCCAGGTGCGACCGCACCCGCGCCATCAACTCCCGAGCGGAAAATGGCTTGACCAGATAATCATCTGCTCCGGCGCTCAGTCCTTGAACGCGCGATTCTTCCCCGGCACGAGCCGAAAGCAATATCACGGGCACGGTTTCAGTCCGCGAGTCGGATCGCAGTTCTCTCAACAGGCCAAAGCCGTCGAGGTTCGGCATCATCACATCGCTCAGAACCAGATCTGGCGTTGCCTCCCGAATTGCTTTCAGTGCCGCTTCGCCATCCGGCAAAGCTGTGACGTCGTATCTTGAAGAAAGCAGGTTGCGGACGTATTCCCTCATGTCAGCGTTATCATCTGCTAACACGATGCGGGCCCGGTCCTCTTCGCTTCTTACGAGGTCCAAAGGGGAACGAAGCGATTGCAGCTCAGAAACCTGGATTTCAGGCAACCAGTGCAGCGCCTCTTCTACATAGGTTTCGCCGCGCAGCGATGTTGACTCCAGGGATCGCGCCGCTCCAATCCGCTCCGCAGGCAAATGATCTTTACCGAGAGGGATGCTGACAATGAACGAACTTCCGCGACCCACTTCGCTCTCGGCTCGGACCGTTCCACCATGCTGCTTAGCAAGCTCCTGCACGAGGGCCAGTCCGATCCCACTGCCTTCGAATGTTCGCCCGCGAGCATTCTTCACTCGGTAAAACCGTTCAAATAGGTAGGGCAGGTCGTTTGCCGGAATACCTGTGCCGGTGTCACGTACGGTGAGTTCCGCTGATGCTTGAGTCTTGCGAAGGGAAACCTCGATCTCCCCATCAAACGTGAACTTGAAGGCATTTGAAAGCAGGTTGAAAACTATTTTTTCCCACAACTCACGATCCACGTAGACCGGCTCATCAAGCCTCGGACAATTTACGATCAGGCGAAGACCGGCCCTCTCTACCGCAGAGCGAAACACGCTGGCGAGCTCAGACGTAAGCTGCGCAATATCCGTGGGCTCATACGATGCCTGAAAACGTCCTGCCTCAATGCGGGAAAAATCCAGAAGCGTGTTCACCAGCTTGAGCAAGCGCAGTGAGTTCCGATGCGCTATATCCAGCCGCTCATAATGATGGGGTGCCAGCGCATTCGACTCGCCCAGCAGATCTTCCAACGGAGCCAGCATGAGCGTCAGTGGAGTCCGGAATTCGTGGCTAACGTTGCTGAAAAACAGGGTCTTGGCGCGATCGATCTCCGCCAGTGCCTCGGCACGCTTCTTCTCCTCTTCATACGCGCGAGCTTTTGCGACGCTGGCGGAAATCTGCCCTGCAATCAGGTGTAGGAAACCCGCGTAGCTAACGTCCAGCGGACGGTACGGATTGAGGGCCGTAATGAGAACTCCTGCAAGGTTTCCCTGTGCTTGACTTGTAATAGGCAAGAGGAGAGCACGACTAGGTGGGCTGTCCCACGCTCCGCAAGGAACAACTCCGAAGCGTGCGGTCAGGCCTTCAACAATGACAGAATCTTTGCCATTAATCAGATCTCTGATGGGCCAAGTCTGATCTTTAGCTTTGAGGTCGATAACCGCGACCGCGGCTGGGTGATCACAACTGATTCCCGTCTGGCAGGATAAGCGAGCTTCCGACCCATCAGATAACAAAAAATAGGCCAGCGTAAATGGCAGGTCTTGTTCATTCTCGGAAAGACTGCGCGACACCGCCGCAACGACGTCCTCTTCCGTAGTTGCCTTGCTTAACTCGGCCGCCAGCGAACGCAAAGTCTTGAGCCGACGCTCGCCGATGACGCGATCTGTCTCTTCCGTGACCACACAGAGGTGGCCCGCAACTTTGGCATCGTCTCCAGCCAGGGCGCTATAGGAAAAAGTATGGTAGGTTTCCTCACGATAGCCACTGCGCTCAAGAAACAGGAGCAAAGCCTCATCCCATGTGGCTTGGCCTGTATCCAACACCTTGCGAATACGGGGACCGATATCGTGCCAGATCTCCTCCCAGACCTTATGCGCCGGTTTTCCCAGTGCCCATGGATGCTTCTTACCAAGCGTCATTTTGGCGTACGCATCGTTGTACAGAAATGTCAGTTCTGGGCCCCAACTCATCCACATTGCGAACCTCGATGTCAGCAAAACACGCACAATTGTCTTCAGGCTTTGTGGCCAATGTTCCATTCGGCCAAGAGGGGTCTTTGCCCAATCGAAGTCTTGCACCAGTTGGCCCAGCGCTCCAGCGCTGCGCACCCAGCCTTCGATCGGCTGAGGCTCCTCAGCTTCCTTCGAAACATTAGGATTGGCTTCTCCAACCACCTTCTTGATTGTCGGAATGAGATCGCGCGTTAAATCAGACTTGGTGACGGAGCCCTGCGCATCCACGGCACGAGCTTGCTCGCGAGCAATGGTGGGGTGATTCTGGGTAACGATGATGACATCACAATTTGGAATCTCCCGGCGAATCACCCGCGTTGCCTCAAGTCCATCCATCCGGGGCATATTGATGTCCATCAGCACGACGTCCGGATGCAACTGCCGCACCTTTTCGATCGCCTCAATACCATCGCAGGCCTCGCCGCAGACATGGTAGTTGGGATCCGATTCGATAAATGAGCGAACTGTACGCCGAAAGAGCTCGTGATCGTCCGCAATCAAAATCTTCACTGAACTCATCAACACCTCTGTGTCTACGATACCCTGCTTCTAAGGTGGGGGGCCACCGGAATACACGAGCGCTCGATATGCCATCTAATTGTGCGCGTCTGGGCTTACGGTCACAGGCACAAGGAATCAGAATGCCCTAAGCTGAGTTTGAACAAAATACGATCTTTCCTGTATTGACGCTGACGTCCGTTGTGCAGGATCTCCTGGCTTGAACGGCCAATATTTGCGGCGATTCCAGAGCGAGGACACTCTCATCAGTCTCACGCGTCGTAAACAAGACATTATCTTAATTCTTTAAACACGCTTACGTTCTCGCACCTTAATTGTGAGAACTTGTTTGGCCGAGATTCTGTTTCCTGCTCAATCCAACAGGCCCTTTAAATCAAATTCAAATCAAATTAGTCCAGTCGAGATCGCGATCGCCGGCCTGGTAACGTTCCCACGTGTCCAAGGCTTGGTAGCACAAAATAGTGGACACTGGATTCATGAAAGGCTCCATCTTTCCCAGTTTCTTGCCGAACCAAAATCCTCCGTTCAATGCGCTATCGTTGTTCTCTGATTGAAATTCGCGAATCTGAACAGCATCAGCTTCAATTGCAGCCGCATTCAGAGGCAAGATTCCCGCATGATCGGCGAACAGGTGCAGCCGCAACAATTGCGCTAACACATCGGAGCGGACAAACTTCGGGGGAATCTTTCTCGCGTACGCATTCAGCCGCTCGAGGCCTTCCCGGAAAACATGTCGACACATGGAATCATCGATTTTCGGCAAGAGCCCTTCCAGAAAGAAGCTGTAAGCATGCAGGCGATCCATGATCCAACCATCGTCATCGGATCCGGGCAAGAAAGATGCCTCTGTTTCAAGACAGCGCTGCAGGAAATCACGATAAAGTTTCACATAGCGCTTCTCACCTGTAATCTCGCTGATCTCCAGCCATGCTAGGGAGGCTTTCAGTTGGTAGCAACCCGGACTTTGAGACCAGCGGCGATACTCATAATCCACCGGCTTTTTATCGGGAAGAGTAATGATGGGACGGTAATCCAGCCCATCAAAGAAGTGTCCGGCCATAAAATCAGCGCAGTTGATGGCAGCGGCCAGACATGTTTTCTGTTCAGTTTTGCGCCACACCGCTAACAATCCCCTCACTGCAATGCCCGTATCGAAGAAGTACCCATGCTTCTGGCCCTTCTCTTCGGCCTCAAAGGCCATAGAGCACGATTGTGGATCCCAGGTGCGGTCGATGAGGTAGTAAGCGGCTTTCACCGCGGCGTCGAGGTAGCGCGTGTCGGCAGTGCGTTCATAGAGCAGCATGAAACCGGCCGCGCAATATCCGGTAATAACCGTCGAGGACTGCTTATTGCGCTTGACGTCGCTCAAGAAATAGCGGGCGACGCCGCCATTTTCATGTTGAATGCCCGACCTCAGCATCCAGCGCCCAACGGAGTCCTCCAGCGCAATTGGGGCAATAAAAGGGTCGGCAGCGCGCATTTGAAGATGCCCTCTGCGACGGGTACGGCCATTCAAAAGATGGAGATAGTCGCCGACGACCTGGGGCATATGCACCCGTTGTGCGCCCGAGAGGTTTTCTTGCCCATTCTCACTGCCAAAATATTGCGGTTTGAGAATCCGGACCAAATGCTCTACCAACATCTCCCTCTCTCCTGTAGTGTCGAAGTCAATGTGGTGCCGGATTCATGAGCCCATTGGCCGGACTCGCGCACCCGCATCATCTCTGAGATTCTTCCTGACCGCGTTGACGATCCGAAATTTATATTCATTCCCATCGCCGCGGCCGAGCGGAGAACAACCCACAGATCGGTAAGAGCGCACGACATAGGAGGCCTGTGGTGATGACATAAGTCGGAGTAACCTGACGTCTAAGCATGCGACGAAAGGCGGATCGCGCACAAGCGTATTCGCAAGTGAGCGACCATTCGATTTTCTAGCAACAGAAAAGGTTGTCTGCCTTGCTGGATGGGCGATGTGGCGCGGCTTTTAAAACTCAGGGAACAAACGTAGGTATCAGTGCGTGTACTATTCGAAACGGGAATTCACCGTAATGGTTTCACGGGATGTTTCCAGTTTCCAGCAGGATGGGCTTAGCACCAATCTGAACGACGCCTCCGCTAACAGGATTGATATTACCGCTGAGGTCCTGATACTGCGTGTATGAAGGGGAGGATGGGACGGTAAAAGTCGAAGTGGTGCAGGTTCCGCTATTGCAACTTTGCGAAGAGTCCCACACCGCTAATGCCTGATATCCGCCGGAGCGCGTGTAGGAACAGGTCCAGATGCTGCCTGTGTAGGAGCAGGAACCGCTGGTCGTACCTGAAGTCCATGCTTCAGTTTGTTGATAAGCCACACCCGCCTTGGTTAAGCCGGTGGAATTAACGGCGGTACAATTCCCTCCGCTTGGGCACCAGAGAGTGCCATCATCGTCAGGAAGATCCCATGCATACCAGTACATCCGCGCTACACCGAGCGCTTGCTGGATCATCAGGTAACGTGCCGTAAAACCAGCCTGTTGGTCCGGATCGGTGAGATTGGAAATGCCGGCGTGCGCTCCCCAGCTTCCTTCCGTATCGAAAACCGGCACGCTGAGATTCATCGCCGTCAGCTTACTTTGCGTATTTTGGAGAACCTGCACCACCTGTTCCGGGCTACTTTGGGCGGGATAGCCGTGGAATGCGACAACGTTAGCGAAGGAAGCAGCATTCCCGCTAATGCCATTCACCGTAACAGGTAAATACGCGGCCAGTCCGTCGGCCGGGGTCGGCGCACTGCCACTGTCACTGGAGGTCGTGAAGGCCGGAGTGATGAGCTGCGCACTGGTGTCGATTCCTTTTCCGCCCGCATAGCTGCTCATGGAATTGCAACCAGCATCGCCCTTGATGATGCAGCGAGCGTCGGCGGCCATGCGAGCCAGTTGTTGCCACGATCCTTGCCATGATGCCGCTATATTAGGCTCATTCCAGACTTCGTAATAGGCAATCTGGCCTTTGAATTGGGTAACCACGCTGGTAACCCAGTTGATCCAGATTTGATCCGTCCCAGTTCCGTCGGCGTTCAAATCGCTGGGAGGATAGCAATCCGCGGGCGTGCTCTCATCGGCAGCATAGGTACAGGCGGAGGGCGGCACGGACGTGGAATTCGCGCAGGCGGTATTGCTGCCCCCACACATGCACGAACCGCCGGTGCAGGCTGCCCACTGTGGAGTGCGCGCGAAATCATAAAGCACGTCGAGATTGGCCGTCCTGGCTTGTTGCACCCGATCGCTCAGTAAGGTCCAGTTGTAAGTGCCATTGCCAGTTTCTACTTGCGCCCATGCTGTCTGCGTATCCCAAAGCCGCACACCGGCAATCGGAACATTTATCGACGGATTGGTCGGGAGAGGGGACGAAATGTTGTTGACGTGCATGGAGAAAAAAGCTGGTCCTACCGGACCACCCCCGGTTCCGATCACTGTGGGACCGGTCCCATTTGGCCGATGGCCACCTCCACTGCCGCCGCAGGAAGCCAGCAACACAGAAGCTAGCAGTGTTGGAACGACACCGAAGTGCAGCCGTCGGCGATTCTTAATGTTCAGCGCGGATTTGGCTCTGTTCATGGTGTCTGTCATTCCTAATGTCATTACGTCCGGGGCAATACTTCCATAGCCCTCGCGAATGCGAGTGGCTCTGCTACTCCGGTTACAAAAATGCGTGGGTCGATGCGCGGCCCATATTTCGCCGCGATCTGGCACAAACGCTGATCGCCCACAACCTCCCGAAACAAAGAGTGCTTATGATGGAGACGCTTTACTCAACCCGACTTTAGAAGAGATGTTGCGCAGGATTGTTTCTAATCTTAACAGATAGAATACGGGCAGACTGAGTTGCTTTGGGCATTGGCGGTTATCGATCCACGCACCTAATGGTAAGAACGGGACAGCAAGCTTCAACCGCAATTTTGTAGGCATGCGGCCAATTGTGAGGCTTGCGCAAGGTGTGAAACGATCGCAACCCCAGAACGATCAGACCGACACGGCCCTGTTCCGCAAGTTCGAGGATTGTATCGTCTATACGACCGAGTTGAGTTCGGAAGGTCCAGTTGTGCGGGAGTTCGCCGCCAGCGGATTCGCGCAGGTGATCTTCAAAGTCACGCTCCTGCTGGTCGGTGGTCATGAGCGCAGGTTGATCGACGATATGAACGATGGTGAGACGGGCGTCATGTTGCAGCGCAAGGGAAACAGTATAGGCCGCAGCGCAGGCGGATTCGGGAGACAGATCGGTGGGATAGAGAATGTGTGTAAGCTTCGCATTCGCCGGTGGCATTTCCGGAGCGTCCGGGCCAACCGTGACTACCGGGCAAATGGAATGATGAAAGACGGCTTCGGCGACGGAGCCAAATGCGATTTTGCTCAGACCGGACCGCCCATGCGTCCCAACTACGGTCAGATCGATGTCATTTTCTTCGATGAACGCCTCCAGAGTCTTCCAGACCTCGCCATTTTTTTTAACAACCGCGTGGTGCTCAATGCCGGAGAGTGCGCCTGATTCAGCAAGGAAGGTTTCCAAGTTCTGGATGTCGTGTGAGACAACCTCCTCGGCCATGGCAGTCGCGTCAGGCCCGGCCATTTTGAAGCCGAGCGCTGAGACAACATTCACCATATAGAACTTCGCCCCATAGCTTCGCGCGATGGTTACGGCGTACCGAAGAGCTTTTTGCGAGGACTCGGAGAAATCAATAGCGACCAGGACCTTGCGAAACTGGACCTTCGCCGAAACTACTGTCGACGCCATATTCCTTCACCCTCGTCTTGCGACATTCTGCTCAAGCCCTGCAGGCTCAAGGCATTCCCGTACACCACAGGATTGCAGGCGCTATAGTGAGCCGCCGTGATGAGAGTCACAACAGGTTCGAATCAACGCAGCAGTTGTTATGAGCCATGAGGTTAGCTCCTGTGCGTTTGATCACCAGAGGTGGTGAACCTGATCACCGAAGAATTCCCGCCATGTGCAAGATCATTCCAAGGGGGTTTCGCGCGCACATGCGCTGGGGTGCGTGCTCAGCTTTCGGAGGATAACCTATGCCGATCATCGATTCTGGAACTGGGAAAATCGCGCGTGAGTATTCAATCGAGGAACTGGTTCAGTCCGCGAATCTAATGCGCGGCTACGATCTCGTGGCTCTGTGTGCGGCGGGATCGGGCCATGCGGGCGGAACGCTTTCAATCATGGATGTTACGGCTGCTTTGTACTTGAAAGTCACGAAACATGATCCGAAAAACCCCAACTGGTCGGAGCGCGACCGAATCATCTGGTCGGGCGGTCACAAAGCACCGAGCCTTTATCTAGGCTTGGCCTTCGCCGGTTTTTGCGACGTCAAAGATCTTGCTCTGTTGCGGAAACTGGGGTCTCCATTCCAGGGACATCCGCATTGGTTGAAGCTAGCGGGCGTAGAAGTCTCAACCGGATCACTGGGCCAAGGATTGAGCATAGCAGTAGGTGTGGCTCTGGCAGGCAAATTGAATGGCAAAGACTATCGAACGTTCTGCATCATGGGCGATGGAGAGCAGCAAGAAGGAGAAATCTGGGAAGCGGCAATGGAAGCTGCGCATTACAAATTGGAGAACTTGGTTGGCATCGTCGACTGCAATCGGCTGCAGATTGATGGCGCGGTCGCTGATGTAATGAACATCGATCCGCTAGAAGAGAAGTATCGAAGCTTTGGATGGGACGTAGTTCGCATTGATGGTCACAATATGGAACGAATCGTCAAAGCCTTGTCGTCGGATCGACGCGGAACCGGGATGCCGTTGGTGATCCTGGCAGACACGGTCAAGGGTAAGGGTGTCAGCTTCATGGAAAATGTAGCGGGCTGGCACGGGAAAGCCCCTAACTATGAGGAAATGATCAAAGGGCTGGCGGAACTGGGACTGACGGACAAGATTCCGTATGCCAGCCTGCTGGAGGATGCGGCGAGGTTCCAGCAAAGGGCGACGCGGGCGCTCAATGAAAAGATGCCGCACTTCAGCCGGGATTACTGGTGGAACAGCCAGACTGTCATGCAGGCGGCGATGGAACCCACGCGCAAAGGATTCGGACAATCACTGGCACAACATGGTGACGACGAGCGGATCGTGTGTTTGGGCCTGGATATTTCGGGATCGATCACCATCAGCGATTTCTATGCCGGCAAGCCGGGACGCAAGAAGCGGTGGATCAGCATGGGGATTGCAGAGCAGTCGGCGACTGCGGCGGCGGCAGGACTGGCGAAGGAAGGAAAAATTCCAGTTTTTGGGACGTATGCCACGTTTGCGGCGGCGCGAAATCTCGACCAGATACGGACGTCGATCTGCTACGGCAATTTCAATGTGCTGATCGCGGGGGCGCACGGAGGCGTTTCGGTCGGCCCCGATGGTGCTACCCATCAGGCGCTGGAAGATCTGTTCCCGATGTGCGGACTGCCGAACATGTCCGTAGTAGTTCCCTGCGATTCGATTGAAACCAAGAAGGCGACCAGCTACTTACTGCTCGAGCATCAGGGGCCGAAGTACCTACGTTTTGCACGTGAGGCCACTCCTGTGGTCACGAAGGAGAACACTCCGTTCGTTTTTGGCCAAGCAAATGTCACTCGCTTCCGGCGGACTGCGAAAGAATTCCGGGACGCGTTTGAAACTTGTCTTGCCAGGGACTACAGGAATGAATCGGAAGAATTGACGATCATTGCGTGCGGACCCATGGTCCCGGAGGCGATGCGAGCAGCCTACATTCTGAATCAGGATTTCGGTTGGGAAGCGCGTGTCATCAACATGCATACGTTAAAGCCGATCGACGAAGATTCTGTAATCCGGGCCGCAAAAGAGACAGGAGTTATCGTAACGGCCGAAGAACATCAGATTGGGGCGTTGGCGTGGCGTGTGAGCGGAATCATCACGGCATCACCGGAGCTATATGATAGCCGTGTTATCACGGGAGCCGTCGGCGTGAATGACCGCTTTGGTGAGTCTGGGGCGCCATGGGAACTAATACGCGAATTCGAGGTCAGTGCAGAACACATCGCGAAGAAGGCAGTGGCACTCATGGCAGTCCGTCTCCCAGAAATCGTGCACGAACTACATTGCTAGAGCGCCGTGATTTTACACTCTACAGGAAAGAACGCAGCAGGAAGTTTTAGGGTTTATGGGTATGTACCCGGAGTACAACCTCCGTGCTGAAATTCACAACTTTTTGCTTGGTGGAATACAGCGTTTCTGGTAGCTTATGCAAAGTTTGAAGCGGTTACGTTTTGTTTCAAGTTTTTGGTTTCATAGTATCGCGGTCTCTGCACGGAGTTCGCGAACTAAGTTAAACACCTTACCTCTACGTGCCCGCTCGCGCGTCAAGGTAGTTGCAGCAGTCCTGCAGTCGCAAGCCCAATAACTTTTCGGAGAGCTTAATAATGGTCAAGAATTCCCTACTCGTGGTGTGTCTACTCGCGGCCACCAGCACCGCTTTTGCCACAGTCAATGTATCGAGTCCGGCCAACGGCTCAACCATTCAGGGGCCAGTACCTTATAAAGCCACCGCGACATCCACCACCTGTTCCAAGGGCGTCGGTTCCATGGGCATTTACACGGCACCCGGAGTCTTGGCGTATGTGGTAAACGGCGCCAGCCTGAACACCAGCCTGAACCTAAACCCGGGAACCTATAATACGACCGTCGAAGAGTGGGATAACTGCGGAGGAGCCACCACAGCTGGGGTCAAGATTACGGTAACGACTGGATCAGGCGGCTCCGGTGTGGTCGTCACTTCTCCGGCTAATAACAGCACGGTTGGTTCACCGGTGCAGTACGCGGCGACAGCAACTACGACCTGCTCAAAGGGCGTCGGCTCGATGGGCATCTATACGGCCCCCGGACAGCTGGCTTACGTATCGCAAGGAGCGACGCTGAACACCAGCCTGACGCTCGCCAATGGAACCTACCATACGACTGTTGAGGAATGGGATAACTGCGGAGGGGCGGCTACAACACCCATCACCATTACAGTTTCAGGTGGAAGTTCCGGCGGCAGTACATTCACCGAACTGCAGCACAGCGGCGGCTGGGGCCAGTATGGTCAAGGTCCTCCGAACTTCATAGACTGCTCGCCTTCGCCATGCGATGGCATCACTTTCTGGATGACGCAGAACATCAAATCGCCGTCCATGTCGGGAGAGGCTTCGGAATTCTACGTGGGGGGCACGGCCGTTTATTCGGATGCGCTGTTTAACAACCACCTGATTGGCGACCTGTCGTCACAGGGCTTGCCCGATAAGAATCACACACTCGTACCGACGCTGCACAACTTTACCTATGACGTTTACTTCTACGGAAGCAGTTTGAATTTGTCTCAAGCAGTGGAATTCGACATCAATCAATTCTTCAACAACCAGGGATTCATATGGGGTCACGAGTGCAGGATCGCTGGTGGTAATGAATGGGACATCTGGGACAACGTGACGGCGCACTGGATCCCGACAGGCATTCCCTGCTATCCGAACAGCAACCAATGGAACCACTTGACGATTAAAGTGCAGCGGACCTCAAGCAACCAGCTGTACTACCAATCGATCACGCTGAACGGAACCACCTACAACGTGAACCAGACCTACGCACCGGGGTCGACACCGGGGTGGTATGGCGTCACGATTAACTACCAGCAGGACGGCAATTCCAAGCAGCAGCCCTACACGGTTTACCTGGACGAGTTGAGCTTCACCTATCAGTGAGGAGCTCAAGAGTTAGGGCAACGTGAGGGGTGCGAAAACGCACCCCTCTTTTTTTGTGAACAAAACATGGGCAGAACCTTCGTCCCTAAAACTCCTTGGTAAGTCGGCTATATCTAGCTATTCGTCGCGGCGATGGCGGAGCCGATAAGCCCGGATCAGCAAGGAAATCGCCAGCCACGCTCCGACAGCAGCTACTGGATACTCGAGGATTCGCGGCCAGAGTACGATCACGACCGTAACCAGCAAAAGGAAACACGCGACTCCGAACATAATCTTGGCTTCAGCCGGTCCCAAGGTACGGTGGTTGGTGATGGCAGCACCAACTGCATTGCCGATACGGATGACGCCGGTAGCGGCTCGGCCGGCACTTCCCTTCCCGGCTCTTTGCCGGCTGGCTGTTTCGGGCTGAGGCGAGGCTGGTTGGACGCGCCGTTTTTCTTTCAGAATGATCTCTGTGGAACGAGTCAGATCGTTGAGAAACATCTGCTCCATTTCTTGGGAAAAACCTTCATCTTCGGCAACGACATCCAGTTCCCAATTGCCAATCCAACTGGATAGGTTGAGGTTGGTAGAACCGATACGCGACCATCGGCCATCGGCCACGGCTGTTTTGGCGTGCATCATCGGACCGTTCCACTCGAAGATGCGCACGCCGGACTCCAGTAAACCGCGGAACCCGGATCGCGAGATGGCGCGAATACCCGGAACATCGCTGGCCATGGGCACCAGCAGACGCACATCGACACCGTCGAGGGCTGCGGACTTGAGCGCTTCGACGTAGGGCGTCGTTCCGACAAAGTAAGCGTCTGCCAGCCAGATCGAACGGCGCGCAATGGCAGCGACAAGCTGATCGAGCCGGTATAAACCTGCTATGTTGGGCATGCTGGGTACAACTCGCAAAGCAACCTCGCCCTTTTCGGAGACCGGATCGTGGGCGAGAACCTCTTCTGGCGGAATCGGCGCCCCCAGCGTGGCCCACATCGCTGCGAATGCTTGCTCGACATCCAGAACAGCAGGACCTTCGATTCCGACACCGGTGTCGCGCCAAGGTTCGATGCCACGGGCAGGATTGCCCGCCCAATGCTTATCAACACAAAGCCCAGTGACGAACGCGATCCGGCTATCAACCGAGAGCATTTTGCGATGATCGCGGCTTAACCAACTGAATGGACTATCGATGCGGGGTGGGTTGAAGCAGCGAACCTCTATCCCTTGATGACGAAGCGCGTCCCAGAATCCATGCCACGACCCGGAAAGCGATCCGAACCAGTCATAGATGAGGCGCACGCACACACCCTCGCGGGCTTTGGCGGAAAGAGCAGCCGCAAATTCGTGACCTATTTCGTCGGCCCGGATTATGTAATTTTCAAAATGAATTCGAGTCTTGGCCGAATGAATGGCTTCGAGCCATGCGGGATAGTTCTCGGTGGAATCGCGTAGCAGACGGACTTTGTTTCCGGAAACGAGTGGGGCTCCCGCTGTCCGGGAAAAAGCCTGATCGGCAAACGTCCGAAGATGTGAAATTACTTTGCCATCTTGCGGGTTGTAATTTGACGCCGAAGACGTACTCATAATTGGGATCGAGTGAACGATCAAAGTGGCCACCGAAGAGCGACAAACCATTCTCCGCTAAAGATTAGCGAATTAGATAGAAGGTGGGAAGGACGGCGTCGATCGCTCCGTTGTGGACTCGCATCGATCGTGAGGACAAGTCTTACACGGCTATGGTTACGGAGGTTTCCGTCCTTGTCACTGGACGATAAAGCGTATCGCGTTCGATCGGTTCCCGTCCAGCGGAACGGATCAGGCGTTCCAGTTCCTGGCGGCGCATGCCTTGCGGCGTAGTCGCTCCGGCATCGTGATAGATCTTCTCTTCGATAACGGTGCCGTCCATATCGTCGGCTCCAAAACGGAGAGATATCTGAGCAATTTTCGGCGTCATCATCTGCCAGTAAGATTTGATATGCGGGAAGTTGTCCAGAACGAGGCGGCCGACCGCGATTTGCTTAATGTCTAACATGCCGCTGGTCTTCGGAAGATGTTGCAGCGGTGTGTTATCCGGATGAAATGCCAAAGGGATGAAGGTTTGGAATCCGCCGGTTTCGTCCTGTAGTTCGCGGAGTTTCAGCAGATGGTCAACGCGATCTTCGTCATTTTCGACATGGCCGTAAAGCATGGTCGCGTTGGACTTCAGGCCAATCTGATGCGCCAACTTCGCCGTTTCCAGCCATTGATCGCCGTCGATCTTATGGTCGCAGATAATGTGCCGGACGCGGTCAGCAAAAATCTCGGCACCGCCTCCCGGCAGCGAATCGACTCCCGCAGCCTTTAACTGCTCGAGCGTTTGCTTGATTGACAGCTTGGCTCTTCGAGCCAAGTAGGCAACTTCCACCATCGTAAATGCCTTGAGGTGAACCCGCGGAAAGCGCTGCTTCAGGCCCGAACAGAGGTCGAGAAAATATTGGAACGGCAGATCCGGGTGCAAACCGCCGACGATGTGAAACTCCGTAACCGCTTCGGAATATCCCGAAGCCGCGGTTTCGAACGCCTCTTCCAGCGCCATGGTATAGGCACCGGCCGTGTCTTTTTTACGTCCAAAGGCACAGAGCCGACAGGCAGCTACGCATACATTCGTCGGATTAATATGACGGTTGACGTTGAAGTACGTTATGTCTCCATGCAAGCGCTCGCGAACGTGGTTCGCCAGCCAGCCCACAGCGAGGATGTCGCCAGTTTCATAAAGAGATAGCGCATCAGCGTCGGTCAAGCGGGTTCCCGTCATTACCTTTTCGTAAATCGGCCGGAGCCGCCGATCCTCCGTTTGGAAGGCGTGGGGTTGAGTTGCATGCGTCATCGAAGACATTTGTTCGATGATATCGCAGACCCCACGCATCTCGATAGTGTTCTCTTCCTGCTCCAATGGCGATAGCACTGTTCATGCGTCCCTTTGCTGGCGTGATTTTAGTGTTTTCGATGCTGCGGCATGACAGTTACTTATTCACTAGCAACTTCTTGGCCCGATCTAGTTCCTTCTTTTTAGCCGAATCCACTTTGGGATAACTGAGGTTAAGTTCTTCCAGTGTGGCCACGATGACGGCCGAAACGACCAGTCGGCTGAACCACTTGTTGTCCGCCGGAACAACGTACCACGGAGCATAGTTTGTCGTCGTATTGCGGATCATGTCTTCGTAGGCGTTCTGATAATCATCCCAATACTCACGCTCATGGATGTCGCCCGCCGAGAACTTCCAGTTTTTCTCCGGTTCTTCCAGGCGCTTCAGGAATCGCTCTTTCTGCTCCTTCTTCGAAAGATGCAAAAAGAACTTTCGGATCACCGTTCCGTTCCGTGCCATGTGCTTTTCAAAATGGCGGATATCCTCAAAACGCTCGCCCCAAAGGTTCTTGCCCACAAGTGAGTCGGGAATCTTCTGCCCTTTCAACACTTCCCTGTGCACTCGCACCACTAGCACTTCTTCGTAATAGGAGCGATTGAAGATTCCGATATGGCCGCGCTCCGGCAGCTTACAGGTGGTACGCCATAGAAAATCATGCTGCAACTCCTCGTTCGAAGGCGCCTTGAACGAATATACTTCGCAACCTTGAGGGTTCACGCCCGACATCACATGCTTGATCGCGCCATCCTTGCCGGCGGCGTCCATTGCCTGGAAGATCAGCAGCAAAGACCAGCGATCCTGCGCGTAGAGTTGATCTTGCAGGTTGGCCATTCGAAAAATGCCATCCTGCAGCTCTTGCTCGGCGTGCTCTTTTGATTTCCAGTGGCCGGTATCAGCGGGATCGAAGTCTTTCAAACGAAAATGTCTTCCGTTATCGACACAATAGGTTTGAGCCAGTTTTCCCGTTTTCATTCGCTCGTCGCTCCTTCGCAAAATTGCAGTCTACACCTATAATTCGCTGGATTTTTCCGATGTACTCTCTTGTGAGACGATATGGCACATTCATTGACTGAGAGGCCTTCTTGTTCGAATCTGAGTTCCTGACATCTGCGCCTGAAAGTAAGGAAAGATACATCGAGCTTCTGTCCAAGGTAGTGGAACTGATCGTTTCCAACTTGCCGGATCGGCCTTATTGCGGCAAAAACCAGGATGAATTAGCAAGCCTGCTAACCTCTGATCTCCCGCTCGGTTCCGATTCTACTGAACAGATCCTCGATAGGTTGCAACTGGCAATCTCACACTCGATCAACGTAAATCATCCATCTACGATCGCACACCTGCATTGCCCGCCTCTATTGGCTTCTCTAGCTGCCGAAATTGTGATCAGCACCCTGAATCAATCCATGGATTCTTTTGATCAGGCTCCATTCGCGACCGTTCTCGAGCAGGAGTTGATCACTTGGTTGTGCTGTGAAGTCGGTTTTTCTGAAAATTCCGGCGGAACCTTAACCGCCGGAGGCACCCAATCCAATTACCAGGCGTTGCTGCTGGCACGAGATAGATTCGTGGAGTCCCAATGGCATTGCTCGGTCCAGAAGTCGGGAATGCCCCCACAAGCATCGCACATGCGAGTGCTTTGTTCCGAAGTTGCTCACTTCACCATTGAAAAGTCGATGGCGCAGCTGGGACTCGGGCTCCAGTCGGTGGTTCGTGTGAAAACGGACGAGCTGTTTCGTATGAACCCCGTCGATCTACGACAGGCTCTCGAATCACTTCGCAATCAAGAACTCATGCCCTTCGCAATCGTAGCAACAGCCGGCAGCACCGATTTCGGGTCGATCGATCCGTTAATGGAGATAGCCCAAATTGCACAGTCCGATGGGGTTTGGCTTCACATTGACGCAGCTTACGGCGGAGCCCTTCTATTTTCGACAGCGCAGCGGCCGAAGCTGAAAGGAATCGAAGTCGCCGATTCAGTAAGCCTGGATTTCCATAAGCTGCTGTGGCAGCCTATCCCTTGTGGCGTCTTTCTGCTGCGAAATCGAAATTACTTCGAAAGCATGCGTTTTCACGCCGAGTATCTGAATCCTGAAAATTCTGAGCAAAAAGGTATTCCAAATCTGGTTACTAACTCCTTACTTACAACCCGGCGCTTCGATGCATTGAAGGTCTGGACCGCTCTTCATGCTCTCGGGCAGAACAAGCTGGGCTCAATGATCGATCGCACTCTATATTTAGCGAAACAGGCAGCCGACCTTCTACGGATGAGTCCTCGATTCCAATTAGAACATGAGCCGGAAATGGGCACGGTTGTTTTCCGGTATCGTCCAGAAGACGATTCACTCGATCCGAATGAGCTGAATCGCGAGTTATCACAACTCCTCTTTCGCGCAGGCGTGGCAGTAATTGGCCATACTGAAGTTCACGGCAGGCAGGCTCTGAAGTTTACGTGTATGAATCCGACAATTAGGGCTAATGATCTCGAAGCACTCATCGGCACAATCATGGATTTTGGCCGACAGCTCGAACGCAGTAAAAGACATCAGTTGTAGCTTCCGAGCAAACACCTAATAGTCGCGATGTGAGTTTTGATAATGTCTAACTCGGGCTGTTCGCCTCTTTTTCGACCCTAATTGCCCCACAACTGCACTAACGTGTTACCTTACTTGGGGAAGGGGGTCCATCAATGGCCACACTGAACAACGTGGTAGCTTCCTTGCAAAAGGAATATGCCCGTCTAGAGGCTGAACTTGGGCAGGTGAGGAAGGCATTAAATGCACTCGGCCAGGTCAGCGGCAGGAAGCAGCATGCGACCCGGGTTCGTCGTCCGTTGAGCCCGGAAGCACGCCGCCGGATTGCCGAGGCGCAACGGCAACGCTGGGCGAAGGTACGCAAGCAAGCCGGCAAGCAAGCGAAGTCATAACCTGTAACCTGTTAATAGGTCTGTTGCTTACACGAGCACCGCAAAGGCAGGCCTCGGCGCCATCTCAGGTACGAGCATGGTTCGAGGCTTGACTTGGGTGCCACGCACCTTCTAAGTCCAGCGAAACCACTTTAGTGCCAGAGCAAACGAAACAACTCCCCAGATTCCCATCACCAGCAACCTATTCCACTGGTGAAGCAGCGGGGTACCTTCCAGGATGCTGGCACGCAAAGCATCGTTTAGCACCGTCAACGGCAGGGCGCGAATAAATGGCTGAACCACCTGCGGAAACCGTTCATACGAGAAGAAAACACCCGAGAAGATCCACATAGGCATCATCACGAGATTAATAAGCCCGCTGGCACTTTCAATCTTCTGCGCCCGGCTCGCCGTCAATAGCCCAACGCATCCGAACGTTACAGCCCCGATCCCGCCAATTAATGCAATGGAGAATACGGACCCCAGCACGCGCATGTGAAACGCGATCACGCCAAAGGTCAGGAGCAGACCTACCTCGATTACCATCAGCACCAAACGGCTGGACATCAGGGCGAGCAAAAAGTCTCCGCGACGCATCGGAGTTCCCACGAATCGCTTCAGCAACTTGCGCTGGCGCATGTCCACTAGCGCGAATCCGACTCCCCACATGCCTGAATTCATCAGGTTCATGCCCAATAAACCGGGGATGAGGAAATCGATATACCGCGATCCGGGTTCCGACGACGTTACCAACTTTGTGGATAACACGTCCTTGCGTCCAGCGGCCGACTGCATAGCGTCCTCGATTTCAACCCGCGCCAGCACGCTCTCTGGGCGCGCCGGATCGTATTCATATTCGATGCCATCGCTGGAGCCAGTCATGACAATGACATCGTATTTACCCAGGCGAAATCCTTTGTGCGCGGTGGCTGCATCAACGACGTTGACCTTGAACATCTCATGTTGCGGTGAGCGCGACAGCATCGCTTGCTTCTGCTCCGCTCCGGTACCCGCAACAATCGCGACCGAAGCTGCATTGCCGGGCTTATTTCGGAATGCGATGCCGAGACCGAGCGCAAGCAACAAAGGAAACAGGAACACCCAAAACACGACTTCCGGCTCGCGCTTGAGTTCCAGCATGCGAGCCATTAGCAAGTGCCAATAGCCAGCCCAACGAGAATTCTGCCGTACTGGTCGATTTGCAGGCACAGGTTTCGTTCCTGGCGGAATTTGTTGTGCAATATTCATGAACTTATTTCTACTTCACTGTTCCCGCAGGTGCCTTCCGGTAAGTCGTACAAAGACATCTTCCAGGCTTGCCTGCCGTGTTGTAAGTCGCTCTAATGACTGGTGCGCCCGAGCAATCACGTCCAGCAGCGCCGGAATCGTGAGATGTGGTTCCTTCACGGTTAACGCGACAATTCCATCATCTTCACGCACCGATTCCACAGTCGGCAGCGTCCCCCAGACTTGGATGTCCCCCGCCCGGCTTCTATTTCCCTTGACCGCGAACTCTACTACGTGATGCCCACCCAGCCGCTCGATCAACTCGGCGGGAGATCCGTCGGCAATGACTTTCCCGTGATCAACAATTGCCAATCGGTCGCAGAGCCGTTCTGCTTCATCCATGTAGTGAGTCGTCAGAAGTACTGTTCCCCCACGCTGCTGGAACGCTCCGATGATCTCCCATAATTGTCGGCGGCTTTGGGGATCCAGTCCCGTGGTCGGTTCGTCCAAGAACAAAACCTTCGGATTGCTAACCAGAGCGGTCGCTACGGCAAGCCGCTGCCGCTGCCCTCCGGAAAGCTTCCCGACCCAGGAATTGGCTTTCTCCGTAAGTTGCAACTGGTCGAGGACCTCATCGGTCGGTCTCGGTTGGCGATAGAAGCTGGCAAATAAATCGATCGTTTCCCTCACCGACAGCTTTTCCGAAAGTCGTGTCTCCTGCAACGAGATGCCGAGCCACTCGCGCAACTCACGTTCATTGTCATGCCAATTGCAGCCAAGTATAGATACATCGCCGGACGTGGGAGCGAGCAAACCTTCAAGAATTTCGATGGTGGTTGTCTTCCCTGCTCCATTTGGTCCGAGCAAACCGAAGCACTCCCCAGCGTGAATTTCCAGATTCAGTCCGCGGACAGCCTCGACCTTTCCCTCATAGGTCTTGCGTAGATCGCGGCATTGGATGGCAATCGGCATTGCACGATTCTACCTGCTTGTCTCCTCGGAATCAGATGCGATTTCCCCTGCTAAAATAGCGGAACCGTATTGCAATGATCGGGCATCTTTCTTCTGTGCGAATCCGCAAGCGTGGATTTACCTGACGGCGTCCCTCCTAAAACGCCCGTGCGTCGTTTCCTTTCCAATTGTCAATAGCAAATTGTCTTTGTGGAACCAGAGAGAAAACCGCTTATGCTGCGCAATATCCTCGTCGCCTGTTTGCTAATGAGCATCGCTGTTCTTACTTATGCTCAGGATTCCCGGCATTTTCAGTTTCAGTATGCCTTCACCGTAAAGAACCTTCCGGCTGACGCAAAAGTTCGCGTCTGGATCCCGGTCGCCCGCTCCGGTGCTTTCCAGGATGTGACCATTGTCTCTGCGAGGGGCGATCTGCACATGATGCGAACTCACGAACAGACGTACGGCAACCAAATGCTCTATGCGGAAGCATCATCGGTCGGCCAGTCTGAACTGGGTTTCAACATCGAGTACGACGTGGTTCGCCGGGAGAGGCGCGGGCTGGCAGAGAATGATCCTCACGCTCTCAAGACAAACCTCACCAGTCAAGAGCGCCAGAGGGATCTGGGGCCAAATATTCTTATGCCGACCAGCGGATTGCCAGCGGAACTGGCTGCAATGATCACACGCGGGAAGACCGATCCACTACAGAAAGCTCGGGCCATCTACGACTACGTCTTCTCTACGATGCGCTACGACAAGAGTGGCACCGGCTGGGGACGGGGCGACGTTCTGTATGCTTGTAGCGCAAAGAAGGGGAACTGCACCGACTTCCATTCCCTCTTTATTTCGATGGCTCGCTCAGAGGGAATTCCGGCTCGTTTTGAAATTGGATTTCCTCTTCCGTCCGACAAACATTCTGCTGAAATCGCGGGTTATCATTGCTGGTCCGATTTCTACACCGACGGTCGAGGTTGGATTCCCGTCGATATCTCCGAGGCCTGGCTAAATCCAAACAAGCGGGACTATTTCTTCGGTTCACTCGACGTAAACCGAATCGAGTTCACCTTGGGACGCGATCTGCGCCTGAATCCTCCGCAAGCAGGCAAGCCTCTTAATTACTTTATTTATCCGTATGTGGAAGTGAATGGGCAGAAATATTCCAACGTATCGCTGGATTTCTCTTTTAGGGATATCGATTCGAACAGGGCTCAAACCAAGTAATTCAGTTACGATTACAGGATTGGTCCCGGCGGACCCACGGGCGGCGCATTAGTTGGCGGTAAATCGGGCGGGGGCATTACCGGCGCGGGGTTCCCACCCTCCGTCGATTTTGGTACGTCCTGGGAATCCTCTCCGGGCCGCCGCAAACTAGGTGCGTTCGCGGGGCGTTCCTGCTGTTCGGCTTTTGCTTCCTTCTCCTGCGTGGTTTCCAGGAACACTTCCTTCTGCGTACGTACGATTTTTTCGCCGCCTACCTTCATGATTTCCAGGCGTACGACTTCATCTCCGACGAAGCGGACGAAGTCCACATCTTGTGGAGGTTGGCCGTAGATCCACTCTTCGTATTCTGCTCCTTTACTATCCTTCTCGCGATCCTTCTTCGGGGGCCGACCCATCGCGTAGAGCACCATTTCCTGATTCATGCCAACTAATACCCGATGTTCCAGGATGGCCTGCTTGACATTCTGCGGCACCGTGTTCAGGTAGGCTTGCTCTTTGCTCCTGGCCTTGAAATCCAGCAGCGGAAACAGCAGGTCGCGGAATTGCTGCGCGCTCATTTCAGGTACGTACTTGTTGAAGTAAACGTCTATGCAGGAGCCGTGAGGATTGTTGATGGGCTGACCGCCTCCCGGTGTAATCACCCCGCCGGTCGAGCCGGCAATTTCGATGTGCTGATACCATTTCTGCCGCCGGATCGCTCCGCCATTTAGCTCGAGATGGATGTGGTCCGGCTTGATCTGAACGTAGGTGATCTGTGCAGGATCGCCCGGCTTAATTGCAGGGCCATAGATCGCAATCGCCTGTTGTAAATCCTCTCCGCTGGGTGTGATCACACCGTTCTCCAGCTTCAGGCCCTTAGTTCCCATGGGAAATATGGTTCTGGCGTAGACGACTTGGGTCTCGAAATCCCGGATGATCTGCAAGCGTGTCTGCCGCGACATGTGGGGAGCGTTAGGATCAATGGGAGACGCAGTGGCCCCCTGCGGTTGCGCCGCTTGCGCCTGCGTTTTAACGGATTCTGATGCGGGTCCCGGACCGGTTTGAGCTAAACAGACAGGCACATAGATCGACAAAATCAAACAACCGGTGAGATGGCGATGCATAACACACCTAGGCGAGTTCCGGTTGATTATAGCCCCTTTACCAACGCCCAGAATCAGGCAATTGGCGTAGTTTTCCCGGAAGAATCCGGCTGGCAGGTTCACTATGTACTTCTGGTTCAACGGCGGACCCGTTCTCAATTGACATCGCCAGGGGGATGCCCCAAAATGCGAGCAATAATTGCGTCTAGCGCCTTGCCACGGCGACTTCGTCTCAAATTTTGCGCTTGCCGGGAAGGTACATGGGCCATCTGCCGGTAACAACCTACAATTCTGCGCCATCTGCGGCGAACCTGCTTCCTGTTGAAAATACCTCCGAAAGCGATTCCTTAGCCCCCCAGAGTCTGTTCTCGACCTTGCGCCGCGCGGTATCGGAGCGATCACACCAACCGGAAGAGATTCTGTCAGGCGTGGCTCATGCCGCCCGTATCCTGACGGCAGCGCAAGGAGTGGCAATCGCTCTCGCACAGGATGGGGCCGTCACCTGCAAAGTCACCAGCGGCTCCTTGTGCCCACCCACGGGATCAAGCGTCGATGTCTCCTCCGGTATCTCGGGCACATGTTTCCGCTCGGGGAAATCCCTGATTTGTGACAATACTCAGGCGGACGACAGAGTTGACCCGCAGCTCTGTCGGACTCTCGGTATCCGATCCATCGCTGTCGTTCCCGTTCAAGTTGGGTCTACGACCTTGGGCATAATGGAAGCTTTTTCGTCAGAACCTGGGTCCTTCGGCGATGACTCGCTGAAGCGGCTAGAAGAGCTTGCTGGAATCGCAGCAGCAACGGTTAAACCGGAGCCTGCGCCGGTTACAGAAAATAGTGAAAGGAAAGCATCGTTCGAACCTTCTCGCCGTTCCCTGGAGGTCATCGAAGCGAGGCGAGCGCAGATCCGGCGCGAAATCCTTGTCGCCCCCGTACTCTCGTCCGATGCTCAAACCAATTCTCGCAGTCAGCGTTTCTGGTTCTTTGCTGGAATTGCCACCATAACTTTGCTCATATCGACAATCGCATGGTTCAGCTGGCATGCCTCCGATGACGACATTATTGAGGCACAACTTGCAGCCGAAAAACAGCCGGCCCAACCTAAGACTAACTCTTCCGCGTCAAGCGATTCAAAACCGTCTGCATCTATTTCGCAGGCAATTCCCGAACAACACGATTCCAAAACCCTAGTGAAAAATGCAGCACATATCGAATCCGAATCCGTGCGTCCGGTGCTCGCAATTTCGATAAAAACGCCAGGAACGCTTCCAACCCTGAAGAATGCTTCGAACAATAACATCGTTATAACCAGCCCTATCGTTTCCACTGCGCCCACAGCCCAAATCTCTAATGTGATTGTGCCCGCAACTCCTTCTCTTCCAACCCTAGACACCCCAATCTCTCAAGGATTTCTGGAAGGCCCTCTTATTCGCAGAGTCCAGCCATCTTATCCTCCGCTGGCTCGCGCACAGCGAATTGAAGGTCCGGTGGTCCTGGATGTAAGCGTCGGCGAAGACGGTCGGCCTCATCAGATTAAGCCGATCAGCGGAGATCCCATGTTGGTCCCCTCTGCTGTTAATGCGGTCAGCCAGTGGCGATATCGCCCGTCGTTGCTGAACGGAAAACCCGTCGCCGTAAAGAAGCAGATTACCCTTCTCTTCAATGCTCATTAGCATGCCGGGCAAGGTGTTCTCAACGCAGCCTCAGCCACAAGTGACTTTTGGTGCAAGAAGCACCGCTCAAGTCCTTCCCTTGTAGTGGGAATTGTCGAACAATAGGGCGAGCACCTACTTAAGTCTCGGCATGCGTCTGCCCAAAATCCAACCAGTTCCCCTCCGGCGGGCAATCGATAAATACTTCGAATTGTCGCTGTACCTGCTTGTTTTCACGGGATTTGGAACACTTGCCAGCACCGGCGGGCTCGATCTCCCCACCGTCGTTCTGGTGATCGCTGCGCTGGCTATCCGGGGTTATCTACTGGTAAAAAAGCGCAATCTGGTCATCTCTGAGCGCTGGACCACCCCGCTGACCATTGTCTATTTCCTCTTCTTTGCCATCGATTTCCTATTCCTGTCGCGAAGTTTTCTGAGCGCAACTGTGCATCTTGCACTGTTCGCTGTCGTGATTCGCATGTTTTCCATTCGTCGCGACCGCGATGAGGTCATGCTCGCGATCCTTGCGTTCTTGATGGTTCTGGCATCAGCGGTGCTAACCGTCGACAGCGTATTCCTGGTCTTCTTCGCCGTGTTCATGCTGGTGGCGGTGATGACCTTCGTCCTCCTGGAAATGCGCCGTTCCGCCAAGAATGCAGAGATCCAAGCGCGCCATTCGAATGATCCTGGCGAGCATCGCCACTTGGCATTTTCTTTGACCCGCCTCGCTCCTCTGCTGATGGTGCTCATTCTGGTCGGCGGGTTAATGATCTTCTTCCTTCTGCCGCGCATGTCTACGGGCTATCTGAACGCCTACTCAATGGGTACCGACCTCTCCACCGGATTCAGCGATCACGTGCAACTGGGACAGATCGGCCAAATCCAGCAGTCAAATTCCCCGGTGATGCACATCCAGATCGACGGCGACAGCGTTGGCCGTTACAGCTTGTATTGGCGGGGAGTAGCCCTGTCTAACTTTGATGGACAGAGCTGGTCTCATCCCCACCAGCAATTTATTGCCGAGCGCATTTCGGATGATTCCTTCGAGATTCCATCCGTAGAGATCAACACCGGGGCTGTAGCGACCTGGCAGCACCCGATCCACTACCGCGTCGTGATGGAGCCGATCGGGACTAACATTTTTTTCCTTGCGCCCCTCCCTCGCCGCGTAAGTGGCCCTTACCAGATGATCTCGGTCGACAGCGGTGGAAGTGTCTACGACATGGATGAGCGGCATCCAATAAGCGGCTACGGGGCGGATTCCGACATCGGACGGCCTTCCCCGTCGCAACTGCGAGCGGTCGAGGCACGTTTTAGCTCTCCGTATCTCACCCCGTACCTTCGACTTCCCGATGTCGATCCGCGGGTGCGCTCACTTGCCCTCCAGATCACCGGATCCGCTTCCAACAACTATGACCGGGCTGAAGCCTTGGAAAACTATCTCAGATCGCATTACGGATACACCCTCCAACTGCCGCGCACGCGGGTGAGGGACCCGATTGCGAATTTCCTTTTTGAGAGGAAGCGTGGGCACTGCGAATACTTCGCCTCTGCAATGGCAGTGATGCTGCGGACGCTCGGCATTCCTTCACGCCTGGTGAATGGATTTCGCAGCGATGAATTCAACGACATCACGGGTAATTACATCGTCCGCGCCAAAGATGCTCATTCCTGGGTCGAAGTGTATTTCCCGGGATATGGCTGGCAGACTTTCGATCCCACCCCCGGTGGCGCGATCCAAACTCCGCAAGGATGGGGACGTCTGGGTCTATATCTGGATGCCGCCACTTCCTTTTGGCAGGAATGGATCATTAGCTACGACTCCTCCCATCAGTACGTTCTGGGACGAGCGGCGCTTAGCGGGGCGCGAAATTCGGCAGATCACACGCGAGCATGGGCACGGTTGAAATACGAATCGTGGGTCGCTTGGGCACGCCGATCGCAAACTCGTCTGCAGCACTCCTACTGGAGCTGGGTCCTTGCTGGTTCGAGCTTGCTGATTGGGATAGTTCTCCTGGCGAACCTGAGCCGAATACTGCTCTGGTTGCGACAACGATGGCTAACCGCTCATCCCGAGCGCTCGCCGAGCAACGCGGCCGCAATGTGGTATGAACGTATGCTTCGGGTAGTCGCGCGCCGGTCCCTGCATAAGCGCTTGACGCAGACGCCGCGTGAATTTGTTAATACTGTTTCGGAAGAGCCTCTGCGTACGACGATCTCTGAATTCACCGAAGCCTACGAACTGGCCCGCTTCGGGGAATCAAGAGACGATGCAATGCGTTTATCCAGGTTGTATGAAGAAGTTGAATCTGCAGTGAAGAAATAAGCCGCGTTGCGGAATCAGACACTTACGTCAGCAGGCTGGCACCTTGAATGTCCCATGAAAGATGGTGTACCGCCGTCGTGGTCGCAAGAACAGCAGAGCGCCCCGGAGCAAAGGTCAGACCAACCAAGCCTTGCCCTGAAACTTCCAGGCTGGCGCTGCCCTCAGGGGTAACCTTCACGATTCCGCGCTTCCCCGACAGCGAAGCTGCGACATAAAGATTTCCGGCTGCATCGAATGCCAGCCCCTGCGGACGTCCAAGTCCCCGATAAAAAGTACTCACCGTACCGTGGGGATCGATGCGGTAAATCGCGTCAAAGCTGGAAGTAGTCGGCCCGGTGACAAATAGTTCGCCATTGGCGGCAAACGCCAGGTGATAGGCAGAGACACTCGGTTCCAGGGTCGCGAAGACAAAGACCTGCTGCTCACGCGAGATCTTGAATATCGTCCCGCTGCGATCCCCGACATATAGATTCTCTTCAGCGTCGAAAGCGATGCCGGTGGCGATGCCCATGCCTTCAGCATAAGTGGTCATGGTTCCGTTGGCTGCCACCCGGTAGACCGCTCCGTCAAATCGCGAAGAAACATACATCTGCCCGCCGCGGTCGAACGCAATCGATGTCGCATTCATCATCTCTGCGACAAATGGCTTTACCGCATAGTTCGTATCGATTTTGAAGATCGATACCGGAACTTTCTGGCCGCGCGATCCCGAGAACGTTGTGTAAATATTGCCTTCGGCGTCAATCGCCGGATTTGTGACAGGGTGCAGATTTTCCGCAATGGGAACAGCTACCCTCACTTCCTGCGAATTGCTGTTGTGGCCATTTGTCGAGACCACGACGGGTCCCGAAGTGGCTCCGTCAGGCACGCGGGCAACGAGAAATCCATCCGAACTGACAACGACTGCTCCCTGTACATCACCGAAACGCACGTGCGGTCGTTGTAACTCTTGCGGGCGAAGACCGGATCCGCTGATCCTGATTTCCCCTCCCGCAAGCGCAAAGGCGGGATGGATTCCCTCAATGTGGGGAGCGCCATTCACACTCTTCTTACCCAGAATCCGATCGGAAAAGGCCATGCAGATTTATTTTAGCGATTTGGAACACCAAACGTCGCTACTACCTTAGTAGACCAAAATGTAGCAGAAGATGCACCCCGATAAAGGCATAAAGTCCCGCAGCAAGATCGTCGATTACGATGCCAAACCCTGCCGGCAGCTTCTCCAGTTGACGGACGGGAGGGGGCTTGACGATATCAAAAGCGCGAAAGAGCACAAAGGCCACTAAGGCGGCCTTCCAGACCAGCGGAGCCGCCATGAGTGCGATCAATTGGCCAGCAACTTCATCAATGACCACAAATTGTGGATCTTTGATCCCGCTGCTCTCAGACACCTCCGTTGCCGCCGGGATACCGATCAGGACAACAACCGCAACAGCTACGACCGTCACGATCGGGTTGATATCCTCTCGCCAGCCGTATCCTGCTCCCATCCACAGCAACACGGTCACGGCCGACGCCCAGGTTCCCGGCCCCGGGCGCAGGTGCCCGACACCGCAAACTGTAGCTACCGCCGAGGCCCAGAGCGGGCATCGGCCCTCTTTGCCGCCGTTGATCTGCCTCTCCATGGAAGTCATCTTCGTGAGTGCGGCCACATGTCCTACTCGCGATGACGACCCTCAGGACCGCCATCCTGAACTGATTCTTCGGTGTCGCCGGTCGGAGAAGAGATTACATATCCGCCGCTCGCCCATTTGCCCAGATCGATGGTGCGACAACGCTCGCTGCAGAAAGGAAATTCGGAACTCGCGCGCCTCACCTCCGTCTTGCAGATGGGGCATCGAACCGTGGCCGTTCGCTTGCGTGGCATATTTGACGCCTGTTTGGGACGACTCTGGAACTGATCAGTTTTCAATGATCCGTGCCACCAAATCGTAATCGTGGGACTCTGTAATCTCGCAGCGGTAGAACTTTCCCGGGATCGGTTCGACGCCTTCTGGTACGTCATTGACCAAGACTTTTCCGTCAATCTCCGGAGCATGCATTGCTGTTCGCCCCTCGAGCAGCAACGGACTTTCCTCGGATTCTCCTTCGAGTAGCAGATCAAATTCTCGGCCTACGAGAGATTTCTTCTTTTTCTTGCTGATTTGCCGCTGAATGCTCATTAGGTGCTTGCGCCGGCGTTCGATCTCCCGCGTTGAAAGTTTATTTTCGAGGGCAAATGCGGAAGCGCCTTCCTGATCTGAGTAGGCGAACACTCCCATCCAATCAAACTGCGCCTCTTTGACAAAATCGCACAAGTCCCCAAACTCCTTCTCTGTCTCGCCGGGAAATCCCACAATGAAGGAAGTTCTAAGGGTCAGATCCCGAATATTGCGGCGCATTTTCGCAATGGATTTGAGAAAAACTTCCGCGCCACCACCACGCTTCATTCGTTTCAGCGTCACGGAAGACGCGTGTTGTAAAGGGACATCCATGTACGAGCAGATCTTTTCGTGCCTCGCGATAGTCTCCAGCAACCTGCCCGTGATCTTGTTTGGATAGGCGTATAGGAAGCGGATCCAGCGAAGTTCCTCGATGGCTGCCAGTTTTTCCAGCAATAATGCCAGCCCATCTTTCAGGCCAAAATCTTCGCCGTAACAAGTTGTGTCCTGACCAATGAGAGTAACTTCGCGAACCCCGCTGGCGGCTAAACGTTCCGCCTCGGCTATGACTGATTCAAATCGCCTGGAGCGAAACTTCCCCCTTAATTGGGGAATGATGCAGAAGCTGCAGGGATGATCGCAGCCTTCCGCAACCTTGATATAGGCCATATATCCGGGTGTCGCTAGTTTGCGCGGTGTCGCCTCGTCATATAAATAATTCGGCAGATCCGCGACTGCCCCATCCCACGACTCCCGCGAAAAGCGCCCTTGCGCTGCACGAACATCGCCTTCTGGGCGGGATTGCAGAACTACGAACGGGGAAGCAGAGCGTGTCGGCGACAAATTCACGCCTGTGGCAGAAAGAATCTTGTACAGTTCCCCCGTGCCAACGACCGCATCGACCTCCGGAATATCCTTGCGAATCTGCTCCCGGAAGCGCTCGACCAGACACCCGGCCACAACCAGTTTTTTGGCTTTGCCACCGGTTTTGTGCCCAGCCATCTCCAGGATCGTGTTCACCGATTCCCGCTGTGCGCTCTCAATGAACGAACAAGTGTTCACGACAATAACATCTGCGTCTTCAGCCTGGGTGGTCAGTTCGGCACCCGCCTGCTCCAGCATGCCCATCATTACCTCGCTGTCAACAAGGTTCTTGGGGCATCCTAGGCTGACGAACCCCACCTTCTGCCTACTTTCATCTTTTCGGATTGAAGCCGAAGGGGCTTCTACGGTTCGTTCGCTTAAGGACATGAATCTACTTATTTTAACATCGCCCAAGCATCATCTTCTGGGTCTGAGCGGGCCCGGGGATGAACCCTGAAAGGCAGCGTCCCACAGGCAAAAACTCGCACCTGCCGTGCTAACCTGAGCCTTACCGCCGTACAACTTACGCGTTCGCTTCTGGGGGAGGCTGAATGTCTGGGACCCGGCTTTGGAGCGTGGCCATCGCGGCTGTCGTCCTGTTCACGGCTTCGGCGCGAGCCCAAGATCAGAAGAATGAACTGGCGGGTCTCTTCGGAAGAACCATCATCAGCGACCAGGGTCTGGGGGGGTTGAATGCTTCGGTCTTCAATCCATTCGTTCGATCTGGCGCCGGATTTAGTTTCCAGGTGAACTATGCCAGGCATGTTTGGCAAACGGGAATCGTCGGTCTCTCCGCCGAGGTTCCGGTCATGCTTAATCCCGACGAAGACCTGAATTCTGGGGCTAATGTGGTACCAAGCGGATACCGGCAGTTCTTTCTGACTCCCAGTGCACGCCTTAACTTGTTCCCTTCTACATCCGTATCCCCGTGGGTCAGTATCGGCGGCGGATTCGCGCATTTCAGCGAGGCCAGCCAACTGCTCTACGGAGGACCGAATCCCGGAAAGTCTACAAATTCAGGTGTGCTGCAGAGCGGAGTTGGATTAGACGTGAAACTCTTGCACTCATTGGCGATTCGCGGAGAATTCCGCGACTTCTGGTCAGGCACGCCCGATCTTCCCCTTGCGGCGACGGGAAAGACACGCCAGCATAATTACTTTGTCGGCCTGGGCGTTGTATGGCGCTTCTAGGTGCAATTCCAACTTTGTTGATGATGACTGGCTGTCCCCCGATTCTTTACGCCGAATCAGCGATTTCCTTTAAACTTTAAACGCGTGAACGCTGAAATCATCGCGGTCGGCTCAGAGTTGCTCACTCCATTTCGCAGCGACACGAATTCCCTGTTCTTGACCGAACAACTCAATCGTTTGGGCGTGCCGGTCGTCCTCAAATCCATTGTTGGAGACAATCTGGGCCGCCTCGTTACCGCCGTCCAACACGCGGTATCTCGCAGCGACATTGTTGTGCTCAGCGGCGGTCTGGGACCTACAGAGGACGACCTAACGCGAGAAGCAGTTGCCGAAGCGCTTGGGCGGAAATTGAGCCGTGATCCCGAGATCCTCACGCAGTTGCAGGCGCGCTTCGCTTCGCGCGGTTGGAAGATGGCGCCGAACAATGCCAAACAGGCGGATGTCATCGAGGGCGCAACAGTTCTGCCCAACGTCAATGGCACTGCTTCAGGACAGTGGATTACCGGCGTATTCGAAGGAAAAGATCGCATTATCATCCTGTTCCCCGGCCCTCCCCATGAACTCAAAGCCCTGTTCGAATCGGAAGTGCGGGAGCGCCTCCGCGCCAAGCTTCCGCTCGCCTTCCTGGCTTCCCGTGTACTGAAAATTGCCATGCTCGGGGAATCTCACGTCGACGCGCGTATTGCACCCATCTACAAGAAACATCCGGAGGTGGAGACCACGATTCTTGCAGGCCCCGGGGAGATTCAGGTCCATTTCATTGCCCAGGCGAGATCCCTTGATGTAGCCCAGGAAAGAGTTGACCTTGTGGCGGACCAGGTTGAGGACGAACTGGACGATGCGGTTTTCTCTCGCAACGGCGAGTCCCTCGAACAAATCGTCGGCTATTGGCTACAGATGCGTAATGCCACCCTGGCCGTCGCGGAGTCCTGCACTGGAGGCCTGCTGGCTGAGCGCATCACCTCCATCAGCGGCAGTTCCCGATATTTTCTGGGCGGCGCAATCGTGTACTCGAATCAACTCAAAACAGAACTCGCTGGCGTCCCCGAGCACATGATCGAACGGCATGGCGCGGTTAGCCGCGAAGTGGCAGCCGCCCTGGCAGAAGGTATTCGCTATCGCTGTGAGGCATCTTACGGCGTGGGCATCACCGGGGTCGCCGGACCACAAGGAGGAACCCCGGAAAAGCCGGTGGGCCTGGTGTTCATAGCCATTGCAAGCGATTCCGGAACGGAAGTAGCGCAGAGAACTTTTGCCGGAGACCGTCGCCGCGTCCGCTCCTTCACTACCACCATGGCTCTGGATATGCTGAGAAAAAAAATGATGTGAGTCGTAACCGCTGGCCTGATGCTGTTCAGGTTCCCCTCGACTGCACCCGTAACGCAAACCGCTTGCACGGCACGTCCCGAACTGCTCAATTCCTTGAAGCCTCATCGCACCACGTAAGGTAATACCCAATGGCGCATGAGAACGTTACGCTCATCATGGTGGATTTTACGCAAATGCTCGGATTCTCTCTGCCCGACTGGCGTCAACTCACTTGCGTAGTGATGCTCTGCACCCTGCCCGGAACGCTTCTGGCGCAGGAACCAAGCAGCGCAATCCTCCATCCCCAGGGGAACGTCACGGTGAACGGCAATCCTGCCCCCGTATCTTGGACGCTGGCCAAAGATGACTCAGTGCAGACCAACGCACAAGGATTGGCAGAAATGGACGCCTCTGGTAGTTCTGTTTCAGTAGCTTCTGACACTCTCTTCTCCTACAACCAGGATGAACTCGCGCTCGCACACGGAACTTTGATGGTGAACACGAACCGGCGACTCAAAGTTCGAGTCGGCTGCGTTACGATATGGCCCGTTAAGGATGCCTGGACAAAGTACGACGTCTCGGATGCCGATGGCAAAATCCACATTGTGTCGCATCAGAGCGATGTCTACGTGGAGCGTGGCAGTAAAACTCAAGCGGCACTGAACAAGAAGGAGCAGAAAGATCGCTCCATCGTGCATCAAGGAGAGGAAACGACCCGCGAGGAACACTGCGTGGCGGCCGATTCGCCACAGGGTGCGAACGGTCCGATTCTTGATTCCACCCGTTGGAAACTGATCGGAATCGGTGCGGCCGCTCTCACCTGTATTGGCTTGTGCCGTCTCGAGGATCCAGTCAGCCCCTCCAGCCCTTCCAAGTCCCCGTAGACATCCTCTGGCCCTCCCGATTCTCTCTCTCGTCGCACGGGTCGCTAGCCATATAAATTTTCCATGCTTTATGTGGGCTTTGCTTTGGCGGGATGCATCCGAAACACAGTACATACCTTTCCATCTCACTGCCAAGTGATTGATTCGCTATATACTTACCTAAGGCTTCCACAGTATGGAGAACTGGCACGTGCCGTGCAAAAGTAAACGCGGAACCTGCGGTCGGCATCATTATTCCCGGGCACTCGTTAAAAGTTCTGCGCGGAAACGCGCTGCACGAAAGAAAGAAGGAGCTCTATGAATCGCACTTCGTTAGTGATACTACTGGCGGGCAGCTTGGCGGCGACGGTCGGCTGCGCCAGTAAGAACTATGTCAAACAACAGACCACGCCTCTCATCAACAAGACCAACGAACTCGATGATCTGACAGCCAAGAACAGCCGAGAAATTAAGGACGTCGACGCTCGCGCTCAGGCTGGCATTCAATCCGTGAATGCCAAGACCGCAGAGGTCGATCAGAAGGCGCAAGCAGCCAACCAGAATGCAACCTCCGCCCAGCAAACAGCCGACAACGCCAATACTCGCGTGGGCGTCCTGACAAATACGGTCGCCAATCTCGACAACTATCATCCCGTGGCCGAGACTTCGGTAAAGTTCGGCTTTAACAAGGACAATCTCACGCCCAAGGCAAAGCAGGCTCTTGATCAGCTTGCGGCCAGCATTTCCAACACCAAGGGATACATCATCACCCTGGAGGGTGGCACCGATTCGGTGGGCCCCGCAGATTACAATTACACGCTGAGTCAGCGCCGTGCCGATGCCGTTACCCAATACCTCGCTTCCAAGTACAACGTTCCGGCGCACAAAATTTATGTGATCGGCTTGGGCAAGGATAAGCCACTTGAGTCGAACAAGACCTCTGCCGGCCGTGCAGACAACCGGCGAGTCGACGTTCGCTTGATGACCAATGCGGCGGGTGAGAGTCAGCCAGCCCCGGCATCCACGAACGGCAGCAATCCATCTTCAATGTAAAGTTTCACTCCTCCTCCCCGGAGGACTTCGCCAACCAGGCCGCTCAAACTCCCCCCTGAGCGGCCTGCATTTTTTATGAAATGCAGGGAAGCAGCAGGCAGATTCTTAGCGCGGTAAAATGAAAGCATGCTTCGCGTTTCAATCGTGCTCATTTGCGCAATCTTTGCGGTCACTGTCTGGGCGCAACAACCGAGCACTTCATCGGGGACATCTTCCACGCCGTCAACATCGTCCTCCACAAACTCCAATTCCACGCAATCCACCAGTCCGCTACCACAGAAACCCGAGCCTTCCGAAGCCACTCCGGAATCTCCCGAGAAATCTCCACCCATCTTCGAACCTCCACGTTCTGATCGCGTTAACGTGAACGATCTCGGCCCCGATGACGGAGTAAGTAGCAGCAAAGATGCGGAGATTGATCTCACTCCGCCGCCGAACGACGCGAAAACGCACCCCAATAGCGCTGAAGCCGTCAATGATGCGGAAGCTAAGTCAGGAATTGGCGAATTTCACCCTTGGGATCCTCATAAGGCGGCAAAGGATATCGAAGTGGGTGATTTTTATTTCAAGTTGCAGAACTACAAAGCAGCTGAATCCCGCTATCGCGAAGCGCTGTATTACAAGCAGAACGATGCGCTGGCCACTTACCGTCTGGCCGTCTCCCTGGAAAAACTAAACCGGCCCGATGAAGCCATAGCTGAATACCAGAACTATCTGAAGATTCTTCCGCACGGTCCCAATGCGGAGAAGGCACAAAAAGCGATCGATCACATACAGGCTGCCTCCGCCGATACAAAATCCAAGAAGTAGTTATTCCGCCAAGGATGCGCACGCCGAAACTGGCGTGTTGAAACAGCGTCATCTTACGCGCCGTGATCGCGAGGTGTTCCCTGCTTTTTTTGCTTGACGCCCTGATCGGCCTCTTCGCTTATGCCTACGCTCCTGCCCCTCCCCCAGATTGAGATTAGCCGGCCATTCCGGTCCAGAGCGCCTTCGCAAATTCGAGTTTCCAGCCGCCGAGACAATCATCTCAACTGCGTCAATGCAGCTGTGAATGGTCTGTGTTTGCAGCGCCCCCTCAAATTCCCCCCGAATGATCAGCATCGCGGCCCCGTGAAGCAGGGACCAGAGCGCCAGCATCAGGCGCGTATGCGACCGCGGAGATCCATCCAGTCGGTCAGCCAGACGATCACGCATCAAATTGAATGAAGGCCAAGCTTCGTGTATCGAGGGAGGCTGTGCGACCCCGTCAAACAATACTTCGTAAGCATGGCGGTTGCGCATCGCGAACTGTAAATATTCCTCGCATGCTTCGGCCAATCCATCGGTACAGATAAGTGATTCGAACAGCTCGCTGCGGGTACGCATGCGCAACGCATGCAGAATCTCCGCCCGATCCTGGTAGCGTTCGTAGACAGTAGGGGTTGTCGTGCCGGCTTTCTTGGCGACAGCCCGCATGGTTAGCGCATGGGTGCCGCCTTGGCCCCACAGTACACAAGCGGCGTCTAGAATCCTTTTCTCTAGCAGTGGATCAGGATGCCTGGGCAATTCTATATCCTCCCGTTCAAGATATTGGAAAAGGGCCCTGAAAGCCTGATCTGTCGCAAGTTCAGCCGCCGATTTGGCTTGAACGCTTGCGCCTCTGGCTCAAAACACTACTTCTCGACGCGAATGAACTCTCCGGTTGACGCGTCGATTGAGATCGTCAACTTAGCGGTTTCCCGATTCGATCCATAGATGACGTGCCATACCAGGCGGTTGGTGTTCCGATTCCAATCACAAGCGTAAATAACCGGAGTGTCTGCGGCTTTCTCCAGAATCTTGTCGCCGCCGTGCTTTTGCGCAACCGTAAAAGCCTGGTCTGAGTCCACCTTCAGGAACGCGATATCAAATACCTGCGTCGATGCATTAGACGGATTGTAGCTGTCCTCCGTACCGGGCGAAATGCCAGTGGACGGAGCATCGGGTGCGATGCTTCCCGACCAGAGGTAGCTCTTGACGGCCCGCTGAGAAGCAGAGGCAAAGTTCGAACGCCACTCCGCAGACTTACCGTCATGCCCATTGGCGTCGGACGTCGGAACCGACTCCAGTAAGTACGGCTGTGCATCACGTGCCCAGCCTCTGGCCGCAATAAACATCTTCTGGAATGCGGAGCGACCCGTGAGTAACTCGGTCTTTTTCGGCTCGGGCTGGGTCTCGGCGGGCTTGCTGGTGTCGGACGTACAACTTGTGAGAAAAATGGCCACGAGGATCACAACGGCAAAGCTCGCCAGCAATTGCGCGTTACTGATGATCCGCTTTCGCATATGTGTTTTCCTTTATAACATCTACAATGTCCGTACGTAGATCCGGAAATAATTCTAAATGATCAATCTATTATGAAAAATT